>NZ_JAWOWP010000015.1:0-125348 GCF_033340555.1 Vibrio sp. 1069
AGCATTTCCAATAGGATAATCGATCAAAAATGATTCTGGCTAATGCTCTGTATGTTAAGCGCAAAAAAGTACAACTTTTTTGCCTTTTTCTTTGACTAATTTTGATTTGGAAGATAATATTCGCGCCCTATGCAAAAGGTAAAAATACCGCGAACGGTTGACCCAGCTAAAGCCGCACAGAAACGATTGGATTACGATGGCATCATCCAAGCTAGTCTTTTCAAGCGCTTAGTGGAAACAACTGAAGGCGTAAAACGCGACGCAGAAGTCTCATTGTCATTTGGGATGGATGAACAGCGACTCGTTGTTATCTCTGGTAAAGCTAACATCGAAGTCGATTTAGAGTGTCAGCGTTGTAATGAGGTATTCGCACATGAGTGCGAAGTTGAATTCCTTTCTACTCCTTACTACGGTGAGAAAACAGAACAGGAAGCACCAGAAATTTATGATTTGGTAGATCTAAATGAATATGGTGAATTAGACCTCATACAACTTGTTGAAGACGAGTTCATCTTAGCATTACCTCAAATTGCGATGCACGATGAAGCGGATTGTAGCGTTGATTCAAATAACATGGTTTTTGGTGAGATTCCTGAAGAAATTGAGGAAGAAAAACCGAATCCATTCGACGTTTTGAAAAGTCTGAAAAAGTAATAGGTGTGGTAGCCGATTCTTCTTCAGGTTTTTAACCCAATAGTATAGGAGTAGGGTCAATGGCCGTACAGAAAAACCGTAAAACTCGTTCTAAGCGCGGTATGCGTCGTTCACACGATGCGCTAACTACAGCTGCTCTATCTGTAGACGCGACTTCTGGTGAAACTCACCTACGCCACAACGTAACTGCTGAAGGTTACTACCGTGGTCAAAAGGTTATCAACAAGTAAGGTTGAACCTTTGCAAAGTATTACCGTTGCACTTGATGCAATGGGCGGGGATTTCGGTCCACGCGTAACAGTGCCTGCCGCCGTGCAGGCACTGTCTCATTTCCCAGAGCTAAAAGTGATTCTTATTGGTGATCAATCTCTGATCACGTCTCAATTATCTCAACTCGGTACCTCGACCAGTTCCCGCTTGACTATTCTTCACAGCGAGAAAGTTATCTCGAACTCAGAAAAACCTTCATTGGCGTTACGTAATAGCCAAAATAGCTCTATGCGTATGGCTATCGATTTGGTTTCTGAGCAGAAAGCGGATGCTTGTGTTAGTGGTGGCAACACCGGTGCATTAATGGCACTATCGCGTTTCATTCTTAAGTTACTTCCTGGCATTGAACGTCCTGCTTTAGTTTCCGCTTTACCGACGATTACCGGAAAGCGCACTTGGATGCTAGATCTGGGGGCGAATGTATCGTGCGATGCTGATAGCTTGTTCCAATTTGCTGTAATGGGCAGTGCATTAGCTGAAGAACACTTGGGTCGTCCTCCTCGCGTTGCTGTACTCAATATTGGCGCAGAAGAGATTAAAGGTAACGATTTAGTCAAACGTTGCGCAGAAATGCTTTCTCAGACCGATGCGATTAACTTTGTCGGTTATATTGAAGGTAATCAAATTTTGCATGATGTTGCTGACGTCATTGTTTGTGATGGATTTGTCGGCAACGTATGCTTAAAAGCCAGTGAGGGAACAGCTCAACTTTTTATCGAAAAAATTAAAACCAGCATAATGGCATCAACGATAAAGGGTTGGATAGCTAGAAAGTTGTTTTCTAGGCTGTTTAATGAACTAAAAACACTGAACCCCGACCAGTATAACGGCGCAAGTTTGCTAGGATTGCGCGGCATTGTCATAAAAAGCCATGGAAGTGCGGATGTATCTGCGATTGTCAATGCACTTGGCGAGGCAGTACACGAGGTCAAACGACAAGTACCAAGCCGTATTAGCGATCGTTTGGAAGCGGTTTTACTCGAGAGGCATTATTAGTCTTCATGTATAGCAAAATTTTAGGTACTGGCAGCTACCTGCCATCTCAGGTGCGTACAAACGCAGATCTAGAGAAAATGGTAGATACAAGTGATGAGTGGATCGTTGCTCGCACGGGTATTAAAGAGCGTCGAATTGCTGCAGAAAACGAGACTGTAGCAGACATGGCATTCTACGCAGCTGAAAACGCTATCGATATGGCGGGTATTGATAAAAACGATATCGACCTGATTATCGTAGCCACAACGAGCAGTAGCCATACTTTCCCTTCATCTGCGTGTCAGGTGCAGGCAAAGCTTGGCATTAAAGGTTGTCCAGCTTTTGACTTAGCCGCTGCTTGTTCTGGTTTTGTGTACGCATTATCTGTTGCAGACCAACATATCAAATCTGGTATGTGCAAAAACGTACTTGTGATTGGTTCAGATGCTTTGTCTAAAACGTGTGATCCGACAGACCGTTCAACCATTATCCTATTTGGTGATGGTGCCGGAGCCGTTGTCGTAGGCGCTAGCCAAGAGCCTGGCATTATCTCTACCCACATATACTCGGATGGTCAATTCGGAGAGCTTCTAAGCCTACCTGTACCTGTGCGGGGGCAAGATGCGGATAAATGGCTTCATATGGCTGGGAACGAAGTATTCAAAGTCGCTGTCACTCAGCTATCGAAACTAGTAAAAGATACGCTTGAAGCCAACAACATGCATAAGTCTGAACTAGACTGGCTAGTGCCGCACCAAGCGAACTACCGCATTATTTCAGCGACAGCGAAGAAACTTTCGATGTCACTAGACCAAGTCGTGATTACACTTGATAAACACGGCAACACATCAGCTGCGACGGTGCCAACAGCACTAGATGAAGCGGTACGTGATGGTCGTATTAAACGCGGTCAAACTCTGCTTCTTGAAGCGTTTGGCGGCGGATTCACTTGGGGCTCGGCCCTTGTGAAGTTCTAAGTTTCACAAGAATTCAAAATTTAAGGTGCACTTGGTGCATCTTATTTCTTTTTACTTTGCTTAAAGGAAAACAACATGAGCAAGTTTGCTATCGTATTTCCAGGTCAAGGTTCTCAAGCTGTAGGTATGCTTGCAGAACTAGGCGAACAATATGACGTAGTAAAACAAACATTTGCAGAAGCATCTGACGCACTAGGTTACGATCTATGGGCGCTTGTTCAAAATGGACCTGCAGAAGATTTAAACGAGACTTTCCGTACTCAACCAGCTTTGCTAGCTTCATCTGTTGCAATCTGGCGTGTATGGCAGGAACTTGGCTTAGAGCAACCAGCAAACCTAGCCGGTCACAGCCTAGGTGAGTACTCAGCACTTGTATGTGCGGGTGTTATTGACTTTAAAGAAGCCATCAAGCTGGTTGAATTACGTGGTCAACTTATGCAAGAAGCAGTACCAGCTGGTACTGGCGCAATGTACGCGATTATCGGTTTGGCTGATGATGCGATTGCAAAAGCGTGTGAAGACGCAGCGCAAGGCGAAGTGGTCTCTCCAGTAAACTTTAACTCGCCTGGTCAAGTCGTTATCGCTGGTAGCAAAGACGCAGTAGAGCGAGCTGGTGCGCTATGTAAAGAAGCTGGTGCGAAGCGTGCGCTTCCTCTTCCTGTTTCAGTACCTTCACACTGTGCACTTATGAAGCCAGCAGCGGAAAAACTTGCTGTAGCTCTCGAGTCTATCGAATTTAACTCACCACAGCTGCCAGTTATCAACAACGTTGATGTGGTTGCTGAGACAGATCCTGCAAAAATCAAAGATGCGCTTGTTCGTCAGCTACATAGCCCAGTTCGTTGGACTGAGACAGTTGAACTGATGCACGAACAAGGCGTAGAAAATCTTCTTGAGCTTGGTCCTGGTAAAGTTTTAACAGGTCTAACAAAACGTATCGTGAAAACGCTAACTGCAGCCGCAGTGAATGATATCGCATCGCTAGACGCTGCGAAGTAATCCATCAAGCGATAAATTTGCGATAAGAAAAGGAAACACAACATGATGAATCTAGAAGGTAAGATCGCGCTAGTTACCGGCGCAAGCCGTGGTATTGGCCGCGCGATCGCGGAACTTCTTGTCGAGCGAGGTGCTACGGTTATCGGTACTGCTACTTCTGAAAGTGGTGCGGCTGCTATCAGCGAGTATCTTGGTGATAACGGTAAAGGCTTAGCGCTTAACGTGACTGATGTCGAGTCTATCGAAGCGACATTAAAAACGATCAACGAAGAATTTGGTGTGATCGATATTCTGGTGAATAACGCTGGTATTACTCGTGACAACCTATTGATGCGCATGAAAGATGATGAGTGGAACGACATCATCGATACCAACCTAACGCCAATCTACCGCATGTCTAAAGCGGTTTTACGCGGCATGATGAAAAAACGTGCGGGTCGTATCATCAACGTAGGCTCTGTTGTTGGTACCATGGGTAACGCAGGTCAAACTAACTACGCAGCAGCGAAAGCGGGCGTGATTGGTTTTACTAAATCAATGGCTCGTGAAGTTGCGTCTCGTGGTGTAACAGTGAATACTGTTGCTCCTGGTTTCATCGAAACTGACATGACTAAGGCACTAAATGATGACCAACGTGCGGCAACTTTGTCGAACGTGCCAGCAGGTCGTTTAGGTGACCCACGTGAAATTGCATCAGCAGTAGTTTTCCTTGCTTCTCCTGAAGCAGCGTACATTACTGGTGAAACTTTGCATGTAAATGGTGGTATGTACATGGTTTAATGCGACAGTTTATGCAAAATAAGCTATTTTACATTGTGAAAAATAGCCTATAGTTGCAGTTAACTGTCATGAACTTGTCATGCTTATGCGCAAGATTTGTGCATGATTTAAGTCAAAAATGTATTGAAATTCGGTTAAATTCGCTAATTTTGTGGTTTGACCAGCAAGGACCCCCTTGCAACTTTCAATAGTTCGAATAAACTACGGAATCATCGCATTAGGCGAAATCTGTAAAGGAAAAGAAAAATGAGCAACATCGAAGAACGCGTAAAGAAAATCATTGTTGAACAGCTAGGTGTAGACGAAGCAGAAGTTAAAAACGAAGCTTCTTTCGTTGACGATCTAGGTGCTGATTCTCTAGACACTGTAGAATTAGTTATGGCTCTAGAAGAGGAATTCGACACTGAGATTCCTGACGAAGAAGCTGAGAAGATCACTACTGTTCAAGCTGCAATCGACTACGTAAACAGCGCTCAGTAATTAGCTCTCCCAGGCGGTCTCCTAGACCGCCTGTGTTCTTTCTAACTTCTTCTATCCTCTCATAGAAATATTCAATTCCCGGAGAATTATATCGTGTCCAAGCGTCGTGTAGTTGTCACTGGCATGGGTATGTTGTCACCGGTAGGCAACACAGTAGAATCATCTTGGAAAGCCCTGCTAGAAGGTCAAAGTGGTATCGTAAATATCGAGCACTTTGATACTACGAACTTCTCAACTCGTTTTGCAGGTCTTGTTAAAGATTTCGATTGCACAGAGTACATGTCTAAAAAAGATGCTCGTAAGATGGACCTTTTCATCCAGTACGGCATTGCAGCGGGTATTCAAGCTCTTGATAACTCTGGCTTACAAATTACCGAAGAAAATGCGGCTCGAGTTGGTGTTGCTATCGGCTCAGGCATTGGCGGTCTTGACCTTATCGAAACTGGCCATACTGCATTAGTAGACAAAGGCCCTCGCAAAGTTAGCCCATTTTTTGTTCCTTCGACCATTGTAAACATGGTTGCAGGTAACCTATCTATCATGCGTGGTCTTCGTGGTCCAAATATCGCGATTTCTACCGCATGTACTACTGGCCTGCATAATATTGGCCATGCAGCACGTATGATTGCCTACGGCGATGCAGATGCGATGGTTGCTGGTGGTGCAGAAAAAGCTTCTACGCCTCTTGGCATGGCTGGCTTCGGTGCAGCTAAAGCGCTATCTACTCGTAATGAAGAGCCTCAAAAAGCATCTCGCCCATGGGATAAAGGCCGTGATGGTTTTGTTCTAGGTGATGGTGCTGGCATGATGGTGCTTGAAGAGTACGAACACGCAAAAGCACGTGGCGCGAAGATTTACGCAGAACTGGTTGGTTTTGGTATGTCTGGTGATGCTTACCACATGACATCTCCAAGCGAAGATGGCTCTGGTGGTGCACTTGCGATGGAAGCGGCGATGCGTGACGCTAACATCACAGGTACTCAAGTAGGTTATGTGAATGCTCACGGTACTTCTACTCCTGCTGGTGATGTTGCAGAAATCAAGGGCGTGAAACGTGCTCTTGGTGAAGAAGGTGCGAAGCAAGTTCTTGTGTCTTCAACTAAGTCGATGACGGGTCACCTATTAGGTGCTGCTGGCTCTGTTGAAGCAATTATCACGGTTATGTCTTTGGTTGACCAAATTGTTCCGCCAACCATTAACCTTGATGAACCAGAAGAAGGCCTAGACATCGACCTTGTGCCGCATACAGCGCGCAAAGTTGAAGGTATGGAGTACGCTATCTGTAACTCGTTTGGCTTTGGTGGTACAAACGGTTCTTTGATCTTCAAGAAGTTCGCTGAGTAACACTATCTAACCTTATTTAGATAAGCGAAACTTGTATTCTAACGGCTCGATGCTTAGCATTGAGCCGTTTTGTTTTATTTGTTGTCTGCTAATTTGAAGGTACGTGAATGTTTTGGGTAAATGGAGTTCCGCAAACGCATGTAGAGCTAGGTGATCGCTCATTCCAATACGGTGATGGAGGCTTTACCACCATCCTGACCCAAAATGGAGAGTTGGTTTACTGGCAAGAACATACTGAGCGCATGAGTGCTTGCCTTGACGCTTTGAAGATCTCTTCACCTGACTGGAAAGTTGTGCATGATTGGGCAAGCAAAGCGGTTTTATCTGACGCACGAGCGGGGGTGAAGATTCACGTTAGCCGCGGTATTGGCGGGCGAGGGTATAGCCCTAATGGGATTAAAGGCCCTATCGTGACGATTTCCAATTTTGCGTTTCCTTCTCATTATTCATCTTGGCAAGAACAAGGTGTGGACTTGGGCGTTTGTAATACTCGTCTAGGGATTCAACCTTTACTTGCGGGACATAAGCACAACAACCGTTTAGAGCAGATTCTCGCCAAGGCTGAAATCGACAATACAGAGTTTGCAGATGCAATAACGTTAAATGTGCAAAACCATGTCATTGAAACTACAATGGCCAACCTTTTTTGGGTTAAAGGTAATAAAGTATTTACGCCGGAGCTGACCTTATCAGGCGTTACGGGCGTAATGCGTCGTAAGGTGCTTGAGTTACTTAAAGTAAGTCATATTGAAGTCATCGAGGGGCGTTTTATACTTCCAGATTTTCTGAGTGCTGATGAGGCTTTCATGTGTAACTCAATATTAGGTGTCGCACCTATTCGCAGCATAGTGACATCGAACTCTAAGACTATATTTCCGATAGGAAAATTGACTCAACGACTGCAAGGGAATTTAACTACGTGATTAAAAAACTGTTGGCTTTTGTTGTGCTGATCGCAGTGATAGGCGCAGCAGCTGTTTTTTATATAATTTCACAGGCTAAACAATACGTTGAAAAGCCTATTCTATTGGAACAACCTCAGCTGTTTACTGTAGAAAGTGGTACAAGCTTTCATCATGTCATGCGCGCCTTAGTTGAAGATGAGGTGATTGAGACATCGGAGTACATCCGTTTAATTCCTCACTTATATCCAGAATTGTTGCAAGTGCGAGCGGGTACTTACCAACTTGAGCCTGGTATGTCGCTTTCGCAAACATTGGAGCATCTGAATACTGGAAAAGAATACCAGTTTGCGATCACTTTTGTTGAAGGCAGCCGCTTTTCTGAATGGGTAGATCAACTAAAAAGTGCTCCTTATTTAAAGCATGATTTAACCGATCTTTCAGAAAAAGAAATGGCTGCGAAGCTCGGAATTGAGAGAGAAAAGCTAGAAGGGTTGTTTTTAGCAGAAACCTACCATTACACAGCGGGTGCGAGTGAAAGCCAGTTATTAAAACGAGCGCATCGAAAACTCAATAAAATACTGGACGCTAGCTGGGAAGCTCGTCAAGAAAAGCTGCCATTACAGGACAAATACGAAGCCTTGATTCTCGCGTCTATCATCGAGAAAGAGACGGCTATTGATTCTGAGCGTGAGCGCGTCGCTTCTGTGTTTATCAACCGATTGAACAAACGCATGCGGTTACAAACTGATCCGACAGTTATTTATGGTATGGGTGATGCATACGATGGCAATATTCGTAAGAAAGATTTGCGTACGCCGACACCATATAACACTTATACCATCAATGGTTTGCCACCAACACCGATTGCGATGGCTGGTGAAGCTTCCATTGAAGCGGCTTTGAATCCAGAAAGCAGCAACTATTTATATTTTGTAGCAAGTGGAAAGGGCGGACATGTATTTTCGAAATCCCTTGCTGAGCACAACCGTGCTGTTCGTGCCTATTTAAGAGAACTAAGAAAGAACAAATGATGAAAGCAAACTTTATTGTCGTTGAAGGCCTAGAAGGCGCGGGTAAAAGCACTGCGATTAAAACCGTTTTAGATACGCTAAAAGCGGCCGGTATTGAGGATATCGTAAATACCCGTGAGCCAGGAGGAACACCGCTAGCAGAAAAAATGCGCGCTCTGGTGAAAGAAGAGCACGAAGGCGAAGAACTTAAGGACATGACGGAGTTGCTTCTTCTGTACGCTGCACGTGTTCAGTTGGTTGAGAACGTGATCAAACCAGCTTTGGAAAACGGTCAGTGGGTGGTTGGTGACCGACACGATATGTCGTCGCAAGCTTATCAAGGTGGTGGCCGTCAGATTGACGCATCGTTAATGAAAAATCTCCGAGATACAACGCTTGGTGATTTTAAACCTGCTCTCACTCTCTATATGGATATTGACCCTCGTGTTGGGCTTGAGCGTGCACGTGGGCGTGGTGAGTTAGATCGTATAGAGAAGATGGATATTAGTTTCTTCGAGCGTACACGTGAGCGTTATTTGGAGATTGCTCATGCCGATCCTTCCATCGTTATCATTAACGCAGAACAGACGATTGAAGGCGTGTCGCGTGATATTCGGGACGCTCTAAACGAGTGGCTAGCTCGTCAATAAGTGAAACGTAAATTTAGGTGACTCATGTTAAATGATTATCCATGGCTACAGCCAATATGGGATAACCTCAAAGTAGGGTTAGAGTCGGACAGAATACCAGGTGCGCTTTTATTACAAAGCGAGCAGGGCTTGGGCATCGAAAAACTTATCGAGTTTTTTAGCCAAGCTCTTCTTTGCCAAAATTACGCGAGTGAAGCATGCGGTTTTTGTCATAGCTGCCAGCTAAATCAATCTCAAAACCACCCTGATTTACACTGGATCAAGCCAGAGAAAGAAGGAAAGGCGATAACGGTGGACCAAATTCGCGCTTGTAACCGTCTTGCTCAGGAATCATCTCAGCTTAATGGTTACCGCCTATTTGTAATAGAACCGGCGGACTCTATGAACGAGTCGGCATCGAATGCGCTGTTAAAGACGCTAGAAGAGCCTGGGGCAAAGTGCTTGTTTTTGCTCGTTACCCACAATCAGGAGCGTCTGCTCCCAACGATTCGTAGCCGTTGCCAACACTGGGTTGTTGCGCCTCCGTCAGCGGAACAAGCGATGCAATGGATGCACGAACAAGGGGCGAAGCAAGTTCCTGCTTATGCCTTAAAACTGAATATGGGCTCTCCAATAAAAACATTGGATGCGTTAAATAATGGTGAGCTCGAAGCTTACTTGGCTTTTGAACGCAGTTTTATTAAGGCAATGTCTTCGCCTGTTTCAGACGTTTCTGAGTGTGCTTCTTTAATCGCTAAACACTCAGAGCAATCACTAGACTGGGCATGGTATTTACTGACAGATGCTCAGAAAGCGCAGTTTGGTGTATCAGAAGCTCAAATGCTTCCGGGCGCGACAAAGTTTCAACCGGACAACTATAACGGTTTGTACTCATCAGCGAAGGCGCTGATGAACCTGAAAGCTCAGGTGCAAGCCTTTCCTGGCCTGAACCTTGAGCTACTATCAATGAATTGGTTAATTGAATCACGAGAGGCATTATGTTCGTAGATTCTCATTGTCATTTAGACAAATTGAATTACGACGATCTCCACATCAATGTGGAAGACGTTATTAACAAAGCTAAACAAGCAAACGTAACTGAGCTACTTTCTGTTGGAGTAACGCTGGATTCTTTCCCGAAAATGATGGAAATGATCGAGCCTTATGACAATGTTTATGCTTCGTGCGGTGTGCATCCACTTGATGTTGAAAGCGACTTTTCGATGGACGTATTGCGCCACCATGCGTCGAATGCAAAAGTCGTCGCTATTGGCGAAACGGGTTTAGATTATCATTACAAGCCCGAAACGGCCGCGTTACAGAAAGAGCGCTTTGAGCAACACGTTGATCTTGCAGTGGAGCTCAACAAACCTTTAATTATCCATACCAGAAACGCACGTGCGGATACTCTTGATATTTTGCGTAAGGGTGGGGCAGAGAAATGTGGTGGTGTTATCCACTGTTTTACAGAAGATCTTCCATTTGCTGAAGCTGCACTGGAGCTGGGGTTTTATATTTCTATCTCGGGGATTGTTACTTTCCGTCAAGCTACAGAGTTAAAAGAAGTGGTGAAGACTCTACCTTTAGAGAAGCTTCTTATTGAGACAGATTCTCCTTACTTGGCTCCTGTCCCTCATCGTGGCAAAGAGAATCAACCCGCTTACGTTGTCGAAGTCGCTTCTTATATTGCGCAACTCAAATCGTGCTCTCTTTCTGAAGTGGCACAAAAAACCACCGAAAACTTCCGAAATCTTTTTTTGCGATGAAAAAATAATAAGAGCATAAAAAAGGAGCTTAGGCTCCTTTTTTGTTGATAAAAACAACAGATACGCTCACGAGTTTAATGTTTACTAAAAATGTTGATTTAATAACATTCAAAAATCACAAATGTAATTTTGTTACTAAAAATAACATTGAGGCGTATTTTATTTACGCCTTAAAATTAATTATATAAATAATTAATTCCTTATAAAACAGTAACATAAGTGCAATGCAAACCTTTTCATCGGCTGTTTTTGGGTGTGATCCAAGACTTGTTTTGAAACTAAATTTCGTAACTGTGTGGAAAGTTTGAGGGTCATCAATATATATTTAGAGCCGGAAAATATAATGCAGTTGTGGTTACATTTTCATTGGGTGCTAACCTTTAGGCTACGGGGGTGTGCCGTTAGTGCCCAAATAATACTTATAAATTTATCAGGAGCATAAACATGTTTAAGAACCTTTTTGCTAACCTGCAAAAAGTTGGTAAGGCTCTGATGCTTCCAGTATCAGTTTTACCAGTTGCAGGTATTTTATTAGGTGTGGGTGCTGCCCATCTAAGCTTTATTCCAGAGATCGTTTCTAATCTTATGGAACAAGCTGGTGGTTCAGTATTCGGCCAAATGGCACTTCTATTTGCAGTAGGTGTAGCTCTAGGCTTCACTAACAACGACGGTGTTGCAGGTCTTGCAGCTATCGTTGGTTACGGCATCATGACGGCAACGCTAGGTGTAATGGCGGGCGTTATGGGTGTTGAGAAAATCGATACAGGTGTACTAGGTGGTATCCTTGTCGGTGGTGTGGCTGCTTGGGCATTCAACCGTTTCTTCAAAATCCAACTTCCAGAGTACCTTGGCTTCTTCGCTGGTAAGCGCGCAGTGCCAATCATCACTGGTTTTGCTGCGATCATCCTAGGTGTTATCCTTTCTGTTATCTGGCCACCAATTGGCGGTGCAATTTCTGCATTCTCTGATTGGGCTGCACACCAAAACCCACAGCTAGCATTCGGTATCTACGGTGTTGTTGAGCGTTCTCTAATCCCATTCGGTCTACACCACGTATGGAACGTACCGTTCTTCTTCGAAGCAGGTTCTTGTGTTAACGCTGCCGGTGAAGCTCAAAATGGTGTACTAACTTGTTACCTAGTTGCTGATGAAGCATCTCGTGCTGCTGGTAATGGCTTCGGTCAGCTAGCGGGTGGTTACATGTTCAAGATGTTCGGTCTACCAGCTGCAGCAATCGCAATTGCTCATTGTGCTAAACCAGAAAACCGTGCAAAAGTAATGGGTATCATGGCGTCAGCTGCACTGACTTCATTCCTAACTGGTATTACTGAGCCAATCGAATTCTCATTCCTATTCGTTGCTCCACTACTATACGGTATCCACGCTCTACTAGCTGGTTCTGCATACATCGTTTCGAACACTCTAGGCTTTGTACACGGTACTTCTTTCTCTCACGGTCTGATCGACTTCCTAGTTCTATCTGGTAACGCTCAGAAGATGGTGCTAATGATTGCCGTTGGTCTAGTTTACGCAGTAATTTACTACGTAGTGTTCCGTGGTGTAATCACAGCGCTTGACCTAAAAACACCTGGCCGTGAAGATGAAACGGAAAGTGCAGCTGTAACTTCTGGCTCTGATATGGGCGGTGAACTGGTTGCAGCGTTTGGCGGTAAAGCTAACATTACTGGTCTAGATGCATGTATCACACGTCTACGTGTAGCAGTTGCAGATACAGCAGCTGTTGACCAAGACAAGCTAAAACAACTAGGCGCTGCTGGTGTTGTAGTTGTAGCTGGTGGTGTACAGGCTATCTTCGGTACTAAGTCTGATAACCTAAAAACTGAAATGGATGAGTGGATTCGTAACCACGGTTAATCGCAGTCATTCATAGTAATGCATAAAAGGAGGCTTCGGCCTCCTTTTTTAGTTCCTATTTTATTAACTGACAGTTCCTTTTTAGTGTGATCCTAAACTCATCTTTACTTTTGTCAGCTTTTTCATACATCGAGCTTACCCATCGTTGACATATTGATATGCCATTATGTTTGAATAGCGAATAATGTTTTTTTGAATAATTGATAACGTGTATGAAGAACAAATTCATTTTAGTTTTGGGACTAGTTTCTAGTACGGCAATGGCGGCAAGCGAACCAACGGATCTATCAGTTGGTATGGCTGTCGATCAACAATTAAGTGTTGTTGTAGAGTTAGATAACAAATATCGTGGCATTATCGGAAACGATGGTATGGCGTTTGATTACATCGCTAAGCGTGGAACATTCGATCAAAACATGCCTGTGACTTGGTATGTCGGCGTTGGTGGCTGGTATGAATGGGATGACGAGTTTGGTGTGAGAGTACCACTTGGTGTGAACTGGGATTTATCACGCGGCTGGGACCTTTATGGTCAAATACACCCAGAGCTAGATCTTTACAAAGGTGCTGACTTGCAACTTGGCGGCGCCGTTGGCATCAAGTACAGTTTCTAGAATTGAACTAATGTATGTACAAAAAACGCCGGTAACTACCGGCGTTTTTTTATATGGAACTTAACGTTCTATTGTTTATCCATGGCTCGCTTGATGCAAACGGCAGCGCCGCCCCAAGTGATACCTAAACCAATAACCATCATAATAATTGCGCTGATTGTCATTTTGCTGTCTCCTTGCGGTTCACTGCGTTGATCACTAGACCAAAGATAAAGAGTGCGGCGATAAGTGCCCAGCCTAAAGTTAGATCATAGCCACCGTAGCCTTCAGTAATTAGGGCGTATAGCTTGGTCGCTAAGATAATGGCGAGCATGATTGGTGTAACGAAGCGTAAGCAGATCTCGAACCATTGACCAACAGAGAAATCAGAGCGCTCGTTAACGTAATTACGTACTTCTGGCACGCGCTTCAATAGCCACGCCATCAAGACAATCTCAACCAGACCACCAACCATGATGCCAACGTTGTTTGCAAAGTGGTCTACTAGATCGAGTAGCAGCAGACCGCCATTGGTAGCAAACGCCATAGAGACAACGAAGCCAATACCAATCACAACATTTGCAGCTTTTTTACGGCTCCACTTCAGCTTGTCGATAATGGCTGAAGTTACGGCTTCCATAATTGAAATATGCGAACTTAGACCAGCAACCACCAGTGCAAAGAAGAACAGTGGACCAAGAATATATGGGGCAGGTAGTAGGTTAATTGCCGCAGGTAAAGTAACAAAAGCCAAGCCAACGCCTGCAGATACCACCTCTGTTAACGGCTTACCTTGCTCTTGAGCCATGTAACCCAATACTGAGAAGATCATGATGCCGGCTAGGATCGAGAAGCCACAGTTGATCAACACGGTCATAAACGCGTTATTCGTTATGTCTGACTTTTCTGGTAGGTAGCTAGAGTAAGCTAGCATGATGGCGAAGCCGATACTTAGCGTAAAAAAGATCTGACCATATGCCGCTGCCCATACTTTCACATCCCAAATTTTGCTGAAATCGGGTTCGAACATGTAGTTCACGCCATCTAGAGCTCCTGGCAAGAAAATCATACGTCCGATTAAGAAAATCACCATCAAGAATAGGATTGGCATCATAATTTTAGATGCTCGTTCAATTCCTGATTTCACGCCTTTGGCAATGGCGGTGTAAGTAATTGCCCAAGCAATTACCATGGATAAAGCAATCTTCCATTGAATACTGCCTAAGTCTGTTGGTGAGTTGTCACCTAGCTTTAGGTATTCACTAAAGAAAAATGCGTTGGTATCGGTTCCCCAACCTTGAGTGAACGACAACCCAAAGTAAGAAATCGACCAACCGATAACAGCCACATAGTAAACGGCAATAACTGCAGCCACACCAACTTGGAACCAGCCAAGCCATTCAAATTTAGAATGAATTTTCGCAAGTGTTTTTGGTGCCGAGCCTCGGTATTTTTGTCCCATACTGAACTCAAGGATCATAAATGGAATACCGGCAGTGATCATGGCAAAAATGTAAGGAATAAAAAATGCGCCGCCACCGTTTTCATAGGCCATGTATGGGAAACGCCAAATGTTTCCCAAACCGATAGCAGACCCAACTGCTGCTAAGATGAATCCCGCCCGGGATCCCCATTGTTCTCGCTTCATATTTGACTCCTATAAGACTCCCTGAGGAATGAAGCTCTCTACGTAACACAGTAATAATTGCGCAAACAGTTGGAAGAAAGGGCCGCTGTTATCCATCAGCTTTTCTATCCTTAATTCTAACTTCTTATAATTTTATAGAGCTATATTCTGGCTACTGTAAGAGAAAGTAGATTATTAATCTTAAAAAATTGATGTGTGTTTGATAAAACTGAAATATTTATCTGTTTTCACTGATCAGACTAACTTCTAATAATACTTAGCGCAATAGAATCTAAATGTTAATTCAGATGCGTTGTCTGGTTTTAATCTTGTTAAATTTGAGTTTGATTGTGGTTTTGTGTGGTTGGTTGGTTGTTTGTCTGGAATAAATAACTGGGATCTAGTAATTGCTTTGGTGTTTAAGACTATTTTGATGAATTAGGGCGTACGGCTATCTTTTGTGCACCTATCTAGATGATGCTTCGTTACTTTGCCAAACAATGGTGTTTAGACGATGTCCTTTATCGGCTCTGTGCAGGACTCGTTCAGCGTTCTTTGTGACGAGCCCTACAGAGGAACATGCATAAAAATTAGAAGCGGAAACTAAAACCAACATTTGATTGGAATTGGTTCATCCAATCAGTATCGAACTTAATGATACAGTTTGAGCCGTCATTAGGTAGAGTACAGGCGCCAGATGTATCGTTATCAACGACCGTTCCTAACCATCTCAGTTGGGCTGTTAACGCAAAGTTCTTTGAAAATTCATATTCCAGCCCTGCAAAAGCGCTAGCCGAAAATCCGTATTTTTTGTCTACCCAATCCACATCGGCATAAGAAGCGCCCAAACCTACACCGATATAGGTTTGCCAATTTTCTGCGACAGGATAGTACATGCTGCTTTGGAAGTGCAGATAATGGATATCTGCCGAGTTGGACAGCTTTTCAAGTTCCGTCGACTGATTGGAGTAAAACAATCCGATCCTTCCTTTTTCTAAGGGAGTCTCGACTGAAAGAGCGTAATTCACTGCGGGGTCGAGATCGTATTTATTACCACTTTCATCCTCTACTTGGCCGCCTCCTGTATAGCCTATGTATGGCGTAACGATGATATTCGCTTGTGCATTGATAGCAGTACTCATCATCATGATTCCTACTAGCCAGCTGAGTTTTTGGTTCATGCCCTATCTCCTTATTATGACTAAGCTAATTGTGATGGGTTAGTCAAAATTGCGCGACTAAATTAAGCAAATCTTGAACATATTTCACACCGGTGTTATTAATTTGTTACATATTAAGGAGGTGTTTATGGAACACGATCTAAAATCCGCATTAATCATTGTGGTGACTGTTTTTGCAGTGCTTTTGTCATTTGGCATCATTGCTATTACAACAGCTTAAGATAACCACTTTTACCAAACGATTTAACAAAATGGCGTGAGCCTATGATACGTAACAGCGGTATAATCACAGAAAGCCATGCAGAGCTTGATGTAAAAGTTTATGAGCACTTTAGGCATGGTAAAACTGCTTTAGTCACGCAAGGTGGAGGGCAGAGAGGGATTTTTACCGCTGGCGTTTTAGACGCCTTTTTACTTTCCAACTTCGATCCTTTCGATGAGTTCTATGGCACCTCTGCCGGAGCACTTAACTTATGTTCTTACTTGTGTCGTCAACATGGCATGGGCAAAGCTTTTATTACCGAGCTGACAACGTCTCCTGAATTTTTTAATCTGTTTCGCTATATCCGAAAGCAGCAGTACTTAGGTTTAGAGTGGGCATTAGAACGGATTCAAGATTTCCCATACAAGCTTGACCTTGATTTAGGTCGTAGTGCATTGGGAAAACGAGGAGCGTTTGCTGCGGTAACGAATATAGAGACGCTATCAGATCAATATCTACCAATCTTGGATGACTCGTGGTTTAACACTATGCTAGCGACATGTGCGATTCCCAAGTTGTACCACGGACCTGTCGACGTAAATGGCAATAAGTTTGTTGATGGCGGCGTGTCTGCCTCTATCCCTGTTCAAGAAGCGTGGCGTCAGAATGCTCGCAACATTATTGTCATTCGCACAGAGCCGTTTTCAGAGATTGAAGCGAGAGCCCAAAGTGAAGTGGGGGATGTGCCTGTCGAATGGTATCGAGAGTCTATCAACTCAGTACAGCAATCATGGCAGCAAAAAGTGAATCAGTGGAAGCTGGATTGGGCGTCGTTCTTCCAACAAAAAATTAATGCAGCACATCAATCGAAGCTTGCAGGGAAAATGCTGTTAAATGGAGGTCGTTGGTTGTTCGGTGCCGATAACTTGTATCGTTTAAGTCATCTGATTGGTGAGAATTTTGATTCAGGTTTAGCCGACATGCTGATGATTCATTATCAAACATTTGAGCTCACTCAGGCCTTTATATCTGCTCCACCTGACGACACTTTTATTTTACAAGTTGCGCCTAAAGAGGGACTTCGTTCTTCTTCTTTGTTAAGTGACCAAGAGTCACTAGAGCATGACTATCAACTTGGGCTTCAAGCTGGGTTTAACCTAGTTCAACTCTATGACCAGCTGGATGTTGAAATTGATGGTAGAGAGAGTGCATAAACCTTCTTACGTTCACGATGTGCGCAATATACAAAGCATATAAATAAGGCTCCATTTTCGGAGCCTTATTTGCGGGTTCTTGTGGTTAACTCCGGTTAGGTATAACGACTACGCTTGTAGAATGCGCATGCAGTTGGTTGAGCCAACAACATCCATTACATCGCCTTGAGTAATAATGACTAAATCACCTTTGTGCAAGAACCCTTGCTCTTTAAGGCTAGTAATAGCTGCTTGAGCCGTTGGTAAACCCGCATCACTTTTTGACTCGAAATATACAGGTGTCACGCCTCGGTATAATGCTGCTCGATTTAGTGTCGATTCATTCCGTGATAAGGCAAATATTGGCAAGCCAGAGCTTAAGCGAGACATCATCAACGCAGTCCTGCCGGACTCAGTTAATGAGATCATCGCTTTAATTCCTTCCATGTGATTCGCAGAGTACATGGTTGCCATTGCGATGGTTTCTTCAGCGGTTTCGAAGGTTCTATCTAAGCGATAAGTAGATAGACTTGCCTCCGACATTTTTTCTGCCCCCACACATACTTCGGCCATGGATTTGACCGTTTCTACAGGATATTTACCTGCAGCAGTCTCTCCAGACAGCATCACCGCGTCAGTGCCGTCTAGAACCGCATTGGCCACATCCATCACTTCAGCACGCGTTGGCATTGGGCTAGTAATCATGGACTCCATCATTTGTGTCGCAGTAATCACGATACGGTTTAAACTGCGTGCGCGGCGAATCAGTTTTTTCTGGACACCTATGAGCTCAGGGTCACCGATTTCTACACCAAGGTCACCACGTGCAACCATCACTACATCGGATGCGAGAATAATGTCGTCAATAGACTCATTGGTCGCGACGGTTTCTGCTCGTTCGACTTTAGCCACTAACATGGCTTCAAGGCCAGCATCTCTAGCTAAGCGTCGAGCGTAATGCATGTCTTCGCCGTTACGCGGGAATGAAATAGCAAGGTAGTCTACTTGAATTGCTGCGGCGGTAAGAATGTCGGCTTTATCTTTCTCTGTGAGCGCATCCGCTGACAATCCGCCGCCTTTTTTGTTGATCCCTTTATTGTTGGACAGTGGACCACCGACAATCACACGGGTATGAACTTTATTACTCTCTACTTTAGTAACTTGCAGCTGAACGCGTCCATCATCGAGTAATAAAATGTCATTTGGTGAAACATCTTGCGGCAGTTCTTTATAATCTAACCCTACAGATTCTTGATTGCCTTCACCTTTTGGTAAATCACTATCTAATGTGAATTTATCGCCCACATTCAAAATGACTTGGCCGTCTTTAAACGTTGATACACGGATTTTAGGGCCTTGTAAGTCACCAAGAATTGCAACCTGACGCCCAAGTCTTGCTGCAATGGTACGGACTTTATTCGCACGTTGAATGTGGTCTTCACTGGTTCCATGTGAAAAATTCATACGGACAACGTTTGCACCGGCTTTGATGATCTCCTCAAGTATATTGTCCTTATCCGTTGAAGGACCCAGCGTAGTGACAATTTTTGTTCGTCTTAATTTGGAAGTCATAGATTCTCCGATGAATGTGTGTGTAAAGGTAACTTGAACTCTATCCTTACTTTACGCAGTCGCTCTCAAGGTTAGCCTCGTTGCTGAGCCCACACCTTAAAGCTACTTGAATATAAGTATATGCACAGAATGTTTACATTAAGAGTAACCCCGGTAAAACAGACAGATATTCGACAGGCAATGGCCTTATTGATAAAAATACGCTGCTTTAAAGGCATTACTTCATAATTTAGTGAATAAAAATAAGTTATTTTTCAAACAATTTAACAGGAGTAGATTCTTCGTTATTTGATTGAATACACAAACAAACAGGTTTATACGTGATGCTTGTCACGGGGATTTATTAATTCACTTCACAATTAGTTCGCAAAGTAAAAAAATTGTCCCGTTATAGAATTTCGGAGTGCAAGATGTACATGGCTCAACCGGGCCATATTGATCATATCAAACAGGTCAATGCTGGTCGTGTATATAAACTAATTGACCTAAAAGGTCCTATTTCTCGAATTGATTTGTCCAAGCAGAGTGAGCTTGCTCCTGCTAGTATCACCAAAATCACTCGAGAATTAATTGAAGCGCACTTGATTCATGAAACGACAGTACAAGAAGCGACGAGTCGTGGTCGACCTGCTGTCGGTTTGCAGGTCAATAATGAAGGCTGGCAATTTTTGTCAATGCGTTTGGGGCGGGGTTATTTAACCATTGCTTTGCATGAGTTAGGCGGTGATGTACTGATCGATACTAAAATCGAGATACACGAGCTTGATCAAGACGATGTGCTTGAGCGCCTGCTTTACGAAATTGATGAATTCTTTCAGACTTACGCGGATCAACTTGATCGTGTTACCAGTATTGCCCTTACGCTGCCTGGTCTCGTGAACTCAGAGCAAGGTGTCGTTTTGCAGATGCCTCATTACAATGTCGAAAATCTTGCTCTTGGACCAGAGATATACAAAGCAACGGGCTTGCCAGTTTTCATTGCCAATGACACGCGAGCTTGGGCATTAGCAGAAAAGCTTTTTGGTCATTCTCAAGATAATGACAACTCCGTTCTTATCTCTATCCACCACGGTTTAGGTGCGGGCATCATTCTGGATGGGCGCGTTTTGCAAGGCCGTCACGGTAACATTGGTGAACTCGGGCATATTCAAATTGACCCAAATGGAAAACGTTGTCATTGCGGCAATATTGGCTGTTTGGAAACCGTTGCCAGTTCTCAAGCAATTCGTGAAGAAGTCGTAAGACGAATCGCTGATGGCGAAGACTCTATTCTTGCTAAACAAGAAGAAATGAGTATTGAGAGCATTTGTGAAGCCGCTGCAAACGGTGATCCTTTGGCCGTCGATGTGATTGAAAAACTTGGACGCTACTTAGGCTCTGCAATTGCTATTGTGATCAACTTATTTAACCCTGAGAAAATCTTGATCGGTGGTGTGATTAACCAAGCAAAAGATGTGCTTTATCCTGCGGTTCGTCGCTGTATCGAAGAGCAGAGTTTACCTGTTTATCACCAAGATCTTGAGCTGGTGGAGTCTCGTTTCTATAAGCAAGCCACAATGCCTGGTGCCGCGTTGATTAAGCAAGCGTTGTACGATGGTCAACTATTGATGAAGGTTGTGGAAGGTTAAGTACTTTTTAACATGATGATGTGCCTGGCTGTTGAGACTGCATTTGTAGGTGATTTAGGGTGAGACTTAACGGCTCACCCTTTTTGATCGCCTATTACTAGAAAGGGAATTTGAGTTATGTTGCATTGCTATATCTGCGCCATTCATGTAATTTCCTAAAAAGCTCAAGTAAATAAACAAAATGGCTTTCAATGTGCTGCGTGACTTTGCGTCTGATGCAAAGAGAAGTAATACGCTAAAACTGTTGTACTTTAAAGCTGTGCTCGAAAAGCCAAATATTTTAAGGTTATTTGGTTATATAACCTTGCTGTGTCTGTACTGATTTCGAGTAAAATAAGAATTATCCATAATTTAGGTAGTAGTATGTCCGGAGTGTTAAATACGGTTGACCAGCGTACAAACTTGGTTGGTGAAAATCGACTAGAGCTTCTGCTGTTCACTTTAAATAGTCGCCAATTATTTGCGATTAATGTGTTCAAAGTGAAAGAGGTCATCAAGCTTCCACCGTTAACCAAGCTCCCTGGATCGCACTACAATATTCGTGGGGTTGCTTCTCTACGAGGTGAAGCGGTACCAGTGATTGATTTACGAGGCGCAATTGGTTTTCCTGCTTTACGTGGTGAAGCGGAAGAAGAAAATTTGATCGTGACAGAGTACAACCGCACGGTGCAGGGCTTCTTAGTCGGTCCGGTTAAAAACATTATTAATACGGCATGGACTGAAATTCAGCCGCCTCCTTCCACGTCTGGTCGCTCGAATTACCTCACGGCTATCACGCAAATCAAAGAGGGGGATGCCTCTCAAATTGTCGAAATTATTGACGTTGAAAAAGTTTTAGCAGAGATCGTGCATTACGACGTGACTATTTCGGAGGACATTCTCGATCAAGAACTGGCCCAAGCAATGGTCGGGCGTAATGTTCTGATTGTGGATGATTCCTCTACAGCTCGTAATCAAGTTCGCGATACGCTTTCTCAATTGGGTATGAATATCATCGAGTGTCGTGACGGGCTAGAAGCGTTAACGGTTTTAAAACGTTGGTGTGATGAAGGTAAAGATGTAGAAAAAGAGCTGTTGATGATGATTACGGATGCTGAAATGCCTGAAATGGACGGTTATAAACTGACCCATGAAGTGCGCCAAGATCCACGTATGTCTAAGTTGTTTATCACATTGAACACTTCTCTGAGCGGTAGTTTTAATGAAGCCATGGTACAAAAAGTAGGCTGTGATCGCTTTATATCTAAATTCCAACCGGATCTGCTGGTAGAAGTTGCTCAAGACCGATTACGCCAGATGCTTTCTAAAAGTGCATGATTAGATCTAGTGAAATCAGAGGGAGCGCACCTCTCTCTGATTTTTAACATCTCTCTCCTTAATTCCTCTGTACTAATGGAAATCCCGAGATTTACTTTGTAGATTGTTCAAGTAGTGCGTGCAATCAATCAACTTGCCAGCAATAACGTGCGTGACTTCTCCCTCTCTTTCAAGAATGCCTTTCACCATTAATACTTTAGCGCCTAAATACGCTTGCTTTTGGGCTCGTGCTGTCGCTTGCCAAACGACCACATTAATGT
This sequence comes from Vibrio sp. 1069, assembly GCF_033340555.1. Taxonomy (NCBI): domain Bacteria; kingdom Pseudomonadati; phylum Pseudomonadota; class Gammaproteobacteria; order Vibrionales; family Vibrionaceae; genus Vibrio; species Vibrio sp. 1069. The sequence continues at coordinate 22,238 of NZ_JAWOWP010000015.1, forward strand.
TGCCCGTGTCATCTTCTAGCGTAAAAAATGTCACGCCAGCGGCGGTGCCTGGAGATTGTCTTCCTGTTACCACGCCTACCACTGTGACCAGTGACTTATGCGGCTTCTCTGCCAGTTGCATCATGCGAGTAAAGTGAGGGAGTTTGCCCGTTTCTTCTAATAATTTAATTGGATGGCGGCTAAGAGATAGTCCCGTGCTTGCGTAATCCTCAATTAAATTTTCATATTCAGAGGGTTGAGTCTGGTAGCTAACATTGGGTTCTTCGACCTTGTGAAACAATGGTAGGTCAGATAAGGAATCCATTGCTGCCCAGCGAGCGTTATAACGATTCCCCGATAAGGCCTGAAATGCATTGGCTGAAGCCAATAATTCAATGTCACTTCGGCTTCTTAATATCTGCTTTACTTCTTGAATCGTTCGGTAACCATTAAGTGGTTTGCGCTCAATAAGCCTTTGTGCGCTTTCTGCGTTAAAGCCTTTCACCAAGCGAAAACCAAGTTGCACGCCGAGCCTGCCATTCGGACGTGAGACGAGATGATGCTGATATTTTGAATGATTGACGCACACCGGCAATACTTCGATGCCATGTCGGCGAGCATCTTGTACTAATTGCGATGGGCTATAAAATCCCATTGGTTGGCTGTTCAATAATGCAGTGTAAAATTCGGCTGGGTAATAATATTTTAACCATGCAGAACAATATGCCAGCACTGCGAAAGACGCTGAATGACTTTCAGGGAAGCCGTACTCACCAAAGCCGCAAATCTGATCGAAAATGCGCTCAGCAAACGCTAAGTCATAACCTCTCTCTTGCATACCATTGATCAGTTTTGGTCTGAATTTAGCGAGATCGCCATTCTTTTTCCATGATGCCATCGCTCGACGGAGTTGATCGGCCTCGCCGCCGCTAAACCCTGCGGCTACCATGGCTAGCTTGATGACTTGCTCTTGGAAAATAGGGACGCCCATAGTCCGCTCCAGAATGCTTTTTACTTCTTCCGATGGATAACTGACAGGCTCTTTGTGATCTCGTCGTTTTAAAAAAGGATGCACCATATCACCCTGAATAGGGCCTGGACGAACAATTGCAATTTGAATCACTAAGTCGTAATAACAAGCAGGCTTTAGGCGAGGAAGCATGCTCATTTGTGCACGAGATTCAATTTGGAATACGCCTATCGTGTCAGCTTTTTGGATCATGCGGTACACGTGTGGATCATCTTGTCGGCGAGTGATCTCGGAAATCGAGAGGGATCGCTGGTGATGTTTCTCGACCAGTTGAAAGCACTTTTTGATGGCGTTTAACATGCCGAGTGCGAGTACATCGACTTTTAGTAGCTTCAAGCTTTCTAAATCGTCTTTATCCCATTGAATGATAGTGCGATCTTCCATCGAGGCATTTTCAACAGGTACCAACTCATATAAAGGGCCAGATGAAATTACAAAGCCACCTACGTGCTGAGATAAATGGCGTGGGAAGCCAATGATCTCGTTGACCAATTGGATAAACTGCTGCCCTTTGAGAGATTCTGGTTGTAAGCCAAGTTCAATAATTTGAGCTTGCCAGCCTTGGCTGCGATCTCGGCGATTAACGTTCTTAATGAAAAAATCTAATTGGGTCTCTTCAATCCCTAGTGCTTTACCGACTTCACGCACGGCACTTTTAAAGCGATAGCTGATCACTGTTGCAGCAAGTGCTGCACGCTCACGACCATATTTTTTGTAAATATACTGGATAACTTCTTCACGGCGCTCGTGTTCAAAGTCCACATCAATATCCGGCGGTTCCTTACGTTCTTTACTGATAAATCGTTCGAATAAGACAGCGATTTGTCGAGGATCGACGGCGGTAATTTCCAGGCAATAACACACTACAGAGTTTGCAGCGGAACCTCGCCCTTGGTAAAGAATACCTTGCTGTTTCGCAAACATTACGATGTCGTGAATAGTAAGGAAGTAGTAGTGGTATTTAAGCTCTTGAATAAGCGCCAGTTCATTCTCGATGGTTTGATTGACTTCTGCTGGCACGCCTTCAGGAAAACGCAGCTTTTTACCACGTTCGACCAACATACGTAAGTAAGAGTCGGGTGTATAACCATCTGGGATCAGCTCGGTAGGATATTCGTATTTTAAATCGGAGAGCTTAAACTCGCATAAATCGGCGATGTAAGTACTTTCTTCCAGCCATTCTGGTTTGTAAATCCGAATCAACTTTTTAAAAGGACGAAGCGCTCGCTCAGTATTCGAAATACGGTCAAAACCGAGTTTATCGACGCTACACCCATGTTTTATAGCAGTAAGTACATGCTGTAATGGCAAGCGTTCAACGTCATGCATGAGAACGCCTCCGCAGGCAGTTATAGGTAATTGAAATTCATGTGCTAACTGCTCGCAGTGCGCAATGTACTCAGTATCGTTGTTACTCAAATGGCGCTGAATCGCTACCCACAAACGATTAGCGTGGTGTTGATTGAGCCAGCGCCCCCAATAGTGATCACTCTCTTGATGTGTGGGCAGCCACAATACCAAACAATGTCGAACCGACATCAAATCCCATTCGAACAGTTGATAGTTGCCTTTTTCACTGCGTCTTCTTGCGTTTGTGATGATACGACACAACTCGGCATAAGCCTTGCGACAAGGGCAAAGCAGTACGATTTGGCATTCATCATTTAACCAAAACATACTTCCAACGATTTGTTTGATATCGAGTTTATGTTGTTCGATGGTCGCATGGGCTTTGACAACGCCCGCGACTGAACATTCATCCGTTATAGCTAGAGCTTGATAGCGATAGAAAGCAGCTTGGAGTACCAGCTCTTCTGCATGAGAAGCTCCAGTCAAAAAAGAGAAGTTAGACTGACAAAATAGTTCCGCGTAACTCATAATGACCCAACAAAAATAACTGTCGATTTAACAAAAATAGCCATGAAGAAACCAGTGCTTGTGCTGATCACGAAATATCCATAACCAGCGGCCTTGCTTGGTGTGTGCAATGTAGTAATCACGCATGATCTCATCACCATCCCACCACCCAGAAACTATTCGCTCAGGTCCGTGGACCAAAGAAACTTGCTCTTGCAATACAATGGGAGTCGGTAATTGCATTGCTGGGCGTAGTATGGATGGTATGGCGTGCCCCTTTTCATCCGTAGCATCAGCAGGGCGATACTGACTGGCCTTTTCTGGTCTAGGATCGCAAGCAATATTGGGTTTTAAAACGGCACTTTTTCCCAATTTAGCTTGCAGTAAAGAAAGCAACTCTAAAGCATTCATGTTTCCTTTCTGCCCAGCAAAGAGATCGCGTGATGCACTAAGAGGCTCACCTTGACGGATGACTTTTAACGTTAGCCCTGTGACTGGGCCATTAAGCGAGAGTGACTCTAAGCTCAAACTCGCTAACTGTTGCCAACGCTGACATAGGTAATCACCTTGCGCAGAAGTGAGTTGAAGGTGTTGCTCTTGTTTCTCACGCTGGTGGAGTGTTAAACACAGTTCAAAAGCGACCTTATCTCTTAATTTAAGAAAGATTTCGAGTTGACGAAGTAATTTGGCCAACGGCTTTTCAATCCACTGAACGTTTTCGATCTCAAACAACAGCTCTAAATAAACTTGGAAGGATTCGGTAGGGTGATAAAAGTCGACAGGGTGTTTAAACTGCCCAGTCAGTCGACCAACGTAGTTCACCAAATCGATATCAAAGCGTCGTGCGATGTCTTGCAATGGCAGTTCAAGCAGGTTTTGCAATGTGGTGACACCTACACGTTGTAACTTCTCTACGGTAGCGTTTGATAAATCTGTCAGTGTTAACGGTATTGGTGATAAGGCTTTTTGTATGGCAGATTTGTCTTCGCTGATGACGTTCGCTCCTGATAATGCCATCAATTTGGCAGCAAAAGGCGAAAAACCACATCCGAATTGAAAACTCAGTTTCAGCTCCGATAAGTGAGCTCTGACTTTGTTCCAATAGTTTTCAAACCCTTCATACAGAGCGAGCATTGGAGTAGCACGCAGCAAAATACCTTGGTTTGGCATCAACACAACGTCAGATGTGATCAAATACAGCCATTGAGCAATTTCTTGTAACTTGCTCCATTCGGTGTGCGGATGATAAGGATGCACTTGTAAATCTCGACACAAGGACGCAGCACTGCCTAGTCCCATACCTGGCTTAATGCCTTGTTGTTCGGCAATCTCGTTGTATTGAAGAATCTGGCAACGTTGGCTTTCGACAATCACCACGGGTTGTTCTTGGTTATCACCAAAGAGTGCGTCTAGCTGTAGGCGAGGGAAGTGCAAGTAAATCCACAGAGCCATATCACTAACCTTGGTTCGCCAGTGGGAAATTGACCACAGTCGAGTGCACAGTTTCAGATGATGGTTTCACCAGTTGCGGGTAATGGTGTTGGAAGCCGATACTAACGCTACCTCTATTCCAGCCTCCTTTCCTTTTCAGCACTTCAACATGAATCCCTTGCTCGTCGCCTTTCAGTTTTAAACTGAGTGACACAGGTAAAGACAAGCGGTTGATAGTATCTGTTTTAAGCATAAAGAGAGGGCAAGTACCTTGTTCACTCGCTACCTGTAAGCGTTTCACTTGATGTATTTCAAGCTCTTCTTGCCATAACAAAACATTACTGCATACCCCACTTTTCAGACATTGCTCTGCAGCCCAAAGAGCGTCTTTGGGGTGAGTTGGAGTAACGACCCACACTTGGTTTATATCCAACCCGATGTAGTGTAAAAACAGAGAATTCACTAGCGCAGGTGGTTGAATAAATGCGGTCACACCATTGGTCTGAGTGGCTTTTAAATAGGGAGCGAGCAAACGCAATTCACCAATACTACCAATAGATTCCATCTCCACTACGCCATGAGGTGGAAAGCCTCCGCCGAGCAAATCATCTAATTCAGAAAAACCGGAACTAGTCTGCAACTGCTGAGGATCTGCTTTCGTTAAATTTGCTTGCCAAACAAGGTGTTGGCTTTTTAAGTTCTGAATAATATCTTGCATAATAAATACCTGTATATATGTACAGTATATTTCTGTGGGAGAAAGTCGCAAGATTTTTATGAAGAGAGAAATGAAAAAAGGCAGCGTTTGCTGCCTTTTCAATCGATTATGTGAGGTAACCTGAATGAGTTATTTACGCTTCGGTTGAGCGTCGATGCACTGACCGTTCACATCGGTAACCGCAGGATCCATTAAGTGCAAATATAGCGGCATGATATCCAGTGGCGTTTTGAGAGTATTCGCATCTTCACCCGGATATGCTTTTTCACGCATGCGAGTACGAGTGGCACCAGGGTTAATTGCGTTAACGCGGATCGGTGTATCACTCAGCTCGTCAGCTAAAACTTGCATCATGCCTTCTACGGCAAATTTAGAGATAGCGTATGGCCCCCAGAATGCGCGGCCAGAGTGGCCGACGGTTGAAGAGGTAAAGATAATACGCCCAGCTTCTGATTTACGCATCACAGGCAGTAATGCTTGAGTCATTAGCACTTCGGCTTTCACGTTGATCTGCATGATATCGTCGAAGTCTTCCTCTTTGATTTGATCAAATGGACACAGCGAACTCAAGACACCTGCGTTGTGTAATAGACCATCCAAGCGACCAAACTGTCCTTCGATTGTCTCTGCCATATCAATGTAATTCTGCTGAGTTGCACCCTTGAGATCCAATGGAATGATAGCAGCTTGTGGATAGCCAGCAGCTTCAATCTCATCATAGATAGATTCAAGGTTTTGCACATTTCTACCCAAGAGAATAACAGTTGCACCGTGCTCGGCATAAGAAAGCGCGGCTTGACGGCCGATGCCATTACCAGCGCCAGTAACAAGAATGACTTTACCTTTTAGAGCATCAGCTGAAACGGAGTAGTTCACGGCGATAAATCCTTATTATTGTAAGAGGGTCCATGATAGTTAATTGACGCTAAAAAACGCCTGTTTCTCAATGGAAAATCTTGGTAATCGTGACAAGATGGTTACAATACACCAATTCATGTGTTATACCAATTCCAGAACTTTCGTTAGGTATGCTATCAATCAGAACAAGTGGTTACAAACCGCGCTGCCTTCTCGCTGATGTTTCTGCGTAACATACTAACGTCATCTGAAATGAGATAAAGGAGCTCTCGTTGGAATTTTTATTAGATTATGGTCTGTTTCTGGCCAAAATTATCACGGTGGTTGCTGCGATAATTGTTCTGCTCATTATTGCAAAATCGGCTGGTGGCAAATCGGGTGCGGCGAAAGGGGAGTTAGAGATTACCAACCTTTCAGAGCAACACAAACAATCTGTTGAGCAGTTAGAGCATCATTTGCATGACGATGCTTTCATCAAGGCTCGAGATAAAGCCGTCAAGAAAGAAGAAAAAGAGAAGAACAAATCTCGCGAGAAAGAAATCAAACAAGCGAGCAAAGACGGTTCATTAGATAGCAAGCGTGAACCACACCTATTTGTTCTTGATTTCAACGGTAGCATAGACGCAAAAGAAGTCGCGTCTCTACGTGAAGAAATCACCGCTATTTTGGCTGTCGCACGTGAAGGTGATGAAGTGTTACTTCGCTTAGAGTCTGGCGGTGGTATGGTTCATGGTTACGGCCTTGCCTCTTCTCAACTGGACCGAATCAAAGCTGCGGGTCTTCCTCTGACCATCTCTGTTGACAAAGTTGCGGCAAGTGGTGGTTACATGATGGCATGTGTAGCAGATAAGATTGTTTCTGCACCATTTGCAATTGTGGGGTCTATTGGCGTTATCGCACAAATTCCTAACTTCAACAAACTGTTGAAGAAACATGACATTGAGTACGAACAACTAACAGCGGGTGAATATAAACGCACGCTAACGATGTTCGGTGAGAATACCGATAAAGCGCGCGATAAGTTTAAGCAAGAACTTGAAGAAACACATGTCTTGTTTAAAGACTTCATCCGTGAGCGTCGTCCTAGTTTGGACCTAGACAAAGTAGCCACTGGTGAGCACTGGTTCGGTACACAAGCGAAAGAGCTTGGTTTGGTGGATGACATTAGTACATCTGATGATATCGTTGTTGCGGCATGCAAAGATAAAACTGTACTTTCTGTGCATTATGTACAAAAGAAAAAACTGGCCGACAAGCTAGCAGGTGTGGCGGGTAAAGTCGCTGATAGTGTGATTTTAAAGTTAGCTGAGCGTGGTCAAAAGCCGATTGTTTAATCGAGCTTAAGTTCATGACATTTAAAACGGCGAGGGCGGAAGCTCTCGCCGTTTTTGTTGAACTTTATGTTTATTGATGAATCCAATTACGCATTAGGTGTAATGCTTTACACGACATTTTTCCTCGCTCCAAAGACTGATTACCCGTATAATGTGCGCCTCGAAAACCGAGCAAATTGCTGAAAAGAAACTATTGGTGGAGAAGAACATGTCCTCTCAAACTCCGGTTGTAACCGTAGATGGACCTAGTGGTGCAGGTAAAGGCACTTTATGTATGTTGCTGGCGAAAAAGTTGGGTTTCCAACTCTTAGATTCTGGCGCAATTTATCGTGTACTTGCACTCGCTGCGATTCACCACGGTGTCGACACCGAGTCAGAAGATGCTCTTGTCCCACTAGCAACCCACCTAGACGTTCAATTTATCGCGGAAGGTGACTTAGTTAAGGTCATTCTAGAAGGCGAAGACGTGTCAGGGGAGCTTCGTAAAGAAGAAACGGGTATGGCAGCATCTAAAGTTGCGGCTTTGCCACGTGTTCGTGAAGCATTACTACGTCGTCAGCGTGCATTTGAGACCGCTCCGGGTCTGGTTGCTGATGGTCGTGATATGGGCACAATTGTATTCCCGAGTGCGCAAGCAAAAATCTTCCTTGATGCGAGTGCTGAAGAGCGTGCAAATCGACGCCTTAAACAGTTGCAAGAGAAAGGGTTAGATGTTAGATTTGCTGACCTTTTAAGCGAGATCCAAGAGCGTGACGACCGAGATCGTAACCGCCCAGTGGCGCCATTACGCCCTGCTGAGGATGCGCTTGTGCTAGATTCTACGTCGATGACTATCGACGAAGTAGTAGAAAAGGCACTACAATATATCGAATCGAAGCTAGCTGAGTAATAATACTCGACTAGGCTAAGAGCGTTGGTCGCAAGGATGATGACTGGCGAATTTAATAACCCCATGCGGTAGGATACCCGTGGAAGTTTAATTTATTGAAGATTAATTAAATGACTGAATCTTTTGCTCAACTCTTTGAAGAGTTTCTAAACGAAACAGAATTCCAACAAGGCAGCATCGTTAAAGGTACTGTAGTAGCTATCGAGAACGGTTTCGTTCTTGTTGACGCTGGTCTTAAGTCTGAATCTGCTATCCCTGCTGAACAGTTCAAGAACGCTGCTGGCGAACTTGAAGTTGAAGTTGGCGCTGAAGTAGACGTAGCTCTAGACGCTGTTGAAGATGGTTTCGGTGAAACTCAACTTTCTCGTGAGAAAGCTAAGCGTCACGAAGCTTGGATCGTACTTGAGAAAGCTTACGAAGAAGCTGAAACTGTTGTTGGTATCATCAACGGTAAAGTTAAAGGCGGTTTCACTGTTGAACTAAACGGTATCCGTGCTTTCCTTCCTGGCTCTCTAGTAGACGTACGTCCAATCCGCGACACTGCTCACCTAGAAAACAAAGAGCTAGAGTTCAAAGTTATCAAACTTGACCAAAAACGTAACAACGTAGTTGTTTCACGTCGTGCAGTTATCGAATCAGAGAACAGCGTTGAGCGTGACGAGCTTCTAGAAACTCTACAAGAAGGTTCTGAAGTTAAAGGTATCGTTAAGAACCTTACTGACTACGGTGCGTTCGTTGACCTAGGTGGCGTTGACGGTCTTCTACATATCACTGATATGGCTTGGAAGCGCGTTAAGCACCCATCTGAAATCGTTAACGTTGGTGACGAGATCCAAGTTAAAGTTCTTAAGTTCGACCGTGAGCGTACTCGCGTATCACTAGGTCTTAAGCAACTAGGCGAAGATCCATGGGTAGCAATCGCTAAGCGTTACCCAGAAGGTCACAAACTAACTGGTCGCGTAACTAACCTAACTGACTACGGCTGCTTCGTTGAAATCGAAGAAGGCGTTGAAGGTCTAGTTCACGTTTCAGAAATGGATTGGACTAACAAGAACATCCACCCTTCTAAAGTTGTTAATGTTGGCGACGAAGTTGAGGTTATGGTTCTTGAAATCGACGAAGAACGTCGTCGTATCTCTCTAGGTCTGAAACAGTGTAAAGCTAACCCATGGCAGTCATTCGCTGAAGCACAAGCTAAAGGCGACAAAGTTACTGGTAAGATCAAGTCTATCACTGACTTCGGTATCTTCATCGGTCTAGAAGGCGGCATCGACGGTCTAGTTCACCTATCTGACATTTCTTGGAATGTTGCTGGCGAAGAAGCTGTACGTGAGTACAAGAAAGGCGACGAGATCTCTGCAGTTGTTCTAGCAGTAGACGCTGAGCGTGAGCGCATCTCTCTAGGCATCAAGCAAATGGAAAATGACCCATTCAATGCTTACGTTGCTGACAACAAGAAAGGTGTTCTAGTTAACGCTACTGTAACTGCTGTTGACGCTAAAGGCGCTACTGTTGAAATCGCAGAAGGCGTTGAAGGTTACATCCGTGCTTCTGAAGTATCACGCGATCGCGTAGAAGATGCTTCTCTAATCCTAAGCGCTGGTGATGTTGTTGAAGCGAAGTTCACAGGTGTAGACCGTAAGAACCGCGTAATCAACCTATCTATCAAAGCTAAAGACGAAGCTGACGAGCAAGAAGCAATGGCATCTATCAACAAGCAAGATGACAATGCATTCGGTAACGCAATGGCTGACGCTTTCAAAGCTGCTAAAGGCGAATAATATACTCGCTTAAGCAAAAAAGGAGCCGCAAGGCTCCTTTTTTATATTTGGTCATATTTAAGTAGTAATACTAATGACAGTAAACTATCTTAATAAAAGGCATTTCTTCATTGCGCATTTTGCATAAAATTTGTCTAGAATTGTCAGCAAGTGTTTGTTGGAATTAGTATTACTTACTATAATAAGTGATAAAGATACTCAAAGAGGGCAACTATGACTAAGTCTGAACTGATTGAAAGACTCTGCGCTGAGCAAACACACTTATCAGCGAAAGAGGTAGAGGATGCTGTAAAAGATATTTTAGAGCACATGGCCTCTACACTAGAGAGCGGTGACCGTATCGAGATCCGTGGCTTTGGTAGTTTTTCTCTTCATTACCGCGAGCCTCGCGTAGGTCGTAACCCTAAAACGGGCGATAAAGTGGAATTGGAAGGTAAATACGTTCCACATTTCAAACCTGGTAAAGAACTTCGTGAGCGTGTAAATATTGGTTAATGCACTCTTATTAGTTTGAAAAAAGCGGCATACGTTTGTGTATGCCGCTTTTTTGTAATGTATCCAAGTTAGTCATACATCCAAGATCGTTTACTAATCTAATTGTGGATTCAGCCGTTTTCCTTGCTGCTTTCTATACCCAAATAACTTTAACTTCTAAGCATGTCTACAAACTAAGCATCTTGAGGTTACTTGGGTATAGATTATTGCTAATATACGTAGTCTGAAGAAGCATTTTCCTGCATAATCTTACCGACTTACTCCTAGAAGGGTGATGTAACATGAAAATTATAAAAATCGTTGCTGTTTTAGCTCTCTTTTTAATTGCATTGGCGTTAGGTTCCCAAAACCAAGAGCTCGTGACTTTTAACTATCTTCTAGCAAAAGGAGAGTTCCACTTATCTACGCTATTAGGTGTAGTATTTGTGGTTGGCTTTGCTTTAGCGTGGGTTATCTTTGGTAGCATCCAACTGAAAACTCAGCTACAGGTCCGTCGTTTAAAGAAAAAACTGAAAAAGTACGAACCAACTGAATCAAACAACGCTGCTGATAAGCCAGCCATTGAAAAACAGGCATAAGGATAAGGCTTAACTTTAATGCTTGAACTACTCTTCTTGTTGTTGCCTATAGCTGCTGCGTATGGCTGGTATATGGGGCATCGCAGCGCTCAGCAAGACAAGCAGAAGCAATCTCATCAAATCTCTCGTCAGTATATGACGGGTCTTAATCTGCTGCTCTCTGACCAATCAGATAAGGCTGTCGATCACTTTATTGAATTGCTCCAAGTTGATAACGAGACCATCGATACTCACCTTGCGTTGGGTAACCTGTTCCGGTCTCGTGGTGAAGTCGACCGCGCAATCAGAATTCACCAAAATCTTATTTCTCGTTCAGGCTTAACACTGGACCAAAAGAACCTCGCCCTTCAACAGTTAGCGAAAGACTACATGGTCTCTGGTTTTCTTGATCGTGCAGAGAAAATCTTTGAACAGTTAGTCGAAGAGCCAGATTACAAAGAGGCGGCTCTTCAACAATTAGTGACCATTTATCAGCAAACACGAGAATGGGAAAAGGCGATTTATTACGCGAACCAATTGGCTAAGTTAGGTAATAAACGCTCAAGGATGCGTGCAAATATTGCCCATTTTTGGTGTGAAATAGCCATGCTCGACCAAGCTGATGGGAATACTAATAAGGCAATACAGCATTTTAAAAAAGCGTTAGCGGAAGACCCGAAGTGTGTTCGAGCAAGTATTGCTTTGGGACGAATTTACCTAGAGTCTGAAGACTATAAGCACACCATCAAATATCTGACGGGGGTACTTGAGCAAGATAAAGACTTTATCAGTGATGTCTTGCCAACTATTGCAGAATGCTATCATCATCTGGGTCAGGAAGATGAACTTGTCGAGTTTCTGAGAGCTTGTATTGATAAGAAAGCAGGCGTATCAGCCGAGTTGATGTTGGCTCAATTAGTTGCTCATCACGAGAACGTTGGGGCTGCTCAAGAGTTACTGACGAAACAATTGCTGAAAAACCCAACCATGAAGGGCTTCTACCGTTTAATTGACTACCACATTGCAGAAGCAGAAGATGGTCGAGCGAAAGACAGCCTATCAACACTACAAGCGATGGTGGGTGAACAGTTAAAAGTGAAACCGCATTACCGATGCCGGAAGTGTGGATTTTCTACCCATTCCCTTTATTGGCATTGTCCGTCCTGTAAAGGATGGGGGACGATCAAGCCAATCCGCGGATTGGATGGTGAATAATTCTTAATGCAGCTGGCAGAGTTTCTGTCCGCTGCATTTTTTTAACTTTTTATTTAATAAGAACCAAAACAGTTAGGAGATGAAATGATCGACCAAAAAGTTATTGTCGCACTGGATTATGATAACCAAGCAGATGCACTTGCGTTTGTAGATAGAATTGATCCTGCGTCATGCCGACTAAAAGTTGGCAAGGAGATGTTTACGCTATTTGGTCCTGATTTTGTACGTGAACTCCATAAACGTGGTTTCTCGGTATTCCTAGATTTAAAATTTCACGATATTCCAAACACCTGTTCGAAAGCAGTTCGCGCTGCGGCTGAAATGGGTGTATGGATGGTGAACGTACACGCGAGCGGTGGTGAGCGTATGATGACGGCATCACGTGAAATTCTTGAGCCATATGGTAAAGATCGTCCACTTCTTATCGGTGTAACGGTACTAACCAGTATGGAACAAAGTGATTTAGCTGGTATTGGTTTGAATGTTGCGCCTCAGGAGCAAGTGATTCGTCTAGCAACCTTGACCAAAAACGCGGGCTTAGATGGTGTCGTATGTTCAGCGCAAGAGTCCTCACTACTGAAGAGCGAACTAGGCCAAGAATTTAAATTAGTGACCCCTGGTATTCGACCTGCTGGTTCAGAACAAGGTGACCAACGCCGTATCATGACGCCAGTAGACGCTATCCAATCAGGTTCAGATTATCTTGTGATTGGTCGCCCTATCACTCAAGCGTCAAATCCTGCAGAAGTGCTGAAGTCGATCAATGAGAGCTTATCTAAAATGTAAGCACTGTCTCGATTGTATGGAGAAAAGTGAGGCTAAGATGCCTCACTTTTTATATCGAGTGAAAATACTGATCGCGGTAAACAACCATTCCTTTTAACCAGCTATGTCTGATCATTTACTCGCTGTAACTGGTATATCGGGGCCAATTGAGATAAAGGTTCTGCGGTTTATTCTGAGTAAAGTAGGGCTTGGTACTATGCTGATCACACTTTTGTAACATAACTCACTGTGATGCCTCGAAAATGCAATCATGTGTTATTGATGGCTTGCGTTACAAATATCTAAAGAATACTATGGCGAAGATGCATTCACTGCGTTGTAAGGTCTAGGATGACCTAGTGAAACTCTTTGAAATTAATATAGAAGCTGGCAGGACGTCACTTCATATTACGTTCCTATTATTTCCTATCTGCGTATTTTAAATCGCAGCTTTCTGTGAGCTTTCACACGCTGTCTTCCTTGTTACGACCTTAGTGCGCAAACACAACAAGGAAGAAACATGACTAAAAAACTGCCATTTTCAGTACTAGCAACACTGACCGCTGCCAGTTTTCAACTGAGTGCGGCAGAATTGCCAGCTGATATCGAATGGATTTCAAACAACAACGAACCTCTATTTGCCTCTGAAGAGGCGGTACGAGGTGGCACCTATCGCACTTACATTCAGAGCTTTCCGCAAACATTACGAAGTGTTGGTCCAGATGCGAACTCAGGTTTGCGCCAATACTTAATGGATGGTTCACCAAAACTGGCTCAGCGTCATCCAAATACTGGCAAATGGATCCCTCAACTTGCTAAGTCATGGGCATTTGGAGAAGACAACAAAACCGTATTCTTTAAACTCGACGAAACGGCCGAGTGGTCAGATGGTGAAAAAATTACAGCAGATGATTACGTCTTTATGATGAAGTACTACACGTCAAAAGACATTATCGACCCGTGGTATAACGACTTCTTCACAAACAGTATTGTGAGTGTTGAAAAAATTGATGACTACACGATCAAAGTCAATCTTGCTGTAGCTCAAAGTCATGACTCACTTATGGTTATGATTAACATGCCAAGTAATGGTTTTCAGCCTCGTCCTGAACACTTCTTTGAAGGAGAAAAGGACGCAAATAACGATGGCATGCCTGATAACTTCGTCAGAAAGTTTAACTTTAAATCTGAGCCAACCGCAGCGCCTTACTACATTGATCAAGTGAAGAAAGGTAAGAGCGTGACATTCAAACATGTCGGTGAAGATTGGTGGGGATACAACAACCGCTACTATAAAAACCGTTATAACGTTGAAAAGGTTCGCATTAAGGTGATTCGCGATCCTGATATTGCCATGAAGCACTTTGAGAAAGGCAACTTAGACTACTTTGAGATGGTGCTACCAAGCTTTTGGCATGACAAAACCAATAGTGATGTGTACAAAAAAGGCTATATCCAAAAGTACTGGGGCTTTAACGAAGCACCGCAAGGAGCTGGTGGTCTTTGGATGAACACAGCGATGCCGATGTTGGATAACCTAGAAGTGCGTAAAGGTGTTATGGCAGCCACTGACTATGACGGCATGATTGAAAACATCATGCGTGGAGATTATTCACGTAAACCGCATGGACTCGGCTTTGGTCATGGCGAATACGATGATCCTAACAATACACCGCCAAAGTTTGATGCTGATGCGGCGGTTAAACACTTCGAAAAAGCGGGCTTTGACAAAGTGGGCGCAGATGGTATTCGTATTAACGACAAGGGCCAACGCTTGAGCTTTGCTATCACCTATGGATACAACTCTTGGACACCGCGTATTGCATACCTGAAAGAGCAAGCGAAACTTGCTGGTCTTGAGTTCACGTTAAATTTGGTGGATGGCTCATCTGCGTTTAAATACATTCTTGAGAAAAAGCATCAGCTAGCGTTTTTGAATATGGGCTCTGGTGAGATCCCTGCGTATTGGGAATACCTACACTCGGATAATGCAAATCGACCACAAACGAATGCTCACACCAACTACAGCAGCCCTGAGCTAGACAAGTTAATTGAAGCGTATGATTCTGAGTTTGATCAGGAGAAGCGTTACGACTTGTCGCATCAAATCCAAAACTATGTCAGCAAAGCGAACATCATCGTTCCTGGCTACATGGTGCCTTATTCTCGAGTTGCTCATTGGCGCTGGGTTAAAATTCCTAAAAACGGCATGACAAAAGCGACAGAATGGGTGCTTCATCCAATGGATATCGGTAATTTCTGGATTGATAACCAAGTAAAAGAAGAGACAGAAGAAGCGATGGACGAGGGTAAAACTTTCCCAGAATTAACGGTAATTGATGATCGTTACAAATTGTAAATCAGTAGTTTAGATAGAAAATGATAGCCCCGGTAATGAATTTTATCGGGGCTTTCTTTTTTACTTAATAAGGTAAGACGCTTCTAAAAGGTAGGTTTTTGCATCACCAAGCAAAGAGAACGCTTTATCGATGGTTTTAAATCGATCATCAAGCGAGTCGCTTGATATCAGCTGGCTGAATGTTTGCAACGAGAAAGCTTCGTTTGCTTTGAAGAACTGATGTACGTTTTCAAGCTGCACTTTATGAATATGCTCCACCTTATTTAGGGCGGTGGTTAAATCGGAAATGTTAATCGACATTGCTATTCGGGAACCTTATCAACAAGACCTATATGAGGTCATAGAGTGGGGTTTTATATTTTGTGACAGAGAGTAGCACCGAAGAGCAATTTATAGTCTGATGAAGATCAATTTGCCTTATTTAAGCATCTGTAACGTGGCACTAGACGTGTACCTAGAGTTGGTACAAGTTACAACGCTTGAATATAGGCTAGGGTTCAACCTAATCAAAAGTAAAAGCCAAGTCCGACTAAAAGCCCTTGAGAAGCCGTATCATATTCAAATACCTCTTCATTTTTGTAATCGACCCAGGTCGACTTGTAAGCTAAGTTGAGATCAGACCATTCGTTAAAGCTATAACGAACACCAGTTTGAATGGCATAAGTGAAGTGAGTCTCGTTGCCAAGTCCGGCGTCGATGCTGGCATGAAATCGCCAGTTTTCGCTCAATTCATCAATGAGTCGCAAGCCAACTAAAAAATCGACCCAATCTTCTTGTAATGACAGTCTATCTTCTAGTACCCGGTTGTCATTACGATACAGCTTGCCGGTGATGTCATTGTCCCACCAACGTAATCCAAACATATAATCCAGTTTACCAAATGAATATTGTTCGCGTTGGAATGCCTTTGCTTCTAGAACACCTTGCCGTATTTCGATGTCCGCACGATAACGAGCGTTAGGCAGAGCGCCCTTGATATTATTAACATCACCACTTAAGTTCATGAAACTATAATCTATGTAGTAGCCCCACTTACTTTGGTAAATACTCTCGAATCGCAACATCGCCCCAATATCGAGGTGGTCTACGATGAACTTAGGATCGACATCCACCTCTGATGAAAAGCGACCAATACTGGTATCCCCGTGGATATTCAGTCCTAGCATGTACACTTCTATGCTATTTCGCCAACGAGATTCTTGTGTCTCGGCTGAGAGCGCTACTGATGTAGGTAATACAAGAATGAGTGAGGAGAGTGATAGCAGGTTACATGGTTTCATCCAATTTCCTTTTCGGCTTTTCGTCAGCTTTCAGCTTAGTAGAAGTCGCTACACTCTGCATAAAAAAGGGAAGCAACTTGCTTCCCTGTAATTAACATTGACTTAGAGTTGTTTGGCAATGTCTGAGGTTAGGCTTTCTAAGCCTATGGATAAAGCGTTGACGAGCGCTTCATAGCCCTCATCTTGAAGCGGCTGAGAGATTTGTATTGGCGCGCTGTTTTCTACCTTACCTTCGGCATTAATGAGTAACCATTCCCCCTCAATTTCGATATTACCTTTGTAGCTGCCATTAAATTTATTTAACGTAAGCTGGAGTTTGGCTTCACCGCTTTGATCCAACAGATTATTCATTTCAGCCGGCCAGTAATGACTTTGCTTGTGACGCAGCTCCGCGACGACTCTCTGAGTGATTTGCTCAGAAATACTGTGCGCCCATTGATTGTGTTTCGCCTGAATAACTTGGGTCTCAGAGGTTCGATAAACAATGCCACTATCATTCAAATAACTCGCCAATGTCACTGGACGAACAACTAAAGTTGGGCGCTGAGCGATATCAGAAGAGCTCAGCGTCACTGGTTCCACCTTAGGTAGAAGGTACATAGCTCCTTTAGTTTGCGGAGCGCTACTGCAACCCGTTAGACCGACAAATAGCGCGATAGACAGAAAGAATACTCGTTTCATTAGTTTTGGCCTTTAACTGGTATTGGGTCACTGATTTCATCTTCTCCAAACACAAGAGAGTTTGGCTTTTCGTTTAGCTGTTTAAGTACGGGTTTAAACTCTGTCATCACGCTTTCTAATTCTTTTAGCGTGGCTTCCATTTCGCTGTACATGGTTGAGTTGGGCCCATAACCATCGAGTGTTTTTTGTAATTGCTGTAAGCTTTGGCGAATATCTGTTGGGATCTCTTGCGTCTCTTTTTGATTCAAAAGTTTATCAATACTGTCCGCCACGCGTTCTGCTGAAGCTAACGTTTTTTCAGACGTTTTTAACGTTGAATTGAGAGAATCTAGCGTTTCTTCCATCGGTAAGTTATTAATCTTATTTAGGAAGTCGTTCACTTGGCGCTGAACCTGCGCAAAACCACCACGCATGGTTGGGAAAACATCTAAATCAGCAAACTTACTCGGTACGTAAGGCTCGTCATTTGGATAGAAGTCGGCGTCAACATACAGTGCGCCTGTTAATAAGTTACCTGTTTTTAAAGTACCACGTAGGCCTTTAGCAAACTCACTCTTCAATTTATCTTTTAACATTGGTAAAGATTGGGATTGGAAATCGCCATAAACACGGCCGAGCTCGATACGTACCAATACAGGGATTTTTTTCGCAGAAAAGTTCTCTTCTGGGGTTGGAAGTCGCATTGGTACACGCATCACAGTACCAATTCTCAAGCCTCGATATTCGACAGGTGCCTTACGTTTAAGTCCTCGTACCGATTCATCAAAAAGCATAACGAATTCAATATAATCATCGTACATGCCTTCTCGAAGTTGTTTAATATCATCGTACAAGCGGAAGTTGACCATATTTTCAGTGAGCTGTTCACCGGATTCAAGACCTGGAACGGTATCGAAGGTAACACCACCCGTTAGCATGCTCTCTAATGAGCCAAACTTGACTTCGAACCCTTCAGCGTTGAGCTGTAAATCTACGCCAGAATTCAGCCAGAACTTGGTACGAGTGCGCACTAAGCTGTCATAAGGCTTGAAAATAAAGAGTTGGTATAACGCTTTGCGAGTGTCAACATCAAAGCTGGTTTTCTCTACACGACCAACCGTAAAGCCTTTATAAATGACGGGGTCACCAACGCCTAGCTTACCAGCCTCGCGGTGTGTTAACACAAGGCGTAACCCCTCTGCATCAGGAGAGGCGACTGGGGGAACATCTAAGACCGTAAAGCGCTCTTTCTCTATCTTAGATTTACCCGGCTGAAGTTGGATATAAGCGCCAGAGAGCAAGGTCTCTAAACCTGAAACGCCATCACGGCCAATACGAGGCTTCACAACCCAAAACATGGTGTCATCTCGCAGCATGCGTTCTGCATCCTTGTTCATTTGTGCCTTAGCGATGATGTGATCGTAATTTTCACTGAGAGTGACTTCAGTAATCAGTCCGACTTTTACATTCAATGCTCGGATTTCGGTTTTGCCAACCTCAATCCCATCTGCGGTTGGCAGTTGGAGAGTAATTTGTGGGCCTGTACTGTTGATATATTGGAACAGCATCCACGCTCCCATGGCTAGCGCAAGGATCGGGACAATCCATATCGCAGAAATCTGCTTTTGCGGTTTTATTTGAGCGGTTACGTTGTTCTCATCACTCATATTTGGCTTTCTCGTTTAAGTTGTCAGAAATCGGCTCCTGCACTTCGTTTTGTGGCAATTGCCACAACAAACGTGAGTCAAATATCATTGCAGAAAGCATAGTAAAAATGACCACTGCCGCGAAAGAGAGCGCAGCAGGACCTGGATAAATCGCCATTAAGTTTTGCAGCTGAACCAGTGCAACTAAGATCGCGACGACGAAGATATCGATCATGGACCAACGGCCAATAAACTCAGTTATGCGGTAGATCTTTAAGCGTGAAATACTCTCTTCGTGCGGAAGATATCGCGCTTTTTGCGCATTGTAATACAGCCACGCGAGTGCCAGCATTTTCGCCATTGGAATAAATACGCTAGCAAAGAAAATTACCATCGCAATAGGGTAAGAACCTAAATGCCAAAGCAATATTACCCCCTCCATGATAGTCGAACCTTCTGCATGTCCAAGGCTTACGGTGTACATCATAGGGTAGAGGTTCGCAGGGATATAGAAAATGATTGAAGCAAACAAAAGCGCCCAAGCTTTTTGTAAATTGTCTGCGGGGTTGTATTTGTGAATAGGGCTTTTACAACGAATGCAGTGTTGGTGTTTTTTAGCTTCAATAGGGTTGAGCTGGTGGCACGTATGACAACCAATATGGTTGTGGTTATGGTGCGTATCACCCTCTTTTACATCAGGTAGCTCGATAGCTGGAATAAAGTGCCCCCAGAGCCAGCTTTTGTCGACCATTGATATGCATTTGACTACCAGAACGGTATATACACAAAACGCCCAGAATGAAGTGCCCATTCCTATGTCTGCGAGGGAAGCGATTTTAATTAAGCTGACCAACACGCCAATCAAAAATACATCCACCATTAACCAAGGTTCGACTCGAAACAGAAGACGGCATAAAACTTTTGCCATTCGTTGCTGCTTTTTAGAGGGGGTATGTTTACGTGCTTTTAATGCTTCAAGGTGAAGAAAGAGAATGAGACCAACATAGATTGCAGGCAAAACGATAACTGTTGCGAGTAGCAGCACACCCAAAAGCACATTTTGAAACTCAGCCAGCATTTTGGCAGCGTGCAACAAGGTGATTTCTTGCGACAACCCTTGCACGCTGAACGACATAAAAGGGAAAGAAATGCTTAGCACTAACATGATCAAACATGCCGATGATATGGCGATCACGCTTTGGTAAGGCTTGGCATTCACTTTAGTCAGCGAATGCGAACATCGAGGACATTGTGCTTTTTGCCCCTGTTCGATATCGGGAATGCGAACAACAAGGCCGCACTCTTCGCATGAAATTAACTGACGGGAATTAGGTTGAATACTCATCGGGTAGGTTTTAGATTCATTTGCTTTAAGAATACTCTTTTTTCACTAGGCACGCTTGTTTTGATTCAGGAGTTTACGAGTTTCTTACTTTTGGCATTAGAGGATATGGGAGATCTAAGACATAAACGAAGTCGCGTTTGGTACAAGATTTTACGGCGAAGATGAGTATGTTGGAAGTCGAAAATAATGTGATATTGCTTGTCTGTGGAGGGGGGTAATTACTTGTTTTTAAGGGTAAGTAACCCTGCCCAGATAATCAGAGCAGGGAAAAAGAGCATTTTATTTAAGGTACTTAGTTGTACTTTACTTGACCGTTCCGCTCTTAAAGGCATTGGAGCCGACTTGCGTACCGTTGAGCGTTTTGCCGTAATAGCCTTGGTGCTGGTGATATTTCTCCGCGTTTGCGGTGACATTGCCTTTGAATCGAGGATCTTGTGGACGCTCATGGCTGTTGACGTATGCTGCGACATCCCAAGCTTCTTGCTCTGTCAGCTGCACACTTTTCCCAAGCGGCATGTTTTCGTAAATAAAATAGGCCGCTGTGTTAATCCGGTGCATACCTGCGCCCCAGTTATACGCATATTCGCCCCAAAGTGGTGGAATGTATGAATGGTCGTTGGTGTCTTTGATGCCTGAACCGTCGGCGCGATGGCAAGTTTCACAGTTCTTTTCGTAGACCAATGCGCCTCGCTCTATTGATGGTTCTTGCTCAGGGGCGGCGATTTTTGGGTAGCCACGCCCAGAGAGATTACCCCGCTTTTCAATTGGTAATGCTTGTGCGATGGCTTCGGGCAACGGGAAGTCTTTTGCTTTTCCACCAATTTGCAACGTTTTTGCGTCTAGTTCTGGAATGGGTTCATCCGCCATACCATGTTTGTCAAGCAAGCCGCCCATCGCTAACCAGTAGGCGTAAGCACTAAGGGCAACAATTTCTGTCGAATCGTAAGCGGGCGCTTTACCGTTCATGGAATACTCGAAACAACCTTGGATACGGTCAGCATAGCTGTTTACGCGATCGTTTTTCTTACGATATGCCGGGTATGCCATGTAAGCTGCCCACAGTGGCGCAGCGTTTGCTTTTCGTCCTGCCTCCATATGGCAGTTCACACAGTTTTGTTCGTTGCCAACGTATTTTCCGCGCATTTGTTGTGAGTTAACAAAGAGCGAGTAACCGCGTTTTACTTGCTCACCAAATGCGGTGTTTGGGATTGTGCTGAGATCACGCGGTTTTAAGTATTCACCGTGATTTTCTTTTTCTATCGCAGGTAGCTCTTTCTGGCGGTCCGGTAACAGATCGTTAGCTAGTACGAGCGTAGAAATGAAAGGCAGTGCGAACAAAGAATAGAAACGTTTCATGACTGCTCCTAGTAACGTAATGAGGCAAAGTAGTAAGCAAGATTTTCGATCTCTTTGTCAGTGAGATTTTTTGCGATGGTCCCCATCATATTGAGCGGGTCGCCACTGCGAGTGCCGTTTTTCCATGCCATCAATTGCGTTTTTAAGTAATCAGCATGTTGGCTTGCGAGGCGAGGGAACTTGTCGACGCCCATACCGCTGGCTCCATGACAAGTTGCGCAAGCTGGAATGTTTCTATCCCAATCGCCTTGGAAAATTAATTTACGATACGGGTTACGAATATCAGCTTGGTCGCCGCGTTGTTCTGGATTCGTGAACTCATAGCTCGGGAGGTTAGCAAAGTACTCCATCACTTCCTTCCGATCTGCGGGATCGCTGAGTTCCTTCGCCATGCCTTGCATGACCACATTTTGGCGTTCGCCACTAAGGAATAGTTCGATTTGAGTGTTGAGATAATTCATGTTTAAACTTGCGATCATCGGCGCGATATTTGGCTGTCCCATGCCATCTTGGCCGTGACAACCGCTGCACACGCTGGCTTTTTCAGGAATAGACGAGGCGCTTGCGCCCATTGTGGTTGCCAGCAAACAGGCCGTCACCACAGGTAGTATTTTTGACATGCTGACTCACTTTAATTGTTATTAATATCTCCAAGTGTCTACTGTGATAGTGACTTGGATGCTGTATTGTCGGCTTTGTCAATAACTAAAGGTATTGTGGATTTCCACATATTTAGAGGGTGTGAAGAGCTGCTAAATGGCAGCTCTTCAGGTTTGGTTGTCTACCAAGCTTTGCGGATTTTGGCTGGTAATGATTGGCGAGCCGCGGCTCCTACCACCCAATCCAACAACACGCCTTTCCCTTCTCGAGTTGGGTCAATTAATCCGATGTCGTTAATGTTGACGCCATCTTGGCTGCGCGTTTTTACTGGTTGCTGTTTATCGCCGATCCAGTGCGAGCGTTGTCCTAGCTCGGTATGACCAAACCCATGTTCAAATCCGAGTGTGCCAGGGCGAATTCCACTGACTATCATCGCAAGTGCTTTGGTGCTTGCAGATGGTGTCTCGATAACAAACTCATCACCCGTTTTAATGCCTGCGCGCTCGGCATCGATTGGATGGATGTACACTGGGTTTACGCCTTTAATCGAGTTCAACCTTGGCGATAGGTTGGATACCGCACTGTGAATGTTGGATTTAAAGTTCGTTAGGCTGAAAGGCCATTCTGAGCTTGGGAACTGGTCTTCCATTGGTGTGCCATCGGCCAGTTTTTGTGGATGCCATGTTGGGCAACCCGTGTAGAAATCACCGGTCATGGTGTTTCTTGCGCTGCCGACACGTTCATTCCATATCGCGACAGGTCGTGTCCATTTGTGCTTCATTTGCTCACCTTGATACGCTTCGGTTGCATTTTCAAAACGTCCACCGCGAGCAAAAATAAACGCCACACGTTTCATCTCATCCGCTGTCAGCGTCTTCTGCATGGCTGGCATTAAACGCTCTAGGCCGGACCACGCAATGTCTTCTGCCGAAACTTCAGGCACCCCGCCTTTCACATAAGCCAAGTTTGCCGCGGAACGTAAGTAGAAATCTTCAGCGCTGTGGAGAGCGAGCCAATTCCCTTGCGCATCTTGAATCGCGTTGTCACCAAAGCCGCCTAGTTGCATTTTCTTGGCGACATCAATCAAAAAGTTTTCTAAGCAAATCGAGCGACCGTCGGCGGTTTTCTCTGTTCGTGCTTCCACTATCGGCCAACGAGCGGTGACGGTTTTCACCGGAACGTCGTGCCAAGGCGTTGCCATACCCCAGCTTTCGTAGGTGACCGTGTCCGGCACAATATAGTCCGACAATGCGGTGGTTTCGTTAATGAACGCATCAACAGACACAATCAAACCGAGCTGCTTTGGATCTTTAAGCTTGTCTTCCAGCAGCGCTTTCAAACCGGGTACACTATACATTGGGTTCGCCATGTGATTGATCCACGCTTTAACGCGGTATGGATAACCATCAATAGCCGCAGATAGGTGCTCTGTCAGCAGTGGCGCGGCAAACGGATACCAAGGCGCGCGAGTTGGATAAGGGGATTCACCAGCCTCAACGCGACGTTTGTATTCGCTTGTTTTGTGGTAGGGGAATTTACTGCGCGACAAAAAGACGCCTTTCGGGCCGACTTTGCCAGCAAATTTGGTGAAGTCGTAACGAGGACCCGCAGCGGAAGTTGGGTAGCCACCCGCTTTGGCCATCGCGCCGCCTTTCATATTTATGTTACCAATCAACGCATTGAGCATCATGATGGTAAACGAGTTATAGAACCCATTGGTGTGCATGTTGCCACCGTGGGTATCGACCACCGCTTTTGTTCCGTGACTGGTGAAGCGCTTTGCTAGTTCAACAATTTGTTCGACAGGGATTTCACATTGTTGGCTGTAGAACGCAAGGCTGTATTTGAACGCCTCTTCTTTGAGTCTTTGTAGAGACGATTTTACGCGCACTTCGCCCGATGCAAGCGAAACCGTTTTATCGACAAACAGTGCCGCTTCCTCTTCTTGGGTATGAACACCAAATTCGCCGCTTTGCTCATCCACGATGACGTATGGGTCGGAGTCAGACAACGCTTCGCCCTCGAATGGCAGATTCAAGTCCGACGCGCGTAAAAACGTGCCGTTTCTCGGGTGCTGATTATCGCTTATCACGAGATGCGTAGCATTACACCAGTGCGCGGTGCCGGCTCGCTTCATCGCGTTTGCCCCCGGCTGCGCCAAGAAGGTTTTGTTGTAGCGTTGGTTTTCGATGATCCACTGGATCATGCCAAGCACGAGGGCAGAGTCGGTGCCTGGTTTGATTGGTACCCAGCGGTTGTTGTCACCGGCAGCCAAGCTCGATGAACCAGCAGGCAAACTTGGTGTGATGATGGTGTATTCCAAGCTACCTTCTGTTCGCGCATTGGCGAGTTGGCGCGCCTGACGCTTAAAAGGGTTACCCGCTTGAGCTGGTGACATACCGATGAAGATGATGTATTCCGCGTTATCAAAGTCTGGCTTCAAGTGCGCGTTCTTATCTAAATCGTTCATGAATGCGCCGCTGCCAGCACGAAATGCGTAGCCGCAGTAAGAGCCATGATGCCCAAAGTTACGCGTACCATAGCTGTTGAACGCGAAGCGTTTGAATATGTCGTCTCGGCCTTCGTTACCGGCGTTGGTCATTAACAGTTGGTTGGCTTTCGGTCCATATTCTGGGTTTTCAGGATCAACGGGCGTTGTTAAATCGCGAATGTCGCGTAAGCCATCCACATGACCTTCACCAAATAAATCACCGCCCTCGACGACTTCTTCTATCAGTTGTTCGTAACTGATCGGAATCCATTTTCCTTCGCCGCGTTTTCCAACTCGTTTCAGTGGCTGAGTAATGCGGTACGGGCTGTTGCGAATTTCTAGCATCCCATTGCCACGTGCGCATGCTGTTGAACGACCGTCAAGGCCCGCTTCTCCTGCCAAACTTAAATAAGCACCTTTGACTGGCGTTTCGAACGGAATGTGTTGCTGATGAG
This sequence comes from Vibrio sp. 1069, assembly GCF_033340555.1. Classification (NCBI taxonomy): domain Bacteria; kingdom Pseudomonadati; phylum Pseudomonadota; class Gammaproteobacteria; order Vibrionales; family Vibrionaceae; genus Vibrio; species Vibrio sp. 1069. The sequence goes on from NZ_JAWOWP010000015.1 coordinate 47,339, forward strand.
AGAGTGGGTGATATGGGTTGCCAGTAATACGCAAAATCTCGTCGTTGCGGTTATCAATGCGTACACGCAATCCGCACAGTGACCAACAACCAAAGCACATCGATGGTGCAACGCGCTGATTTGGATTAGGGATTAGGTTGCCTTTGCTGTTGACCGTGTACTCTGGTTCAAGCGAGTTACCGTGGTGAATATCACGCGTTTTTTCTCCCGCAGTGCCTTCGAGCGCACCCTCGACCATGTGTTTGGTGGTGGTGGCGTAACCCGCAGCGAATGCGCCAAGCCCACCCACTGCAATGCCTGATTTCAAAAACTGACGGCGTTTGTTATCCATGATGAAATCCCCTTTGATTAGCGTTCAGTTAAGGTGGGTGATGAGGCTTTTACTTCGATCTTTTGTTTTGGCTGAACCAGCTCCGAACCGAGCAGTGCCAGTGCAAGCCATAATCCGAGCATGCCGATAATGCCTATCCAGCCATTTCCATCCATAGTGAGTTGGTATGGATACAGCCCTGCATCGAACTTGGCGATGGTTTGCACTTCCATGATGGTAAACCAGCGAATCAGCCATGCACTTTCCAGTGCGGCAGCAGACACAAAACTGAGCCCTATGACGTGACGAAATCTGGCTGATGCGGACTTTTTGGTATCGCGCAAGAAGATGAAAGCGAGCAAAACACAACCTAAAACGACAAAAGTGAGCAGGGCAATGTTGTGCATCCATTGTTCGCTAGAATAGAGCGAAAATGCGGAATTGTTGGATGCCCAAATCGGTAGCAGTATCAGCGTTAATACACCGCTGGTAACCACTGATTTTTTCAGTAAATTAGTATCGCCAGATGTCAGCGTCTTTGGCTGACTAGGCAGCAGTAACCAAATCAGCAGAGAAAACCCGACCGCGCCCATAAATGCAGTAACAAACCAAAGAACCGGCGACGCGGGTTGGTGCCATAAAGATCGCGATTTAACGACCGCAATTTCAGCGCCTGTGTAGACTGCAATGGTGAGGCCTGATAGCACCGTGATGGCGGACACCATAAGCATGGCTCTACGAGAGAGCGCCCAGTCACCCAGTGACAGCTTTGAAATTAGAGGCAGTACTTTTCCTGGCTGATTACGTAAGTTGATCAGATCCTGGCGGAGATACAGCCATGCGGTTACTACCGCTAAACCTGAGAAAACAGGCAAGAAAAGCGACCCTAAAGACATCCATGACCACGGAGTGATGTGGGCGTAAAAATGCCATGCGCGTCCCGGCTGGTGAAGGTCGCCAGTTAACGCTAATGGCCCCACGATGGCGCCGATGGCCAGCGTCAGAACAAGCGCAGCGCGCAGTCTGTGACTGGTGTGTCTTTCAAATAATAGGGCGATCAGGAATAAAACAGCAGCCGCATAAGCCGAACCGATGTAGAAGAAATACTGCACCGCCCACGGGAGCCAAGCCATCGCTTGAGGTTGGACTAACACTTCGGTGATGTTCATGCGCGATCTCCTTGTGGGTCGTAAATAGCAGGTTGTCCGTCGATGTGGCTGGTGAAGCGTTCATCCATGCCGATGTAAAACACGTGAGGCTTGGTGCCTTCATTGGGTTTTAGCACTTTGATATCGTCTTGGTGCTTCGCAATTAAGCGGCGGACTTCACTTGATGGATCATTCAAATCACCAATTACACGTGCTCCGCCAACACAGGTTTCCACGCAGGCAGGCAATAGACCTTTTTCTAGACGGTGAGCACAGAAGGTACATTTATCTGCGGTGAGGGTGTCTTCATTGATAAAGCGAGCATCGTAAGGGCAAGCTTGTACACAATACGCACACGCTACGCAGCGACTGTTATCCACCATGACAATGCCATCTTCGCGCTGAAAGGTTGCTTGAACCGGACACACTGCCACGCAAGGTGGGTTGTCGCAGTGGTTACAAAGGCGCGGTAGCATAAAGGCTTTTGCTTCTCGCGTGGCTGTAGAGCCATCATCTAACGTAACTTCGTATTGCTTTACGGTGGTTCGGAATTGACCGATTGGCGCTTGGTTCTCGATGCTGCAACCCACAGTGCACGCTTGGCATCCGACACATTTACGCAAATCTATCACCATGGCATAACGCTTGCCGACTTGTCCTTTTCGGTCAGCGGACTGGTTATTTCGAATAATGTTTCCCGCAGTTGCCGTGCCAATGCCTGCGACTGGAATTAACGCGGCTCCGGCTGTGACCGCGCTGAGAAAGCGACGTTTGGTGGAATCCATAACTCACCTGCTTTTTTGTTGTATTTGAATTGACTGATTCCATTGTGAGAAATGCACTGCGAGGCTTATATTGTGGATTTCCACATACCCAGATCAAACTTGATCTAAAACAAATGTGGTTTAGGGAAGGTAGCTGTTATTCTTGTCGCACTCTCTTGACGGAACGATTCGACTCATCATGAAAAAAGCACTGTGGCTTCAGCTTTGGATTCTTTGCTTAGTTGCCTTTGCATCTTTGGCTCAGGGCTCAGTTTCTGAACAAGCAGATCTGCAAGGAATGCAAGAGCAAAAAGCAGAGCAGCCACAGGTCAAGCAAAAAGTCGAAGTGGGCGTGTTAGCGATACGCGGCCATCTTTATGCTGAGCAGAGATGGCAACCGACCATTGATTGGCTCAATCAGCAAATTTCCGATGTGCATTTTGTTCTTCATCCCCTTAACTTGGATGAAATGGGCGAAGCGGTGAAGTTTCAGACCATGGATTTCATCTTAACCAACCCAGGTCAAGCAGTGCGGTTGGGCAGGCAATACGCGCTGTCGTGGATGGCAACGCTAACCAGCAGAGCACCACAAAACTCGAATTACGGAATTGGTTCGGCGCTTGTGGTTCGAGCCAATTCAAGTTATCAAACGGTGCAAGATGTCTCAGGACGTCCCGTTGCGGCGGTATCAGAAAAAGCCTTTGGTGGTTATCTAACGATGCGCTATCAAATAGTCAAAATGGGGCTTAATCCAAACGATTTCTTTTCCGATGTCCGCTATCTTGGTTTTCCTATTGATGCCAACCTGTATCAATTACGTGATGGCAATGTGGAAGCGGCCGTCGTCCCTGCTTGTTTATTGGAACAGATGTTAAGTGAAGGGCTTTTACAACCGGGTAATTACCGAGTTTTAAATCAACAGCCGAACGAGCGCTCGTTATGCGCTGTTTCCACACCGCTTTATCCTAACTGGTCATTTGCCAAAACAGAGCGCGGCTCAGCTCAGATTGCCAAACAGATTGCGCAAGTATTGTTAGCGATGCCACCTGAACACCCTGCGGTTATTGCGGCAGGCGCGTCAGGTTGGACGTCCCCCGTCAGCTTGCTGAGCATCGACAAACTTTATCAGGCGTTGGATCTCCATCCGTTGCAACAACCTTGGTGGAGTGAGGCTCTACGCTGGCTGCGTAGTCATCAAGAATGGGCATGGGCGCTGTTCATGTTTGTGATTGTGTTGAACGCGTACCACTTTTGGCTTGAGTATCGATTTAGCAAGAGTAAGCAAGCGTTGGAGCAGACATCGTTACGATTAAAAGAGAAAAGTGAACAGTTAGAACATTCACAAAGGGTCGCGATTGTCGGAGAAATCGGCACTAGTCTTGCTCATGAACTCAATCAGCCACTGGCAGCCATTCGCAACTATAGTGAAGGCGGTTTACTTCGCTTGGCCAAAAAGCGCCCTCATGAAGATATTGTCCCTGTACTTGAGAAAATACAGGGCCAAGTTGAAAGAGCCGATGCAATTATTCAGCGATTAAGAACGTTGATTCGTAAGCGCAGTGTCGACAAAACGTCGTGCGATCTTCAAGTACTCATTGATGACACGATTGAGTTACTCCATTTTCGGATGCAGAAGCAAAACATTTCTATTGTGGCCAGTACAGAAGGGAACATTCGTCCGTTACTTGTCGATGCAGTTGGCGTACAACAGGTTTTAGTTAATGTGATCAGCAACGCGATTGATGCGTGTACTTTGTTCCAAGAGAAATATCACTCATCAGGTTATCAAGGTAAAATTGCCCTGCATTGCGATTACCAAGTCAATCAACTTTCCATTCGAGTGTTAGACAATGGTACAGGGTTGCAGCAAGAGAATCCGACTCAAGCATTTGTGAGTAGCAAAGAAGAAGGGCTTGGGCTAGGGTTAGCCATTTGTCGCGATGTGATGGAAATGCATGGTGGCGAGTTTGTCATCAGCTCGACAGCACCACATGGTTGTTTGGTTGAGCTTGTGTTTCCATATCAAAACTAATCTGAACTAGGCATAGGAGCATTCAATGAGCAGCGGTGAAAAGCAGCTACCTGTTTTTGTAGTCGATGATGATGAATCGGTGCGTGACTCGCTCGCTTTTATGCTGGAAGAGCATGATTTCAACGTGACGACTTTTGCTGATGGGCAATCTTTTCTCGATAAAGTGGACATTCATCAAGCCGGATGCGTGATCCTTGATAGCCGAATGCCCAACTTTCGTGGTCAGCAAGTGCACCAAATTTTAAATCAAGCCAACAGCCCGTTGGCCGTTATTTATCTGACAGGGCATGGTGATGTCCCGATGGCGGTCGATGCATTACAAGCTGGGGCGGTCAATTTCTTCCAAAAACCAGTCAAAGGCGATGAACTGGCACGAGCTATTTTGCAGGGACAGGCGCAGTCTGCCACAAACCTCGATATGGCAGTAGCTAAATCGGCTTATGAATCGCTCACACCTAGAGAAAAAGACATTTTACGTTTGATCATTGAAGGAAAACGCAACATTCGTATTGCTGACGAACTTTGCATAGCAATGCGAACGGTTGAAGTACACCGAGCCAATCTATTGAAGAAGTTCTCGGCAAAAACCGTCGCAGAGTTGGCATATATTTATGGCAAGTTAGATTAAAGCTTAGCGAGTGAAGCCTCTTAAGGCTATTTAGAGGATACAACTTGAGCTTTATGACGACTCGCGTATTATCTTCTTCGTTCTTACTTTATCTGAATTCTTATGAGTTTGTTGACTAAACGACATCACACGCCACATAAGCGGGCAAAATGGCTACTGGCGATTATTGGCTGGGTGGTCGTTGTGTGTCTGATGCAAAATTCAGGCTTTGCATCGTCATGCTCTATGAAATATGAGACGGAATCGCCCGCGGTTTCACTTACTGATGAGCGTTCGAGCGTCAAGTCGATTGATACTAAAGAAACCAGCAAGTGCGAATTGTCTGAAAAGTTAATTCAGTTTTCTCAACATCAACTCGATGTATTTATTGTTGTTCTGTTTGTGGGTCTTTTTGCTTCGGCAATTTGGTTGTGCAGTGCCTATATTGGTGCGCAACATTGGACGGAACCGATAGGCCGTAAGTATCGAGTCCATCTGACTTTCTGTGTGTTCCGAGAATAAAAGCGTGCTTTCTGACCACTAGCGTCAGTTATTTAGCACCTTTGTCTTTTAACTAGGAATCACTATGAATCAAATTACTAAACTGACTCAGTTTGCGTCCATGTTTTTTATGACGCTTGCTTTGAGTTTGCTCTCTCTGAGTATTTCAGCTCAAACTACTGATACAGGTTGGCTAACCAACCCACAACATCCTCCAGTGCAAACGCGCTTTGTGCTCACTGGTCAACAAGATCCGCAAGCCAAAACAATTACTGGTTATCTGGACGTCAAGTTGGCTGGGGACTGGAAAACTTACTGGCGTTCACCTGGTGAGGGCGGCGTAGCACCATCTATTGATTGGCAAAATTCACAAAATTTATCCAAAGTGGATTGGCAATGGCCGCACCCACAAAAATTCGAACTATTAGGTATCGAGACTCTTGGGTATAAAGGCGACACTTTGTTCCCCATGACGCTGCACGTCGAAGACATGTCCAAACCTGTCACGATTGATGCGGTACTGACACTTTCTTCTTGTACGACGATTTGTGTGCTGACCGACTATCAAATTCAATTGACGTTCTTGCCTTCTGATCTAAAAGTCGATGAAGACGTGATGTTCAGTTACGCTCAAGCAGTGAGTAACGTGCCGCAGCCATCGCCGTTTATTGATGTTACTCAGGCGAGTTGGGATGCGAACCAATCGAAACTACAAATCAAGCTACAGAACAGTCAGGGTTGGCAACAACCACAAGTGCTGGTGGATGGTGTCGATGAAGCAACGCGAGACTATAGCTTCAAGCTTGAAGGAATGCATCCAGAAGGAAACATCGTCACCGCGAGCTATATCGTTGATACTTGGCTGGGCGATGTGGAGTTAGATGGTCAGTCGCTGTTTGTGACCATCAAAGACACCAATTTACTAGCAGAAGAAACCACTCAAGCAACTGCTGAGGCAATAGTTGAACCGCTGCCGAGCACGTCTCTAACGAGTGTTTTTCTATTCGCGTTGCTCGGCGGTTTAATTCTTAACATTATGCCTTGCGTTCTTCCGGTTTTGGGGATGAAGCTAAGTAGTATTGTTGCCGCTCAAGGTATCGAGCGTCGTCAAATTCGCGCTCAGTTTGTTGCCTCGTCACTTGGTATATTAACGTCGTTCTGGATTCTCGCTGGTTTTATTTTGGTGCTCAAGCTAACAGGTAATGCCATTGGTTGGGGCGTGCAATTTCAAAGCCCCTGGTTCTTAGGTTTGATGGTGTTGGTCACCACTTTGTTTGGGGCCAATATGCTGGGGCTGTTTGAAGTCCGTCTATCATCGGGTACCAATACATGGCTGGCCTCGAAAGGTGACAACTCGTTAGCTGGACACTATGTGCAAGGGATGTTTGCAACCTTGCTTGCTACGCCGTGTTCTGCGCCTTTCCTAGGAACGGCCGTGGCGTTTGCTTTGGGTGCCGATGTGGTTACGCTGTTTGCTATTTTCACCGCCTTAGCGTTGGGGATGGCGTTGCCTTGGATTATGGTGGCAATTTTCCCAAGTATTGCGCTTAAATTGCCGAAGCCGGGTCAGTGGATGAACGTGGTCAAAAACGTATTTGGTGTGATGATGTTGGCCACCAGCGTTTGGCTACTGTCTTTGATGGCCAATCACCTCCCAGTGTTTTGGGTCATTTTCGCCGGTTTAGTCGCGTTTATTGTTCTGATGATTCGCGTTAAACGCGTTCATGGCGATAAAGCACTCGTGCTATCCGGCTCTGCATCGCTTATCTTAATTGCTGGCGGGCTGCTACTTGGTAGTATCACTGCCGACCAATGGGCGACACCGCTTCCTGAGGACTTAGCGTGGCAGAAGCTTTCTAACTCGGCGATTGAAGATCACGTCAATAATGGGCGAGTGGTGTTTGTGGATGTCACTGCGGATTGGTGTGTCACGTGTAAAGCGAACAAGATCGGTGTGATCTGGCAAGATCCTGTCTACTCATTGCTGCAAAGCCCTAATGTAGCGACGTTAAAAGGGGATTGGACACATCCGGACGGCTCGGTAACTGACTTTTTACGAGCTCATGGGCGTTACGGTGTGCCGTTTAACATCGTCTATGGCCCGGCAGCGCCACAAGGTATCCCGTTACCTGTGATTCTGACTGATGATGTTGTTTTAAGTGCGGTGAAGCAAGCGAGTGGGGGAGCTATTCAATGAGTTCGACAAAGCAGCGTAGAACATTCCGATATTGGCTCATTCAAATCGTACAGATGGTGCTCATTGTCACCGCGATTTCTATCGCGATGGATTGGTATCGCACTAAAGATCTTCCTAAACAGGAGTCACCACCATTGAGCTCAGTATTGAGCGATGGTGAATACTTCGATGCAATCGCGCAAAGTTACGAACAACCTGTCGTTGTTTATTTTTGGGCGACTTGGTGTCCCGCTTGTAAATTTGTAAGCCCAAGCGTGAGTTGGCTGAGTGATGACTACACCGTAGTTGGCGTTTCTGGATCGTCGGGACCGAATGAGCGTGTGGCGCAGTTTATGAGGGCAAAAGAATATCGTTTCGAAAACATAAACGATCCTTCAAGCGATATTATGCGCGAATGGAAAATTAGCGTGACCCCAACCATTTATGTTTTAAGAAATGGTGAAATTTCCTCCGTCACAACTGGCGTTACTACTCCGATAGGAATATTAGCGAGAATTTGGTTAGCTCGATAACGCAATAACAATCCGATATTCAAAATATTGAGTATCGGATTTTTTCTTTTTATTTTCTCGCTCTAACGGGAATAATAATGTGTGCGTATGGCATACCATTCCACATCTCGTATGGGCCATCATAACTTGAACCGGTTGGTCGAGAATCGAGCAACACTTGGTCTAGGGTAATAATCATCATGTGTGGTTCTTCCACAATCCATTGGTTATCGTCCGTTATTCCTTCTGAAAATGGGTCGGTGTTATTGGCGCCGCCATCACCCGCTAACATGCCAAAAAGTACAATTAACTGAAATGAAATTAGTTAAATAGTCAGATTAATAAATCAAAGCTCAATTTAATAAAAAATTAAAGTTTAATAAATTTAATTATAGATTGACCTTAAAAAGGAATTTTATTTAAATTTAAAATAGTAATTGATAGTTTCACTATGTTAATTTAAGTGTTCTCTTATAAACATTTTTCGTCTATTAATACGCATGGTTTAAAACATCTGGCTGTCCTGTTTTGAAGCGTGACCAAAAGATGCTAAATAGATGTTTTTAGTGATATGAGCTGAGTTTATTTGTAATCTATATTTTCAACACCTAATTTCCCTCGTATGGCTAATCGTATAAAACAACATTTTATCTTTATTGTTGTCACGCTAAAGCGTACTTTCTTAATTATATGATTAGTTATAAAGGTAACGAGAATGGGATTAAAAATCCGGGGCTCTGTTGGTATAAATGGCACTAATTCGAAAAATGATGTTAAAGCAGTTCAACAATTTTTAAATGATAACCAAAAGAGAATAGGTTTTACCCGACTGTTGGTTGTTGATGGCTCGTTAGGGCGGAGTCCTCATTTGTCGAAAACAGTAGAGGCAATAAAAGTGTGTCAGCGTAAGCTACTTTATATGGTAAAGCCAGATGGTCGGATCGATGTAAATGGTAGAACTCATCGTAAGCTCAATGGATTACCATCCTATAGCTCAGTGAAAAATGATCCTCATGATGCTCAAAAACTAGTAACCAAAGTACCTTGGATGAAAACAGCGTTGGGAGAAATTGGACAAAAAGAAGTTTCAGGCACTAAGGCCAATCCAAGGATTTTAGAGTATTTTACAGCATCTAAGTTCTGGGGCACTGATGACTCTGGAGGTCAAAATGCTTGGTGTGGTTCGTTTGCCGCTTGGGTTTTTAAACAACACGGAATCACTCCAGTAAAAGAAGCTTATCGAGCAAAGGAGTGGAAGGGTTTTGGTAAAAACATCTCAGAACCTATACATGGAGCTCTAGGGATTAAATCGAGAAAAGGTGGTGGGCATGTTGCTTTTGTCGTGGGAAAGAGCCCTGATGGTAGGCATTTGTACATGTTAGGAGGAAACCAAAGCAACCAAGTCAATATAGCAAAGTACTCTATTGATGTCTGGGACAAGTTCGTAGTACCGAGTAACTACGATGAAACAAAAGGTACTTTACCTGTATATACAAAAGGCTCTGTCTTAGCAGGAACGGAAAGTTAAATATGAAGAAATTTATAAGTTTGCTAGGCTGTGTGAGCTTATCAGCTTGTGCTTCACAGGGAGTGTACTCTCAGAATGAGGTACTCAAAGATGCGATATTTCAAACGCCCTATTCTGCAGTGGTGAAAATTACAGGTTTTGAAAAGTTTGCTGAACACGAGGAAGATGTTCTCTTTAAAGTTCAAGCAGAAGTGATTCAGAAACTTCGTGGAGACGTTGGGTCTGAGATTACTTTCAGTATGTATGGCGAGCTAGGAGATGAGCCCAATATACACAATGATCCTGTCATTCTCACACTATGTCGTGATAAAGATACATATTATTGGCCTGGAACGGGGGCTGAGTTTGGGGCTAATCAAGAGAACATATTAAACGCTCAAGAAACAGCTGCTCACTTGGATACAGATCAGCGCCATTTTGCACATTGTTCAGAATGAAAAGGGTGGCGGTTGAAACGAGCGGTTACAGAGCTTGTTAGTCGCCATCGTAGACAACGTCTTTGCTGAATGATTCTTTAGTTTTTGATTGTCAGAGCCGACTGACAAAACCATACCAACTGTGACAACCAAACCGCTATTAAAGCAGGATATTATTCCTTCAACTTTGTGTTTTAGGAGTAGTCATTAGACTACCCAATAATTGTTGGAATAAATAATGACGAAACGTTGGTTTGTCTCCGCTGTGAGCTTCGCGCTGCTCGGCGGTGGTACGTATTTCTATCTCCAATCTGCTGCTCAACCAGAATTGCTGCCTACATTGATTGTGGAAAAAGGCACGATTGAAAAACAAGCGGTGGCTGTTGGTAAAATTGTCCCTGCACACTCCGTGTCTATCAAGTCACAAATCGACGGTATCGTCGGTGAAATTTACGCGAAAGTTGGTGAAAAGGTGAAGCAAGGCCAACCGCTGATCAAAGTGCGTCCAAACCCAACCCCCCAAGCATTAACGGATGCATCGGCAGAACTCATGCGTAGCGAAGCCGATCTGGAATCCGCCAAACAAAAAATGTCCAACTTAGAAAGCTTGGTCAAGCAGGATATTATTCCAAGTAACTACGACGAATACGTAAGTGCGCGCTCGGCAGTCAAATCTGCGCAAGCGGACGTATTGCAAAAGCGCCAGAATCTCGAACTCATCCGCAGTGGTGAGGCGTCGATCGGCGATGCGCGTTTAACGTCGACGATCTACGCGCCAATTGATGGCACGGTACTCAACCAGAAAGTTGAGGTCGGAGAGCCGATCATTTCGACTCAATCAAGCCAAGCCGCGACTGAAATGATGTCATTGGCCGACATGAACAGTCTGATTTTTAAAGGTAGCGTCAGTGAGCATGATGCTGCGCAGTTGTCTCCGGGAATGCCCGTTATGTTGACGGTTGCGCCTTATCCTGATGTGGCGATTTCTGGTGTGCTAACCAAAGTGGCGATTCAATCTGAGAACCTCAACTCACCAGAGGGCAATACCTCGGCAAAAAGTTTTGATAACGGTTTTGAGGTTGAGGTGGGAGAACTCAAGATCCCACAAGATGTGTTGCTTCGTTCTGGTTTTTCATCGACGGCTCAAATCATTCTGAAGACTTCTGAAAACGTGCTCACGCTACCGGAGCGCGCTCTGCAATTTGATGGTGACGCACCGAATGTTCTGATCCCCGATAGCTCAGAACAAGGGTTTCATAAACAACCTGTGAAACTCGGTCTGTCAGATGGCATCAATGTCGAAGTGCTTGACGGCGTGGAGCTTGATGAAGAGGTTATCGACAACAGTATGATGGGAGCGGTGCATGGTTAAGCTGCAACGATCAACAATCGCCTTTGCATTGTTGGCTGCCACGCTCAGTTTGCCGACCTACGCAATTTCTATTGAACAAGCTTGGCAACAAGCAAAGCAGAACGATCCAAATTACGAAAAAGCGAAAATCGGCGTCCAGCTTGGCGAGGTTGGCGTACAGAGTAGCCGCAGTGCGTTATTACCGGGTTTAAGTGCTAGTGCGTCAGCGGATTGGAATGAGTCCTCAAGCCATTCCAACAGTTACGGTGCTACCTTATCTCAAACTATTTGGGATAGCAGTTTGTGGTCGGAACTGGATCAAGCGAATGCCAATTATCTCAAAGCACAGTTAGAGCTATCTCAATCGCATAACGAGCTTGCGCAGAAGTTGCTCACCGCTTACCTAGATGTGGCAAGCGCACAGGGCGACCTCAAATTGGCGCAGTCCAAGCTGGAGGAGGGGAAGGAACTTCTCAACATCATTGAGAAACGCTATCGAGCAGGCAAAGTGAAGTCGGTTGATGTTGAAGAGATGCGAGCGAATCAAGTCTCTGAGCAAGCAAGTATCCTCAATGCAAAAGCCGATCTCGAAGTGAAAAAAGCAGAGCTTGCGGCGTTAATCAATCAAATGCCGGAGAGTGTCGACCAAATTCGAACGGATTCTTTGATTCAGCCGCCGATGCTGGTGGACTCTCAGGAGCAATGGCTAAAACTGGCGAAAGACAGCAGTCCAGAGCTGTTGGTGGCGGCGCAGATGGTGAAAGCGAGCGAGTTCGCGAAAGATTCAGCTAAAGGTGGATACTACCCGACCGTCAAAGGCAGTGTGGGCTACAGCGATGGTGACAATCGTTCAAACGGCGAGTTTAACGCTGGGATTAGTTTGAGTTTGCCGATTGACCTCAATGGTGCAGTGCGAGCGAAAGTGGACGAAGCATCGTTGAACATTTTAAGCGCCAAGCAAGATATGCGTAGAGTGGAAATTGATATTCAGAAACGAGTTATTCAGCAGTTTACTCAGGTCGATATCAACTGGAATCAAGTTTTGATAGCGAACGAGCTGGTTGAGTCGCGCGCCAGAGTGTTGCAAAGCAAAGAGAAACTTTACGACGCTGGTCTGCTTGAAGTGTCGGAAGTTATCAGTGCACACAACAGCTTGTTTGAGGCGAAAAACAGTCTGCAAACCAACTTGTACAGCTACTGGCGTAAGAGAATCGGCTTACTGGAAACCGCAGGGAAACTCGATGACGATACCATGGCGTTGATCTCTCGAGCTTTTCATTCATGAGCAGTCTATTGCAACAAACTTGGCAAACGTTGATGGCGCACCGCATGAAGAGCGTGCTGGCCATTATCGCGATTGCTTGGGGCGTGATCTCTGTGGTGGTGTTAATCGCACTTGGCGAAGGCTTTTATCGCCATCAGACCCAGTCGTTTTCCTTTATGATCAACAATGTGCAAGTGGTGTTTCCGTCGAGTACCAGTAAACCGTGGCAAGGGTTACCTTCAAGACGACAAATTGATATTCCACAAGAAAAAGTCGACATGATCAAACAGTCGGGCTTCGTGCAACAGGCGTCGAGCGTTTACGCCAAATGGGATGCGAATATCACCAATCTCAAAGGACAGAACTTATCGAGTACGGTCAGCGGTATTGATACGTCTTACTTTCCTTTAATGCAACGCAAGCTGCAATCCGGTTCGAGAAACCTGTCACCAAGTGATATGGAAAACCACACTCGCGTGGCAGTGTTAGGCGATCAAATTGCGCAAATGGGCGGAATCCAAATCGGGGATAGGCTCAAAGTCAACGGCATTCCGTTTTTGGTGATTGGGATAACCGTTGGTGAGGACACTGGCATTTCATTCGGCGATAGCCGCACGGTTTTCATTCCTCAAACAACGTACCGCGATTTGTGGGATGCGAAACCTTGGATGGTATTGATGAAGCCGAGAGAAGGGATGGATGCATCGTCATTTCGACAAAATATCGTGAACTTTTTCGCCAAGCAGCTTCATTTTGACCCAAGTGATAAAGATGCGGTCGAATTACCCGATTTTAGTGAAGGTGCGGCGGTCATCAGTGGAATTTTGCGTGGCATTCAGATTTTTCTCGGAGCGAGTGGCGCGATGACCATGGCGGTCGGTGCGCTTGGCGTTGCCAACATCATGTTTTTATCTGTCACGGAGCGCACGCGTGAAATCGGTGTGCGTTTGGCGATCGGGGCGACTCAAAAATCCATACTCAGTCAGTTTATTCTTGAGGGGCTTATTTTGGTAGCCGTGGGCACGGCATTAGGTCTGATGTTTTCGTATGCCGTGGTATCTGTCTTAAGCAGCATGGCATTACCGGAATGGATTGGTTTGCCTGTGATCACGCCAGATTCCATTGCTTGGTCTTTACTTGTGACGCTTATCTTGGCATTGATGGCATCGTATTTCCCAGCAAGGCGAGCATCGCGTCTCACGCCAGTCATTGCTTTGAGTGCGAGGGCCTAGTCATGTTGTTACCGATGAGACAAATTTTCCAAGAAATGGCTGCAGAAAAGCTGAGATTGGGTTTGACCATTCTGGCTGTAGCGTGGGCGACCCTCTGTATCGCTGCTATGTTGGCGGTAGGTGAGGGTATTCGTCAGGGCGTATTGAAAACCGCACAAAATGGTAACGGCAACTTGATTTATTTGACCGGAGGGATGGCCACCGTCGACCACGGTGCTTTTCACCAAGGTAAATTTCTGACATTAAAAATGGACGATTCAGAGGTCGTTCGAGCGTTACCCGATGTAAAAAGTGTTGCGCCAACTGCGAAGTGGAAAGAGCGCATCACCGTTGGTGATAGAAACTCATGGCAAGAGCCGTTAGCGGTCACGAGCGAGTTTCAATCCATGACCAATTTGGTGCCGATGGCGGGGGGGCGATGGTTAAATCCACTCGATCAAAAAGAGACGCGCAAAGTCGTTGTACTGGGTTATGAACTGGCAGCCGACTTATTCAACCCGAATGAGGACTTTAGTTGGTTTGCGACAGTCACATTGCAAGTCAACCCTGTGGGGAAAAAGGTAAAAATCGGCAATGAGGAGTTCACCGTTGTGGGCGTATTGGAGAAAAACAGCGCTCAAATAGAGCTGGGGGATCTTATCAACTATTCCAGCTTTGTGCCGTTAGCGACGTGGAAGCGATTTCATGTCAACGGTGAAATTGGTGGCATCAATGTGCAGCCACAAGCGAATGTAGACCGAGAAGCCTTAGCAAAGACGATAAGGCAAGTGATTGCCCGTAAGCACGGGGCAAGTGTCAGCGATGAGCAGATCGTCCAAGTCGATGATATGTTCCTTAAGCAAAAGAGTATGCAGCAGTTCCTGATAGGTTTGCAGAGTTTTCTTGGCATTATCGGCTTCGTGACGTTAGCTGTTGCTGGCGTTGGCATCGCCAATGTGATGTATGCCACCGTAAAGCGATCTACGCGTGATATCGGCGTGCGCATGGCAGTCGGTGCAACCCCAACGGCCATTCGCATGCACTATTTAGTGCAGTCTTTATTGACAATGTTGATGGGGGGCGCGCTTGGGTTAGCCGTGACGTACGCGCTGGTGTCTGCCATCAGCTCCATTCCTTTAGAGGGCAATGCCTTTTATGAACAATTGGGTAAACCTGTCCCTGAGTTGTCGTGGGTCGTTGTCGCGATTGTCATCCTCACCTTAATGATCATTGGTGTGGCCTCGGCATGGTTACCTGCAAACCGAGCCGCAAAAGTCAGCCCGTTGGAGGCGCTACAAAGTGAATAACAACAATAACTCTGGAGAGAACATGTCGAAGCCGCTTGTTGAGCTGACCAACATCTGCAAATATTACTCAAGCGGGGAGGCGGAAGTTCGCGCGCTAGACGGCGTTGACTTAACCATTAATCAAGGCGAGTTTCTTTCGATTCTTGGCCCGTCCGGTTCAGGCAAATCAACGTTGATGAACATGCTCGGTTGTTTAGATAAGCCCACCGATGGCGAGTACCAACTTGGCGGCCAAAACGTCGCAAGTTTAAGTGCGAATGACCTAGCTGGCATTCGTAACCAAAAGATCGGGTTTGTCTTCCAAAGCTTTAACTTATTGGAATACGCGACGGCGCTCGATAACGTGGCGCTGCCGTTGGTTTACTCTGGCATCAAAGGCAAAGAACGTCGCCAGCGCGCCGCCAAATTGCTAGAGCAAGTCGGGCTAGGGGATCGTTTAGACCATAAACCAACCCAGCTTTCTGGTGGTCAAAAGCAGAGAGTTGCGATTGCAAGAGCCTTGGTCAACGACCCTCAAATCATCCTAGCTGACGAGCCAACCGGCGCGCTCGATTCAAAATCTGGTGCTGAGATCGAAGCTCTGTTCAACCAACTCCACGCCGAAGGCAGAACATTGATCATCGTGACGCACGATAACGCCCTCGCAGAACGCACCAAACGCATCATCACGATCAAAGATGGCAAGGTGATTTCGGATAGAGCGCCGGTAAGTAGGGAGAGATGAGCTTTTCTTAATTGAGAACTGAGTTTTAAGGGAAATAGCGATACAGAGGCTATCTCCCTTTACTTTTATTCGCGATGTTCGCTTTGTCTCTCTTTTATCAAGTCATGCTTTTGTTCTTTAAGTAGAGTGATTGCGAGCTTAGTGTCCTCAATCAATTTACTGTTATCGTTGAGATCTTTGCTCTTCAAAGGCAAAACTAGATAATGAATGCTGCCATCTGCATTCTGTACTCCGGTAGCGATGATGACATCACCTTCAGACGCCGTACCAAAATACTCTGATACGACTTTGGTTTCGCTGACACCGTAGCTATCCAAATAGGATGACTCCGTATTGTCAAACAAGATAGGACCCCCTTGCTTAGCTAATGTTCGCAATTGTTTTTGCTTTTTCTCGTCGAATGGATAGTCGGTCGTACTGATGTAACTTACCTGTTCAGCTTCAATAAAATCGTACAGTTCATTGCTCAGTTCATTTAATGGGGCAGATATCCAAGGTGTAGCTGGAATGACGTCGGAAGTATCATCATTGCGACTTAGTGGTGTTGGAGCGGTAACAACCTCTTGAGCAGCATCGCTCTCAGGAGGCGTTACACTTATTGTCGCAGCGTCTTCTGTCTTGATTTGCTCATCAAGGCTTGCAACAGGTTCGGTCTGGGCATTCTTGTTATTTGAATTAATTAGAAATATGGCGAGTACTGCACCAAGTGCTAGCGCCGATCCAGTCAAGAGTTTTTTGTTACTTGTCATGTGTCATGTCTTACCGTTTATTTCATTAGTAAATATAGCGGCCACTTATTTATTCCGTGGCCGCAGGCTAATAAGTTAGTGGTAGAGATCGTCATTCCAAGAGATAGTTACGGCTCGGCTAGTCTCTGTCCATTGACTGCTATCACGATTTTTCTTCCAGGTATTTTCTGGAGTGGTATACCAGCTACACCAGTCGCGACCAAAGTAGTAATTGGTTTTTCGCCAACCAGCAACCAGCTTGACCTCTGATGTATCTAGGCCATCTTGAATGTCATTTTTTCTATATACGACGCCGACTTGTGGTTTAAAGTCTGAACGCATAACGACAGGTAACTCATTGTAATCAATCAAATTACCCATGTCACAACTGGTCCAACGATACAATAACCAGTCTTTAGCTGGCGTATTATGGCGGATAGTCTTGTTTTCAATTAACCAATTAATGCTTTCGTTAGCTTGGTTAAAATCGGCAACCGTTTGAAACTCTGGCTGGTCGTACGTTACACGGTTGCTCCAGGAGATTCCCCCACTAATATTTGGAGAAGTAGAAGCACTGAATCCAAGGTTAAAATCTAGCGACTCACTGACAGATGCCGTTGCAATGGTGTTTTCTGGAGCATGGCTCATGTGGCGTAAAGGGGCGCCATTTAAATAGCTCAGTGCCAGCTTAAAAGCCGTTGGAACGGTGTAACGGTAATCTCCCCCAGTAGCAAAACCATAGATTTGTTCTTTGTTTGGAACATTAGTCATGTCGAAGCCAGAACCGCCATTTAGGATCAACTTGGCTTCTTTAGCGCCATTTGGTAGCAAAGATTGGTTCCAGACATTTTCTAAAGAATAAATTAAGCGGATTTTTTTCGAGCGAGCATCACCATCATCAAGCTGAAGCAACGTCGAAGTGTAAGATTTCAATGTATCTTCAGCATGTGCTGGTGCTAAAGAACCAAGTAAAGCGAGTGCGATAATACTCGCAGAAAGATGCTGTTTTTCCATTATTTTTTCCTATTAGTCAGCCCATAAAGACTTTTGTTTTAAACCATCTTGATGGGCACTTTATAATTATGGACAGGTTATAAATTCAAGCTCAATAAATGAGCGGTGAAATAGTGCATCTTGTTTTTTATTAAAAAAAGAAAAAGGATAGATTCGTGGGATTAATGTCTCATAGTTTTTAAATTCACCACTCAACTATAATAAATAAGAATTTGGTTATTAAGTCTTGTCTTTTTAAGTTATTGCTTAATTTTAATTTTCTAATGTTGTGTTGAGGTTTTCTATTGATAAAAGTGAATTTTATAAATGTTAGCCATGTTATTTTTAGGGTTTTTGTTATACCAAATTAAGTAAAGTATCGTTATGTGGTTATCTCGGGTTTATGGATTTAATTCAAATTAAAACAGTGGTTTATGTTTTTTGTTATTATTTTTTTAGAGCTTAATGTAATAGTTGAGTGATAAAGTCCGTCAATGAAGTTGCCATGTTCGTGTATGAAGTTATATGTGCTTTTACAGCAGGAAATTAAACTTTACGTTTAAGATGGTAAAGATAGAAAAAGAAATAAATAAGATTATTAAATAATCATGTTTCGAGAATATAAAATGTAACGTACTTCTAATTAAACGAATGCTTGAATAAACGATGGAGTGTGAAAAGTGCTATTTAAGTTACGCTGTCCTATATTCCAGTTGGCGTATTGTTTATACAATGCGTTTTCTCGGCTTAAAACTGGTTTACGTACTGCTAATCTCTTATCCGTTTCTTAATTACACATATTGGCAATATGCTCGCCAAGTTACGTGTATTGGTGTCAATGAAAAACAGTATCTACGATAGCTCTCTCAGGGTTGGAACTCCCACTATGAATTTCCTTCATGTTCAATGTGAAACAATACCAATATTACTCAACTCGTGAAGCAAGTATAAAAAAGGACTGCTCTGGTGTTAGGCACTGCGACGGTCATTTTTTGTACGAACCGTTCGTCGTAAGTGCTGTGCAACCTAACGATTGGGAAAACCAAAAAACAAAAAATGTCCCCATGCACAGAGTTAGGAAAAGTCTGCTTTATCTAAGGAAATAGGATACCAACTCACGATGAATAACGATTTCACATTTGCTATCAAAAGCATTCGCTTTGATGAGAATTACCAACCATCAGACAACACGCGAATCACTACCAACTTTGCTAATCTGGCTCGCGGAAACTACCGCCGAGAGAATCTGCGCAATGCGCTCCGAATGATCGACAATCGTTTTAATGCGTTGGCATATTGGGATAACGCGCAAGGTGACCGCTACTCCGTTGAACTTGAAATCATCTCCGTTGATATGGATATCCAAGGTAGTGGAGAAGCCTTCCCATCGATTGAAGTGCTCAAAACCAACATTGTTGACCACAACACTAACGAGCGCATTGAAGGCATTGTGGGCAACAACTTCTCTTCATACGTGCGTGATTACGACTTTAGCGTTTTGCTGTTGGACCACAACAAAAACCAGCCACAGTTCAGCATCCCAGCGAACTTCGGTGATTTGCATGGCAAACTGTTCAAAGCTTTCGTTAATTCTGAGTCTTACAAACAGCATTTCAAAAAGCTGCCGGTGATTTGTCTGAGTGTATCGGACAACAAGGTATACCGACGCACCGAAAACCAACATCCTGTTTTGGGCTTTGAATATCAGCCGAACGAATCTTCGTTGACGGAGCAGTACTTCAAGAAGATGGGCTTACAGGTGCGCTACTTTATGCCGCCAAACAGCGTTGCACCGTTGGCATTTTACTTCTTCGGTGACTTGTTGAACGATTATTCAAACCTAGAGCTTATCAGCACGATTAGCACGATGGAGACATTCCAGAAGATTTACCGACCTGAGATTTACAATGCCAACGCGGTTGCCGGTAATTGCTACCAGCCAAACCTAAAAAACCTAGACCACTCGCTAACTCAAATCGTTTACGACCGAGAAGAGCGCAGCCAACTGGCGATTGAACAAGGAAAATTTGCCGAGGAGCATTTCATCAAACCTTATCAATCTGTGCTTGAACAATGGTCTGCAAACTACGCGTAATCGACAACGAGAATCTAGAAAGGAATGACGATGAAAACACTATTACCGACTTCAACGGCTGGCAGTTTACCGAAACCTTCTTGGCTGGCCGAACCAGAAAAACTTTGGTCACCGTGGAAACTGCAAGGTGAAGAACTGATTGATGGCAAACGTGATGCGCTACGCGTCGCTTTGCAAGAGCAAGAATTGGCAGGCGTTGATATCGTCAGTGATGGAGAGCAAACTCGGCAACATTTTGTGACGACCTTTATTGAGCATTTAAGCGGCGTAGATTTTGAAAACCGTAAAACGGTGACCATTCGCAACCGTTATGAAGCAAGTGTTCCGACGGTGGTTGGCCCAGTAAGCCGCACAAAGCCCGTGTTTGTTGAAGATGCCAAGTTCTTGCGTCAGCAAACTAAGCAACCTATCAAGTGGGCGCTGCCAGGCCCTATGACGATGATCGACACACTTTATGATGATCATTACGGTAGCCGTGAAAAGCTGGCTTGGGAATTTGCAAAGATCCTCAACCAAGAAGCGAAAGAGCTTGAAGCGGCGGGTGTCGACATTATTCAATTCGATGAACCTGCGTTCAATGTGTTTTTCGATGATGTGAACGAATGGGGCATTGCGTGTTTAGAGCGTGCGATTGAAGGGCTGAAATGTGAAACTGCAGTGCACATCTGCTATGGCTACGGCATCAAAGCGAACACGGATTGGAAGCAAACGCTAGGCACTGAATGGCGACAATACGAAGAAGTATTCCCTAAATTGCAGCAGTCAAATATCGATATTATCTCGCTTGAGTGTCATAACTCACGAGTGCCTATTGAGTTACTTGAGTTGATTCGCGGTAAGAAAGTGATGGTTGGTGCGATTGACGTTGCAACCAACGAAATTGAAACGCCAGAAGAAGTGGCGAATACACTGCGAGAGGCATTGAAATACGTTGATGCCGACAAGCTTTACCCATGTACCAACTGTGGTATGGCGCCTTTGTCTCTTGAAGTATCGACCGCTAAGCTCAATGCGTTAAGTGCGGGTGCGGAGATCATTCGTAAAGAGTTGGTGGGTTGATGTTAATACTTAGGCTCCGCACCATGAACTAAAATTAGGGTCATTCTAGCGAGTTTAAATGAGACTAGGAGTCGGTTTACTGCTCGCTAGGAAATAGCGATAACTTCCGCACTTCAAAGCACTCGGTGGGTAGATCCTGAATCACGCTCGTCCCTCGCTGTTCAGGATGACGGATGTTGGAAGATACATTGCTCGCCACAACCCTAGGTATTGGATCTGCTCCAAGAGAGGGTCATTCTAGCGAGTTTAAATGAGACTAGGAATCGGTTTACTGCTCGCTAGGAAATAGCGATAACTTCCGCACTTCAAAGCACTCGGTGGGTAGATCCTGAATCACGCTCGTCCCTCGCTGTTCAGGATGACGGATGTTGGAAGATACATTGCTCGCCACAACCCTAGGTATTGGATCTGCTCCAAGATAGGGTCATTCCAGCGAGTCTAGACGAGACTAGGAATCTGATTACAGCTCGCTAGGAAATGACGATAACTTTCGCACTTCAAAGCACTCGGTGGGTAGCTCCTGAATCACCTCGTCCCTCGTTGTTCAGGATGACGGATATTGGAAGATATATTGCTCGCCACAACCCTAGTTATTAGAGCAGTTTCAAGATAGCGTCATTCCAGCGAGTTTAAACGAGACTAGGAATCTGATAACAGCTCGCTGGTAAATGACGAGAACTTTCGCACTTCAAAGCACGTGATTAGTAGATTCTGAATCACTTCGTCCCTCGCTGTTCAGGATGACGGATGTTGGAAGATACGTTACTCACATACCCAACTATTTGGCTTGTATTCAAATTTTGGTCATTCCAGCGAGTCTAGACGAGACTAGGAATCTACTAACAACTCACTGGAAAATGGCGATAACCTTAGAACTTTACAGCACTCGGTGAGTAGATCCTGAACCACGCTCGTTCCTCAATGTTCAGGGTGACCGTTTTAAATAAAAATGCCGCTCACAGTAAAGTGAGCGACATACATTTCCCGTTTCCAGCCTCTGCCAAGGCTTAATTCAACTCCACGTTCTTCATCTCAGGATGCTTTAGCAATATCACACGAATCCAGTGATGCACCACCCACATCACCATCGCGGTGAGCAGAACAGCAACGAAAATCGAGCTGAAACGGTACAAGATCGAAAAGAACGCGTCTTTTTGTTCTGGCACCAATGAGGTCGTCAGCGGAACCGATAGGGCAGACATGGCAGAAAACGCGATAGCCGCTTTAATTTGCCCCTTGGTGAGCCACAAGCAGAATGGCCCCATCGCAATGGTAAAGGCGAGCCAAAAGAGTAGCCCATGCCCATACCAACTGCCCAATATGAGCTGAACAGCCATCCCTGCGATGCAGCCTAGTGCGGTGCCGATGATGCGAATTTTTGCCATGGCGAGCGAGCCCGCTAAAGTCATTGGGGTTAGGATGATCAAAATGGAAGCTTGTGCGGATAGCGAGTCATATAAGTCTGCTACTTGGAATACGATAAATGCCGCCATCGCCACTACCCAACCCATGGCAACTTGGCTGATGTAGTCAATATCGCTTTTCACGGGGGTCGATATCTCAATGTGTTCGGCGGAGGATTTTGGCTCCGGGAACAACCAATACGCGAATGCGCAAACAAAAATATTGCTGAACGCCATCACCCACATGTTGACGTTGAACTCTTCAATATCCATGAAGTTATAGCTGGCAAAATTCAACACAATTGAACCCACCAACAGCCCCATGTAACCAAACAAATAGGTTTTCTGGTTCATCATTGCAATGCACTTGAACAGCATCATGATTCCAACGGCTACGTTCATTAATGTTGGATGAAACTGCAAGTATTCCAGTAAAAATGTGGCTTGTATGGTTGTCCACACCGCAGAGAAAAACACGATCAATAAAGCCGCTAGGTTAAAGTGGTCCATTCTGCCCAATATAAACAGCGGCATCATGATGGCAAAAAATCCGTAAGACCAACCGAAGATCATGCTTAGCGCGAGCCCTAAAGAGCAGCCGAACCAAATTCGTAAGGTTTTCATTGTCGCCGCCTAGTAAATGAAGTGGAACCAGCTTGCGAGGTGAATCTGTGCTTGCGCCATCAACTGCCAGAAAATGCTGTTGTCTGGGTACAAAACAATGGTAGCGCGAGAGCCGACAAACAGTGCTGGTGGTAACTCTTCGCTGCTGGTTAGGTTCACTCGTGTACGCTGCGCATCACGTACCCAGCGGTTGTTCACTTCCACTTTGGTTAGTGCGCCATTAGGCGTTTGTTGTGCGGCTGCTACACCGTAATCGCGGCTAGCTAAATCAAAGTCGTACACCGAACCCGGGTTGGCATCAAATGTGACCAAGGCGTGGAAAGTCTTGTCTACGTTCGCGACGGATTTTTCACGAAAATCAGCGGCTACCCAGAGTGATCCTGTTGGTACAAATGTCAGCAATGGCATGTTGGTGTTTGCCATCGTGCCAACTTCTAGTTGCAGGTTGGTCACGACACCATCACTGGGAGCGAGTACCGCGGTATTTGCCAAATCAAGTTGCGCCTTTTCGATGCCGTTTTTGGCAATTCGAACGGCGGTGCTTTGACCTTTTTGATCGCCTAATTGCGCCTCAATGACTTTTAAGTTTTGTCGTTCCGCTTTAAGCGCTGCACGTGATACCTGATTTTGGGCAAAGGCATTATCGAGTGTCGATTGAGAGATGACTTTCTGCTTCGATAACGTCAGTAAGCGGTTGTATTCGCGGTGTGCATTATCAAATGTCGCTTGTGCGCGGGCAATATTGGCAAGAGCGGCTTCGCGTTGAGAATACAGTGTTGCTTCTTTTTCATAAGCGGATTGCAGAGACAGCTCCGCCTGTTCAAGTGCTATCTTGTATTTACGATCATCAATCGTAAACAACACATCGCCTTTTTGAACGGACTGGTTATTCTCGATGAGAACGTCGGTCACTTTACCAGATACCTCGGGTGCGACTTGGACAACGTATCCTTGCACTCGTCCTTCGGTCGTTAAGGGGGCGTGGCGGTCAGCAATGATAATGTACAAAAATAGTACGATGAACAGGACAATCAAAGTTCGCATCCAGTGTTTGAATTTTTGGTCAGCCGTCATTACAAGTTCCATTAAACATATTGGATAGCGGATTATAGAGAAGTCACTCACAATTCAGTAGAATGATAATACGAACATAAATGACCTAAAAATAGGACAATGAACGTTAATTTTGATGATATTTACCTATTCACTCAGACGGTGGTTCACGGCGGTATAAGTGCAGCGGCAGAGGCGAATCAACTACAACGCTCAAAAGTGAGTCGTCGTCTGCAAGAATTAGAGAAATCGCTCGGGGTACAGCTTTTGATCCGCACAACACGCAGCATTGAGTTGACGGAGCACGGGAAACGCTTGTTTGAGTTGGTGGGGCAGCCTATTGACCATATTCAGCAAGGTTTAAATGCCATGCACGAATATCAACAAGAGCTGACGGGCAAGGTGCGTTTAGCCATTCCTTCCGCATTGATGAGCTCTGCCGCGTTTAACGCGATCATCACCGAGTACACAACGCGGTATCCGGATATTTCGGTCGAGATTGAAAACCATCAAGAGAGTGTCGATCTCAAGCGTCAATCGTTTGATTTGCAGCTTCTTCCGAGCGTGGTCAAAGTCACCGATGACAGCTATGTGCAGTTCAGTCTTTTGCCTTATCGTAGTCACTTTGTTGCGTCAAAAGCCTATCTAGAATCGCATCCGCCAGTAAAAACGGTGGAAGATCTTAAGCAGCATCGCCTTTTAACTAATCGTTACAATGCTGATTTGCTCGATTCAGATCTGCATGTGGCGTTGCGCTCGGACGACCTCAACTTGCTGCGCTCGATGGCGATAGCAGGAAACGGCATCGCGTTTATTCCACAAATTCATTCCAAGCCTGCACTGAGAGACGGTTTGTTGGTCGAGGTGCTGCCTCAATTCGCGCATCCGAAGCAGCATCTTACTCTGATTTATCCCTCGGCCTTATTTCTGCCCAATAAAGTCAAAGCCTTGATTGAGCTAATTCGAGAGAAATTTAAATAGTCAGTTCAAACCACACTTACCTAAGGGCAAATGTGTGAGCGAAGGTCATCTTTCTAGGTTTTATTGCTCTAACATGAAAGGGTTCTGATACATTAACTGTTGCTCAACTTGTTGAGTATGGTTTGTGGTCGCACAAGATAGGAGATGGAAATGTTATCGAAAGGAAACACGGGCCTGATTGTGGTGGATGTTCAGGGCAAACTCGCTACATTAATGCATGAAAGCGACGCACTGATTGAAAATATCACGAAACTGGTAAAGGGTGCCAAAGCACTAGATTTGCCTATTCTGTGGCTAGAACAGAATCGAGAAAGGTTGGGCCCAACCGCGGAGCCGATTCGTGAAGTGCTTGAAAGCACGCATTTACCTATTACCAAGTACACGTTTGATGGTTGCAAAGAGGCGACGTTTAAGGTCGCGGTGGAGAACGCGAAAGTTGATACCTGGTTGGTTTGCGGTATTGAATCCCACATTTGCGTCTATCAAACCGCGGTTTCTCTGCGCCAGTCCGGTTATCGCGTTGAATTAGTCACGGATTGTGTATCTTCCCGAACCGCTGCCAATAAAGCGCTCGCTCTTGCGAAGTTAACCGCTAACGGTGTGGTGCTCACTGGGCTAGAAATGTGTTTGTATGAAATGGTCGAAGATTGCCGAGCACCTGAATTCAAAGAAATTCTGGCGCTCATCAAATAGAGTAATCACTGGAATCAACAACAACTTTATCTGAACACGCTATTCAAATTCTCGTTGATATCTTGGCAACATCGACTCGTTGCCAAGTAACCCGCCTTGGTGAATATAAATCACCATTTTATCTGTGTTCTCTTCCAACCAAGGGGTGAGGCATTGCCACATATACGGGTCGTATAACAGGTCAAATTCGAGGTCGGTTTGCTCAAAGAGTGCTTTCCATGTGATGTAATCTTCTTCGTACAAGCGACCAAAATGGTGTTTGTTGCGGATAGTTAAAATGGTTGGGTGGCTGTTTTCACCGAGCTGGTTGAACTGCTCAGTTAAGTAATCTGCATCGCCTACGCAAGGGCAAGTTAGCACTTCAATGCCGTGTGGACTTAAATGTTTATGAAGATATAAAGACGTCGTGCCAGTGCCTGATGGCAGGGCGACCGCAAACTGCTCTTTACCTCTCAATCGCGTCCAATCAAGAATTTCTCGTGCTAACTGTTTGATGCCAGCTTCAGCGAGGTGGGAACGTCCACCTTCTGGAATAAGCAATGTCGATTCATCTAATCTTCGTACCTGGTGGATGTACTCACTAGGGTGGAGTTCGCTACCGATGTCTTGCATGGCGGTGATTTTCATACCCAAATCGAGAGCGCCGCGATAGTTTCCGATGGGGGAGCTTTTTAGCCAAGATGGAATGTGATGAACATAAAACTCAAATGCCCAATCTTTAATCTGGGCGAGAGCCGCTAGCGAGTACATGGCATTAGATTGAGCGGAGCCAAAGCTTATTAACGTGGTGATGTCGGGATTGTGCTCTTCCATTAACGTCATAAACTTACGTGCTTTGTTCCCAGAAAAGTGGGAGTGGAGCATGTCGTCACGTTTAAGGAAAAATTTGTGCCCATTAAAGCTATGTTGGGTGATAGGACTTTCTGAGAGTTTCATGTCGATGCTGACGGAATAAACCGTGTCACCTTTGCCATTTAAAAAGGGCGCGTAGTGTAACGCCATTAAACCCAGATAAAAAGTCTGTGTTTCAGTACAACCATTTCGGTTATTCCTGATGTTTTGACGCGCTTTTACTGGGGCTGTAATGCAATGGCTCGCCTTTCTGCTTCAAGCCACGTAAACTACGCCGCTTATTTCAACTCAATCAGAAGGCTTGGTTTTGCAAACTCTAGAACAATTAAAAACAGGACAATTAGTAGGAACGAAACAACTGAAGTTGGCAGAAGGGCTAACTGAGTTTCCTATGGAAATTTTAGAGCTTGCAGAAACGCTTGAAGTGTTAGATTTGTCTGGTAACGCACTGTCAGATTTACCACCAGAGTTGGAACAGTTGACCAAGCTAAAAATCATCTTTGCTTCCAACAACCAGTTCACCCATCTGCCAGAGGTCTTGGGTAAATTGCCAAACCTTGAGATGGTTGGGTTTAAAACCAACAAGATTAAAGTGGTGAGTGAAGCCTCACTACCAACTCAGTTACGTTGGTTGATTCTGACCGACAACGAGATTGAAGTTCTGCCAAACAGTCTGGGTGAAAGACCACGCCTAAGAAAGCTTGCATTGGCGGGCAATCGCATCAAACAACTGCCAAACAGCATGGAAAACTTGGTCAATTTAGAATTGATTCGTTTATCTGCGAACCAGTTAGAGCACT
Organism: Vibrio sp. 1069; assembly: GCF_033340555.1. Classification (NCBI taxonomy): domain Bacteria; kingdom Pseudomonadati; phylum Pseudomonadota; class Gammaproteobacteria; order Vibrionales; family Vibrionaceae; genus Vibrio; species Vibrio sp. 1069. Next base: position 74,471 of record NZ_JAWOWP010000015.1, read on the forward strand.
TCCCGGATGTGTTGATGAAGCTGCCTAAATTGGCATGGTTTGCTTTCGCAGGTAACCCATTCTGCAAACACCCATCTTCGTTAGACAGTGTGCCGAAAGTGACGACAAACAGTTACTCGCTTAATCATGTTCTTGGCCAAGGTGCGAGTGGTGTGATTTCTCATGCTAACTGGACTGACGCTCAATACGACTTCCCGAATGAAGTGGCGGTGAAAGTGTTCAAGGGCGAAGTGACCAGCGACGGCTACCCACATGATGAACTTGAAGCATGTTTGCAAGCCGGGCATCACAACAACTTGGTGAAATCCATCGCGCAAGTGGATGACGGTAATGAGCTTGCTTTGGTGATGGAGCTGATCCCAAACTGTTACTACAACTTGGGTTTGCCACCAACGTTGGAAACTTGCACCCGAGATACATTCCCACAAGGTTTTACGTTGACGGTCGAGCAAGTCAATTCCATTGTTGAGCAGATGGTGGACGTGTTTAATCACCTGCACGACAACAAGGTGTGCCATGGCGATTTGTATGCGCACAATACTTTGGTTAATGAGCAAGGTGAGATGATCTTCGGCGATTTTGGTGCGGCGAGCATTTACGGTTACTTATCGGACGAACAGCAAGCGGCAATCCGAACCATTGAATCTAGAGCGTTGAAGTACTTTATCGAAGATATGTTTTCTGTGTGTGAGGCGTCGGAATCGGCATCGCAAGCATTCAATCGACTAGCAGCGCTTGCAGCATAAGATTTCATTCAATCGAAATTAAAAAGAGGTATCGAATTGCTCGTTTGATACTTAGCAAAGTAGATACCTCTCAATTGAATTAGGCGCTGAGGAAGTTACTCTGATCAAGCCTCTTGATGCTCTGACGCAAGATTAATCACCGCCTCACAACCACCTTCTGGATGTGTACCAATCTTAAATTGCCAGCCATAACGCTGGCATAAATCATCCACAATCATCAAACCCAATCCGTGCCCATCAGAATGTGGAATGGTCGAAAAGCCTTCGCCTTCATCACGTACCGAGATGGTGTTTTCCCCGATGCTGATATGAATTGATCCCGATGGTGTCGCGGCGATGCCGTTGCGAATCAGGTTGCCAAGAATAATGGTCAACACGGCATTGGTCGCGCGCGTTCTAGGGTTGCCGTCGATCTGTACATCAAAGCTGAGTGCTTTCTCATCCGCCTGAGCTTGGCTTTGGAAGATGATTTGGATGAGTTCTTCTTCGGTGATGCTGCGCACTGGTGAATCATCTGCATTACGCTCGTAACGCACTAAGCCGAGTAGGGCATCCACCATAGTCGACATCTGCTGCGTTGCATCTTGAATTCGGTTCACCTGGCGGGTCTGGAAATCCGTGTTCGCACTTCTTGCCAGTAAACTGCTTGAGCCTTTCATTACGGTTAACGGTGTACGCAGTTCATGGCTTGCGTATCGTGCAAAGGCTTGCTCACGCTTGATGACTTGGTTGATTTTGTGGCGATACTCATTCAACTCATCCGCGAGGGTTTGGAACTCTTTGGCCGAGCCCTCTGGCACGCTAAAAGTTTGCGTAGCATCGCCTTGATGATGGTCGAGTTGAGTTTTAAGCGCATTGACGGGTTCAATCAAGCGTTGTGATAAGCGCAGCAGGAGGCTACCAAACAGGAACACCAGCACGGCGACAATGGACAGCACCATAGCGACGACGAGAATGAATTCCTCTGAGGTGATCTCGATTTCATCAATCAAGGAAACCAGAATAACGGGATGTTCAACGCCTTTGTAGGTGTAAGTGCTCATGTAAACCATGCGCGAGTATTCACCGTCTTCTACTTCATCAAGAAAGTGCTTTTGACCAATCAGGTATTTTTGATAGCGCTCGGCAACCAATGAGATGTCGTTGTATGCAGTGGTGAGCAGGTCAAGTTGAATACTGCCTTGCTCTGGGTGGGACTGGAAATGTTCAATTGCTTCTTTTTTGTCGACCATAATACGACGCTCGCCCACGCGGTCTTCAGACCAAAGCAGGGAGCCGGTAATCAACAAAAAGCAGAAGATGCCAATCACGACCGACACAAAAGAGAAAAACAGAGCGAGTCGCCCTGTCATACTTTGTGTGCTTTGCGTGCTAGCAAGTAAGCGATTGATCATGCACCTGTCTCCAAGCGGAAGCCAACTTTCGGCACGGTGATAAGCACATGTTGTTCAAATGGCTTATCAAGTTGGTTGCGAAGTTGGTAAATGTGGCTGCGCAGAACGTCGTTGTTCGGCTCGTTCTCTTGCCAAAGTTGGAAGGCAATTTCTTCGCGTGTCACTACGTCTGGCGCGCTTTTCACAAGCATTTCCAGAATGGTGTAAGTGGTAGGGTTTAGCGCCAACAGTTTATCTTGGCGATAAGCTTTACGCGTTTTTTGGTCGATAGACACTTCACCGTATTCCAACTTGCTCGATGCGACAGTGCCACGGTAACGGCGGATCAGTGCCATCATGCGCGCTTCAAGAATATCCAGATCGAAAGGTTTGGTCAGATAGTCATCCGCACCGTGTTGGAAGCCTTTGAGCATATCGTCACGGCTATCGAGCGCCGTCAGCATAAGTACCGGTGTGTTGTTGCCCGCGTCGCGAAGTTTATTACACATGGTCAGGCCATCCATGCGTGGCAGCATGAGATCGAGCAAGATGATGTCGAAGGTGTTTTCCATCGCTAGTTTCAGGCCGAGTTCGCCGTTGTCTGCATAATCGAGTTCCATACCTGCACACTCAAAATAATCGAACAGCATGCCTGCAATTTCTCGATTATCTTCGACTAAAAGTACGCGTTTCATGTATTTCTCTCCAAGTGGGCAGGTGTTCGAAAATAAGACTTCGTCTTAACCGAACATTATTCACTAAGGACGTGAAAAAGATGTCAATAACATCTCTTTCACGTTGATGTTTGTAGACTGGATTCATTCATCGGATTTAGTGGAAGAGTAGCATGTCAACCTTCAACATTCACGCTGCAACCTTTTCAAAGGTGAGCCAACACACTGAGCCTAAAACAGTTTTGTCTGTTGTGGTGCCATTCTTTAACGAGCAAGAAGTCTTGACTGAATTTCATCGTCGTTTAGCCGCCGTTTTGGATGAAATGCCAGAACATTGCGAAATCGTCTATGTCGACGACGGCAGCAAAGATGACAGCCTAATGATCGCGCAAAACTTTTCTCAATCTTCTAGCGACGTTCGTTGTATTGCATTAAGCCGTAACTTTGGCAAAGAGTCCGCCATGAGTGCGGGTCTGGAACACTGCCAAGGTGAAGCGGTGATTGTGATTGATGCCGACTTGCAAGACCCACCGGAGTTGATCCCGCAAATGGTATCAAAATGGCGTGAAGGTTATGACGTGGTGAACATGCAGCGCAGTGAACGCCACGGTGAAACCTGGTTCAAACGCTTCTCGGCCGCTTGCTTTTACAAAGTGCTTAATAGCATGGCGAAATTGGATGTGCCGGAGAACGTGGGCGATTTCCGTCTACTGAGCGCAAAAGTGGTTAAACACATCAATGCGCTGCCAGAACGTAACCGATATATGAAAGGCATTTTTTCTTGGCCGGGTTTCAAGCAAGTGACGGTTCAGTTTGAGCGTGACGCTCGTTTCTGTGGTGAAACCAAATGGAACTACCTCAAGCTAATTGGCCTTGCAATGGACGGCATTACCTCGTTTTCCATTCGTCCTTTGCGCTTAGCGACACTTGCTGGTGCGTTAGTGGCGTTCAGTGCCTTTATCTATGGCGCATTCATAGTGATGAAAACCGTAGTGTTTGGTGAGCCTGTCACTGGCTACCCATCCATGATGGTCGTCCAACTTGCCTTGGGCGGTGTGCAACTGCTGTCGATTGGCCTTTTGGGTGAATACATTGGCCGCATTTTTGTCGAGACCAAGCAACGTCCTCTTTATCTTGTTCAGTCTGTTTACGAGCAGCCTGCAAAACATCAATCCATCCAAACCATGAAGTTTAAACTGGGAGAAACCGCGTAATCATGAGTATTAATAAAACCCATCTGTGGTTGTTGTTGGCGTTTGCTCTTTTACTTCGTCTTATTTCACTTGCTGCCTACCCTTTGATGGACACCACAGAAGCCCGCTACGGTGAAATGGCGCGTTTAATGGTGGAAACAGGCAATTGGCTTACCCCACAGTTTGATTACGGCGTGCCTTTTTGGGGGAAACCACCCCTGTTCACTTGGATGAGTGCTTACGGCATTGAGCTGTTTGGATTGAATGAATTTGCAGTGCGCGCGCCTCATTGGTTAGCGGGTGTTGCGACGATTGTTTTTGTTGCTTTCATGGCGCATCGCGCTGGCTTTAATGCAGTCATCGCAGCGTTGGTACTGGCGACGTGTGGCATCTTTTCAATTGCTGCGGGTGCGGTGATGACAGACATGGCGCTGACGTTGGCAATGACGATGGCGATGGTCGGCTTTTACTACTGCTGGCTTGGCAAAGACAAACACAGCCGATTGTGGGGTTACCTCGGTTTCTTTGGTTTGGCTTGTGGATTATTAGCAAAAGGTCCAGTGGCGATCGTGATCATGGGCATCGCAGTGTTTCCTTGGCTTGTGATTCAGCATGGTTTCTTCGGTGCCTTCAAAGCCTTGTGGCAGCGTTTTCCAATTGTATCGGGTTTGGCGCTTATGCTGGCGATTGCTCTGCCTTGGTACATCATGGCAGAAATGGCGACGCCTGGATTTATTGATTACTTCATTGTTGGCGAGCACTTCAAGCGTTTTGTTGTCAGCGGTTGGGAAGGGGACCTGTATGGCTCTGCTCATGATCAACCACGTGGGATGATCTGGGTATTCTGGCTGCAATCGGCTGCGCCTTGGTCAATTGTATTGCCTATCTTGGCTTGGAAACGTCGTAAGGTACTCAAAGCTATTGAAACCGATCATCAAGGTTTGTTTAGCTTCCTGATGTGTTGGCTGATTTCTCCAATGATCTTGTTCACCATGGCTGGGAATATTCTGCCTGCTTACGTATTACCGGGTGTGCCTGCGTTGGGTATTTTGATTGCAATGCTGGTGGATAAACACGATTTCAAATGGTTGACCGGAACGGCAGCGGTGTTGCCAGCCCTGCTTATGATTGCGATGTTGGTTTTGAATATGGGCAAAGCAGATAGCCGCAGCGACCGTATAATCTTCGCGCAAATTAATGACAACGCTCCGGTCTTTTACATTGGTAAGCGCCCGTTCTCAGGTCAGTTCTATAGTCATGGTCAGGCGAAAAAGCTTGAAGATAAGAATGACTTAAACAATCTGAAGAAATTCCACCTGATTGGTAAATCGCAGCAAGTGGATAGCATGATTCATGAAAATGCGTTGAGTTGTACCAACGAGTTCACAGCAAAATCGAAACGCTCACTCTACACCTGTGTGGTTGGATAGCGGAATGGGCAAATTACCAAAATTTGCTTCGCTGGAAAGGTTTGCTTCGTTAACAAGGTTTGCTCTAGTAGGTGGTGTCGGCTTTATGGTCGACACCCTTATCTTTTCTGTGTTGTTCCATTGGCTTGGTCTGGAGTTGATGCTGGCTCGTGGGATAGCATTTTTGTTTGCGGCAACCACGACTTGGCGTGGCAATCGCTGGCTGACTTTCTCTCAAGCAGAAAAAACCAACCCTTTCGCTCAATGGCAAAAATTTATGGCGAGTGCCTGTATCAGTGCTTTGCCGAACTTTATTGTGTTCAAAGGCGTAACGCTCTCGTTAGGGACGCAAGGAGTGATGGTCTATTTGGCTTTGATCTTAGGCATATTGGTAGGCATGGTGAGTAACTATTTACTCAGTGCAAAATGGGTGTTTAGTTGAGGATAGAAAGGTTCGGGCTTACTATCCTATCCTCGAGTTAAAAATTCGTTATTTGAACCAATTTTTCTTTTTGTACATCAGAGTAAATCTAAAGCTTTTCATGGGGGGATGTAAAAAGGTAAACAAGCCAAGGTTTATACCTTGGCTGCCGTTAGTTCAGATTTTGATTGTTCGATTTCAGATTCCGTTTGCCACTTGCCGTTGTAAAGGTATTCACGCTCAGGAAGTGGGGCATTTGACGCCCTTAAATCAAATACCTCTTCGGTTTGATATTCTCTACTACAAACTGGAATACTAAAGAGCCTTGATTCTGGCTTTGCTTCAAACAGCTTTTTATGATCATCGACCTCTTTACAATCCAGTTTGTAGACCTCTGACAGTTGTGTGACCATGGATTCTAAATCCGCTTCAGTTTTAAAGAAAACATAACAATCTGATCTATCTTGTGAGCGAAAGATAGTCTTATGAGCAGTATCTCGATATCTGCATATGTCATGCTTAAAATAGAACTGGATCACTTTCCTTTTTTTATTGTAGTCCGCAAACAGCCAATCCTCACGCTCTCCAATTCTCACTTCTGTTGGTTCATCTGGTTGGCGTTTAAGCATTTTAAAGGAGACTAATATAAAAGCACCTGCACCTGCTAACGCCATCGGGCCAACCATCGCTACCATCACCACACATACCACTGCACCTATCCAGCCAACGGCTTGCGTGGCGGTATTCACCCACTTAGGCATGTTGCGACGTTTCTTCATCACAAAGCCTTTGTCAGAAAAAATATAGTCATAGCGATAGTCGAGGCCAATCGTAAGGTAAAAGGCTCCAGACACCATCACCGATAAAATAAAAGAAAAAATAGTTACGTCAACCGTGTCACTCGTATGTATAAACAAAGTTAATAGGAATGGAGCGATCACAAATGGAAACGCAAAAAGTTTAAAGTAATAGCGAAATGGTTCCTCTACATCATACTTATGCCATGTTCTGACGTTATCGCCTGCGAGTATTTCTTGCTCTTGTGCCTCTTGATAAACTGCCAACTCTTCTGGAGTGATATAAAATGGTGAATATGCCAAGGGTTACTCCTTAAAACCTAATGTGCCAACAACGGTGGTGAGTGATTTTTTAATGATATTTTGTTTGGTATTGTCTGAAATCACGCGATAAGTTGCACTCTGTTTTACGCTATTTTGGAACCAATACTCACGCTTTGATGGAGCATCATCTTCCGTATCGTACACCACTTGCATTGCAAGGTAATGGTCTACTTCTGTGATTGGCAATGCTACCTTGTACACCACCAATTCGGCACTAGCTAGGTCTTGAGTTTTAAGAGTGACTAAATCTGCGTTTTGATGCCACGAGCCGGACGTCAAATCATCTTCTGTTGCCTTGCTGTTAGTACTCACCATAATACCATTCGTTGCAGCGCGCCGTGGCAGCTGAATATGCACTTCCAAGCCAACTAACTCACGATGTGTATAGCCTGGATAAGCCTGTATATTTTCAATAGGTTGATGGTATATCGTAGGCTGTTGAATAATAGATTGTAAGTCAAACAGCGCTTGCTGCACTAATGCTGAATTATGCTTCTCTCTTTCGGGCAAGCTCGAAGATTGGCTCCACTGAGTGCGAGCAGGGTGATAACCCCAAGGCAGTTTATCTAACCATTTTTGGAAATCATCTTGTTTCAGTTTATTCAACTTATAATTGATGGCTAAGTATGTAACTGTAAGAATAACTAAAGCTGCCGTTACCGGGCCACCAAAAAGCAAGTTAGTCGAAAAAGTACCAGTAGAGGCTCCTAAGAACTGAAACGCACCAATCGCACCAGTTAAACCAAGTGTTACGGTATTCGCTAAATATAATTTGCTTTCGAGGCCATAAACGTTATCGATACTCTGCCAAGAACGGTAAGCCTCAATACCTGAAGCCAGCGCTCCTAAAGCCCCTGTAATCGCAAGCCATTTATTAAATACTTTTAAGTCATCAAGAATCAGGTTTTCAAAGCCTTTTGTATTTCGATCTACTAACTTTTTTAGAGTTTTTAGCGAGTGCTCTCTGAGTTCGTCACTTCCCTTAACCTTATCCCAATACTTACCCGTACGAATACCCGTCCAAGCGTTTGCTGTATAAAAAAGCTTTTGCTGAATATCTAAAAATTCATCTGAGGATGTTAACCCTGTGTCTTGGATACTGCTCATGGCATCACCAAGCGCGATGCAGTTAAATACTAATGCCAGAAAGCCTAGACCACCGGCATTCTCGAACAGTTTATTCAAGTCATTGAGCTTATTCATCACGATCCGCGTTCTAAGCTCGATGGTTCTTTGAGGTAGATCATCAGGTAACTCAATGTACTGCGGGTACTCCAATGTAGCTACAGCGAGAGCCTTCTTAATAGTCTTTCTATTTTCTAAAGCTGTTGTGTATTTAGAGTCAGCTTTGCGGTTATTTTTCTGGAAGTCAGCAATGATTGCATCGTTTTTTTCGAGCTTAATCAGATAATCATTTACGCGTGTTTTCCATTTTTTAAAATCGTGAGCGTAACCTTCTTTTATTGTTACGGGCATATTGTGTGCCATATGTTCTGCAATAACGGCAAATAAATAATAGCTATGACGGTTCAGAGGTTTAGCGAAAACAGGCATCAGCGAAATTGATACTTGTGAGGTCATGCTAACACCAAACTCTACAACGCCTTTTGCAAGCGCACCTATTGCAGATTTAAAAATAATATCCAGCTCTTGGAAACCTTTGGCGATATCTTTGAGAAAGGCTGTTTCCGCAGTGTTTGGGTTGGAAACAAAGTCCATGATCTTAGAGTATATATTCACGCGGTTGCTGGTATCAGATATCTGGTCCATCAACTGATTATCAGGATCAGGATTTTCTGAGACGATCGACTGTTCATCAAGCGCCTCTGTAATATTCTTCTCCATCACTTTAAATAAACTACGACTAAACCCAGAGGCATAGAGAGCAAGTAAACTGGTTGGTCTTTCCCATTGGCTTTCAGCCCATTGGCGGTCTTCTTCTTGCATCACCAGAGTAAATGACTCAACGGCTTGCTTGTGCAGTTGATACAAGCTGTACTGCGTGTCTTCGCTGTATAGGTCGAAGGTTCTCTCAAGATGATGAGGTGTTAAGGACTCCATTACTGCGATAAAGTCGCGTTTGACCGAAACCACTTGGGCTAGCATGGTTTCTTTTTGCTCTGACAGCTCTTGCATCTCGCTCAGCATTTGCTTCCAGTTGAGCTGCTGACGCCAGCGTTCAGTCGCTATCCATTGTTCGTATTTACCAAAACGGCTCGCAGAAATTCGATATTTGTCCTGTATCGCTTTAGCAATGTCACTTTGGGTATGTTGGTGTGATTCAATCGCTCCAGCGGAAAATTTAGCAGGATAGCCGGACTGAACTGAGCTTTTGTTCTGCTCTGCCAAATCAAGTTGGTGAGAAGAGTCATAATAGTCAGCCATGTCGGTATAAAACGACAGCTCTTCGCCGTTACGCTTAACGCTAGCTGGCATGTCTATCTCGTCACTTGCACCAAACATACACAGTTGCATGGCGGTCTGCATCAAGTTCCACTGGTTTGAAAACTGGTCAGTGAAAAGGCGGTAAGGGCTTGCGGCACCAACAAAATGCAGTGACATATCTTGAATGTCTGCGGCGTAATCTTTTATCGCGACGAAGTTGCCTGATTCTTCTTCTGGAATCGCAGAGGTTAAATCGCTTTCGACTGCGACAGGTTTAAAAACAGAACCATCTTCATCTGCTTTGGTGGCGATGCCAGAATCCGCAAAGCGACCATCATCGACGGCAGAAGATTCAATATCAGCGACTTGGGTTAACTTATCAATTGGTGCAATGTTGTGCTGATTCTCGTTTGAGGATAGAACAATGGTTTGCATGCGATCGATATGATTACTCGGATTGTTAAGTACGCGCATGAACGTGTGCCATGTCCAGCGGTGCTCAGAGAAGCAAATCGATAGTACGCTTCCGTTGACGTAAGTAAGAAAGGGCTTTGCATCTTGTGGTGTCCCACGCTGCTCTGATTTTGGGCTTTCTGATTCTCCCAACTTATAGAGCGTGAATTGCGTTCCTTTGATTTCGTATTCGTCTAAGCTTTTGTTGATTGCATCATAGACATACAGCCAACCGTCGCGCAGTTGACGCAGGGTGTAACCAACGGTATTGAGTTTGGCTGGGCCTTGCCCTTTCCATTCTTCAGGCAAACCAAAAGGTTGTGTCTCTTCTGTTTCTAGCTGATCGATGGCATAGCGGACTGGGATAAAGTGCGCAGGTGATGCTTCCGTTGCTTCTTTCTCAGTTTTTAAATTGAGAGGCTCTGGTTCAGACGGCGGTGGCGGATCGATTTTTTTTGTTTCTCCCTCCCAAAACATACTGCGCTCTGGGGGTGAGCCAGCAAGATCATCGGATTCCGTGGTTGGAACGATATTCAGCGATTTCAGTGTACCATCGCTTTCAAATGCCTGAACGGCCTCCTCATAGGTATAGCTGTTGTCATACCAGAACATAGAAGTTTTTGGGGGAAGTGGATTATTCATCGTTAGCCCATGTTTAAGAGTTTTATTCTATTACGCAAATATCGCACCAAAATAAAGCAATTAAAAATCAATGAGTTAGATTTTTATGGTTTTGCGTCAATCAAATAATTGTTTGTTTTTCCAATAAGTTGGTTGGTGTTTACCATTTTTTGTATTGATTGAATCAAAGTTTTAGTTGTGAGTGATGCCTCAATGAGCCGACAAAACAAAAGGGCTCCAGAGTTACCTCTGGAGCCCTTTCTAGTATTTAAGTGCTAAAGAGTTAGCGACGCTTTGGTTTACGTTGACCAGCTGGTTTGCTTTGTCCTTGTGGGCGACCTTGGCCTTGCGGCTTGCTACCTGCCGGGCGGTTTGCACCGTTGCCGCTAGGACGTTGGCCGTTGCTTGCAGGGCGTTGACCACCTGTAGCTTTACCCGAACCGTTACGGTTGCCAGATGGTTTACCATCTTTTGAACCGCCTTCAGAACGTTTGTTCAAATGACCACCGAAGCCTGGTTGGTTTTTGGTATGTTTGGTTGCAAAGCGGTTTGCCCCGTGACGACCAGATTTACGACGTTGCGCAGGTGTTTGTGCTTCAATGTCTTCCGCAGGAACGAGACAGCCTTGTTTGTCACCGATCAAATGTTTTTTACCCATACTGACTAGGGCTTCACGGATCATTGGCCAGTTTGCTGGATCGTGATAACGCAACAGCGCTTTATGCAGGCGACGTTGACGTTCACCTTTTGCTACAGGTACATCTTCACGTTTTTTGTACTTCACGCGTTTCAGAGGGTTTGTCTCTGAGTAGTACATCGACGTTGCGTTACACATTGGCGAAGGGTAGAAGTTTTGTACTTGGTCACATTCGAAGTTGTTCTTTTTCAGCCACAGAGCAAGGTTCAGCATGTCTTCGTCTTCTGTGCCTGGGTGCGCAGAGATAAAATAAGGGATTAAGTACTGCTTCTTGCCTGCTTCTGCACTGTATTTCTCGAACATCTCTTTAAAGCGATCGTACGTACCCATGCCTGGCTTCATCATCAGATCAAGAGGACCTTTCTCTGTATGTTCCGGTGCAATCTTCAAGTAACCGCCTACGTGGTGAGTCACGAGCTCTTTCACGTATTCTGGTGATTCAATCGCAAGGTCGTAACGTACGCCAGATGCAACCATCACTTTCTTCACGCCTTCAACTTTACGCGCTTCGCGGTATAAATCGATCGTGTGTTTGTGGTCTGTGTTTAGCTTGTTACAGATGCCCGGGAATACACAAGAAGGACGACGACAGTTCGCTTCCGCTTTTGGATCTTTACAGCCCAGGCGGTACATGTTTGCAGTCGGGCCACCAAGATCGGAAATTGTGCCGGTAAAGCCTGGAACTTTGTCGCGAATTTCTTCAATCTCGTTGATGATAGACTCTTTCGAACGGTTTTGAATGATTCGACCTTCATGCTCGGTAATCGAACAGAAAGAACAGCCACCAAAGCAACCACGCATGATGTTCACAGACGTCTTGATCATGTCGTACGCAGGAATTTTTGCTTTGCCGTACATAGGATGAGGAACACGCGCGTAAGGCAGGCCAAACACAAAGTCCATCTCTTCGGTCGTCAATGGAATTGGAGCTTGGTTTACCCAAAGTTCACGATCACCATGGCTTTGAAGTAACGCTCGACCAGAGTACGGGTTCGTTTCTAAATGCAGTACACGGCTTGCATGCGCATAAAGAATGCGATCGTTTCTTAGCTTTTCAAACGAAGGTAAACGGACCGCAGTCGTCGCAGCATCGTGGCGTGATGGGCGAATTGTGATTGGTTGTGCAACTGGCTCGTCTTTTTTAGTTTCACACTGAGTTTCTACTTCGTACGGGTTCTTTGGTACGAACGCTTCTTTACGAGGTTTTTCAATGCGAGAAGAATCAATAACCGTGTAGCCTTCTGGTGCAGCTGGCAAGTTCACGGCAGTACCACGAATATTGGTCATGGTGCTGATGTCTTCGCCGTTTGCGATGCGATGTGCTACTTCGACAAGTGCGCGCTCTGCGTTACCAAAAAGTAGGATGTCTGCTTTTGCATCAAACAGTACAGAACGGCGAACTTTATCTGACCAGTAATCGTAGTGTGCAACACGGCGTAGGCTAGCTTCGATACCACCTAAAACAATAGGTACTTCTTTGTATGCCTCACGACAACGTTGAGAGTAAACCAACGTTGCTCGGTCTGGGCGTTTACCACCTTCGTTATTCGGTGTGTACGCGTCATCGTGACGAAGCTTTTTATCCGCGGTGTAACGGTTGATCATGGAGTCCATGTTACCCGCAGTGATCCCGAAGAACAGATTTGGCTTACCAAGTTGCATGAACGCATCTTTATTTTGCCATTCTGGTTGAGCAATGATACCGACACGGAAACCTTGTGCTTCTAGCAGGCGGCCAATGATAGCCATACCAAAGCTTGGGTGATCCACATAAGCGTCACCGGTTACAATGATAATGTCACAGCTATCCCATCCTAGGGCATCCATTTCTTTGCGACTGGTCGGCAAGAAAGGTGCCGTACCAAAACACTCTGCCCAGTATTTTTTGTACTCATGAATAGGAGTGATGTTATTGGTCATATTTTGCTCTCTGTTCCAGGGAGCGCGAATTATAGCGATTTGATTATCAGGTATCTATAACAAACTCATCTATTCAAGCTTAGTTCATCGAGTTTTATTTGGTTTGTAAAAATATCAATGCTCTATCGGCGATTTTCTGTCTAATTTCACCTTGAAAGCCTCATGGTTATAGATCGGTTCATGAAAAATGTCGCAATCTTAATACAAAGCATAAGCAATGGTGTGCTTATATGGGGTAAAGCCTATAATCAAATTGGTGCATATTAAATACAAAAGGCTGAGCTGCTCTGGAAATAGTTCTAAGTCGATAGGCTTATCGTTGACACAATCCATCTATAAAGAGGATCGGCAGGTCCCAACTGGAATGTCGCGAATTGACTGTGAATTTTGAGCCTTGGGCTAATTACAAAAAAAGGGGCTAGGGTATGAGTGAATCTACGACAACAGTGCATCCAAAAATGCAAACGACTTCCAGTCTAACTCCTGTTATAGAGTGGTCTTACGATATTGATACTCGCGAGTTCGAATGTGATCAGCAAGGAATGGCAAAGGCATTTGGGATAAGTACGCCAGTAACCAGCCTAAATAACTTGTTTGATCATATGCTGATGGGGCAACAAGAAACGCTAAAACAACGAATTCTAGAAGTGGAACTCTTTGGCGGACGGGGGCGGTTTTCTTGTTGCATGATGCTAAAAAACGTTAACTTAGTGCACGTTACTATTAGTTTTGAAAGGCTCAATAAGCGCATTATCCAAGGCACTATCATTCCACAATTAACAATCACTGGTTGCGAGGAGTTAGCGAAAATTCTCGAAACGATTTTTGATTTGCCAAATGTAGGCGTTTTAGTTGCCGATGAAGATACGCGCATTTTAGGTTGTAACCGTGCCTTTGAGTTACAAATGGGCTATCAAAACCGAGATCTGGTTGGGCTTAAAACTCATATATTCAGTACCTCTCACCATAGCCAAGCGTTTTATGATCAGCTGTGGCAGCAAATTAATGATGAAGGATGTTGGTGTGGTAACTTGCTGAGCAAAACAGCAAACGGTAGCAACCAAGCTCATCATCTTTGTATTTACCGACTTACGTTTCACTCTGGACGAATTCTTTATCTCGGATTTTCTACGGATATTTCTGCTTCGTTGTTGTGGATGAAAAATCGTTGTGAACAACAGCATGATTGGGCTGCCTTTTTACCGACGAGGAAAGAATTTGAACTCCAATTAGCTACCTTAGCGAATGAAAGCAGAAATAAAGAACTCAACATTGTTATGACACTAAGACCCAAGTTTTCGGAGAGATACTTGCTTGAACAGCAATTAGGTTTTGCAGATTTTATTATGCGAAGTCGCTACACCAGTATTGCGGGGCAGTTATCTCGGGATGTGTTTGTCGTATGCTTGCAGACCCCTCATTGTCAATGGTTGAGCCCGGTTCGTTTGATCCAAATTGCCATGAAAGGGTTCTTTAATGAGCTTAGAAATGAAATGGGCACAAAAATGCATGCCACTATCGTTAAAGGCCAAACTGGTGTGTCAATCCTTGGCTATGATACGAACCGACCAAGACAAGCGCTAGCACATGCAGCGCAAGCAATGTTGTCCTCTATTTCCGGTGAAGGCAGCTATTTCAACTTTTACGACAGTGAACTTCACTCTGAATTAGTGAAGCGCCAACATCTCGAGGCGTTTTTGGAGGCGCAAATAGAGAGTGGGCTAGTGGACGTTTACTTTCAACCGATTATCGACGTTCAAACCGGAAGCGTGGTTAAGTTCGAGGCTCTCGCACGCTTCTATGATGAAAATGATGCGTATTGTACGCAAAAGATGATCGCTATTATTGAAGATCTAGAACTCATAGCGGCACTTGATGATGTGGTCTGCCAAGCTGCGTTGAAGCACTTTCCGCGCTTACAAGAAATTTATGGCGAGGAAGTGGGCGTGACCATCAATCGCTCCCTCAATACGAAATTGGATTCTCTTCAGATCCTTCAGCGGTCGCATGATTTGATTAAAGCCAGTGGTGTAGACCCTAAGCGAGTAACTATCGAGCTAACAGAAACCGCGTATTTTGAACAAGATGAGGAGCATACTCGAGCTCTAGAGGAAGTGCGGAAAGAGGGCATTGAGATCGCGATTGATGACTTCGGTACTGGGTATTCTTCTTTTTCTTATCTAGAAAAAGGGCAGTTTGATTTACTGAAAATAGACCGAAAATTCGTTAAGAACATTCATAAAGGGAGCACCAGCTATAACATTGTGAAAATGGTCACCGAGCTTGCACAGCAAATGAATGTAAAAGTGGTTGCTGAAGGCGTGGAATCTAAGCAAGAACTTCAAGTATTGGCAGAAATCGGTGTCGATTACATGCAGGGCTTTCTATTTTCTGCTGCCGTGCCTGTCGATTTGATGGATAAAGCGGACAGTTATGAGCATCTGTTCTCTGACATCGCGATTGAGTCTAAGCAAAGTGATGTGTTGCAATCTGTGAGCCATGAACAAGTCAGGTCTATGGACCCTGGAGAACCGCTCTCCTTGGCAGTGGAGTACATGAATTTGAATCCAAGCTTGCCTTTAGTTGTTCTCAATGAAAATCGTTGTGTTGGGTTAATTACGAAAGAGACAGTGAATTTACACCTAACGCCTTCGATGGGAACAGAGCGAGAAACTGAACGAGAAAGCCGAATTTGGAAACGTCCTGTTAATCAGATAATGAGCACCGAATTTGTGTTGGTTGATGAGGATTTACCTGTCTCTGTTATTCGAGAGTTGGTTAAAATCGGGATTCGTTTCCCTTGGGTACTGTGTAATACCAAAGAAGAGTACCGTGGAGTTTTAACGCAGGAAGACGCGTTGAAGTATCTTGCTTCTCTGTGAATAAAATTGTCTTACCGTTTTAGCTCATTTGGGGGCCGACTTTCGGTGGTTTGGCGATAGTTGATTTGATATTATCGCCCCCCAAAATGACTTTTGAGCGTGCATTCAACATGATTCAACAATTGCTGGTTACTTTCCCTCCGATGCTATTTGGCGCACAAGCGCTACTGACTTTGCTTCTAATCAAGGGCGATATTTGTCCTGGTCAGCGAGGACGTCTTCATAAAATGTTGCCAGCAGTAGCTGTATTGTGGCTCGCTGTTGCGTCACTTCGCATTGAAGCATTTATGATCGTGTTTGCTATTTTCTACTTCTATTCTCAGGTTCAAACCAAGAAAACGCGTGAAAAAGGGCCACTATGGGCGATGCATTTAGCGAATGGTTTGGCCTTTGCGTATGTAAGTATTCAGGTATTTGAGCAATCAAGCTGGCCAGCATCGATAGCGATGGCGCTAATGATATTTTTCCTTGGGGCGTCATTTTCTCAATTGCTACTTACGATAGCTCGCAGCAGATTACAGGCATTTCACCGCATTTTACCAGTTACTGGCATTGTGTCTGGAATGCTATTAGTCATCGCAACGTTGTTTGCTTCTTACCAGTTAAATGAAGCTGCACTGAACGCTGCAACACAGCCAATCTTGCTGTCTTTAGCTATGCTAATTTCTTCAATTATCGTGTGGTGTTGGCATATTTTTACGCATAAGAAACCAGAAAAGGTGCAACTGAGCGTAGCTTTGTTGCTAGCACTCGCGTCGATGACGAGCCTGCAAGGTTTATTCTCTCTCGCGGCTTGACCTCTACTCTAAAGACAAAGTTAGACGGCTTATATCCAAGTGCTTTCTTGGTGCTTGGGTATAAGGTGATCACGTTTTAGATCTCACTCACTTTAAATTCGCGTGATTACTACTACGCTTGTTTATATACCTTGTCGAAGAGGAGAGTCGCGATGGATTTAAGCAATGTAGGTAATCTGGACAGCACTATTTTGCTAGGTATCGTCAACGAAAAGCTACGTTTAGAGTGCGACAGTTTTGACGAGTTAGTATCAGTGTATGAGATGGATGTAGAGTCTGTAGTCGGCAAGCTTGATATGCTCGGTTATCAGTACGATCCATTGACTAACCAATTTAAAGCATATCAACGCTAAGCCTTTCATAACCCAAATATTTTAAGCCACCTTGATTCCGTCAAGGTGGCTTTTACATTGTAGCCTCGCGGTTGCGAAAAAAGCTTGTAAGTAACGCTTCTCTCTCTCTGAGTGACGCGTTGCTGCAAACAAGCGACGCCATAAGCCTTGGCCGAAAGGTTTACTGGTAATAAGACCTTGGCGAGAAAATTCAGAAATCGCCCAATTGGGTAGTGCCGCCACCCCTAATCCAGCAGAGACCATCTGAACTAACATGAGAGTATTGTCGGCTTGCTTCCATTTCGCAGGTTCTATTCCTGCTGGCTGAAGAAAGTGTTTTACGACGTCTAGCCTCTGTTTTTGAACAGGATAAGAGAGCATGGTTTGATCTGCGAGATCTTGCGGATCAATAATTTCTTTTTCCGCCAATGGGTGGTTGGTTGCGGTAATTAAACGCATTTCAAAGTCGAATAGAGGCTCGTAGTGGACTTCAGATCGAGGTTGGATATCGGAAGTAATAACAAGATCGAGTTCGCCTGCCAATAAAGCTGGGAGTGGTTCAAAGCCAAAACCAGAGGAAAAGTCCAATGTTACGCTAGGCCAAGCAAGTTGGTACTCCCTAAGTGCAGGCATTAGCCATTGGAAGCAAGAGTGACATTCAATGGCCATATGTAATCGGCCATTGACGTCTTCTTTCAAGCTCGCTAAATCATTTTCTGCTCTTGCGAGTTTCGGAAGGATATCTTCTGCAAGACGCAATAGGATTTCTCCCTCTGAAGTGAACTTCACCGGACGAGTCTTTCTCAGGAACAGTTGCCCTCCAATTCGCGCCTCCAAATCTTTGATCTGATGAGACAGTGCCGACTGAGTGAGATGCAAAGCGGTCGCTGTCGCCGTTAGAGAGCCAGTGTCTCGAAGCGAAGTGAGTGTCCGCAAATGTTTTAGCTCTATCATGAATTCCTTTCATCCTTTGTTGCTCGCTATGAACAGAATAGCAATCGTGTAAATAACTTAACGACAAAAAATGGATATGTAAACGTCTAGACGTCTATTTGTTGTTTTTATCTGCGAATCATGTCGCTTCATGATGAATTTTTTTAATAAACAAGTTGAATAAATGGACGTTGTTCTAATATCAGATGAGAGCGATAGTTTAGCCATCCAGACATCTCATTCTTTACCGAAAGATGCTCTGATCCAAACAAATTGAACAAAATTGAGAAAGGAATAGGGACATGGCGACAACGACTCACATACTAGGTTATCCACGCATTGGTGAAAAAAGAGAATTAAAATTCGCTCAGGAGAAATACTGGCGAGGAGAAATTGATCAAGCTGAGCTTAAAAAGGTTGGGGCAGATCTACGCGCCAAAAACTGGCAAACACAAACGGATGCTGGTCTGAGTTTTGCCACAGCTGGCGACTTCGCTTGGTACGATCATGTACTGACGACCACGTTGCTATTGGGTCATGTGCCAAAGCGTCACGCTGGTGGTTTCCCTAACCTGGATACGTTGTTTAAAGTGGGTCGCGGTCAATCTCAGGCGGGTTGCAGCTGTGCGGGCGCTGCGGCATCGGATATGACCAAATGGTTCAACACAAACTACCATTACATCGTCCCTGAATTCAGTAAGGACGATACGTTTGAAGTGAGCTGGCCCCAACTGTTTGAAGAAGTCAATGAAGCGCTTCAAGCTGGCCACCAAGTGAAGCCTGTTTTGCTTGGCCCAGTCAGTTACCTTTACTTGGGCAAAGAGGTCGAAGAAGGGTTTGACCGCTTAACCCTGCTACCACGCTATTTTGGCAAAGCTAGCAAGTCAAGGTGTTGAGTGGGTTCAGATTGATGAGCCAATTTTGTCACTGGAGCTAGAAAGCAAATGGGCTGATTCGTTTAAGCTGGCCTACCAAGTGATTCGAAGCGATGTAAAAGTGCTGCTAACGACGTACTTTGACTCCGTAAGCGATACGCTAGACAAAATTGTAGAGTTACCGGTGGATGGTTTGCATATCGATTTATCTACCGTCCCTAAGCAGCTTGACGATGTAGTTACCAAGTTACCGGAAGATTGGGTGCTTTCTGCTGGTGTTGTGAATGGTCGTAATGTGTGGCGTTCAGATTTAAGTACCCAACTCGAGCGTCTACAGCCAGTCAAAGAGAAACTGGGCGACAAACTTTGGGTTGCCAGTTCATGTTCTCTGCTACATAGCCCTGTTGATTTAGCACTGGAAACAGAACTGAGCGAAGAAGTAAAAAGTTGGTTTGCCTTTGCAAAACAAAAAGTGGCAGAAGTCGCCTTGCTTGGCCGAGCGCTCGATGGTGATCAAAATGCGATTCGCGCTTGTGATACCTATAGCCAGCCAATCAAAGCGCGCAAGACAGCAACACATGTGAATAAACCTCAAGTACAAGCGCGTTTAAACAACATTACCGCGTCACTTGCCGAGCGCAGCGCACCTTATGCAGAGCGTGCTGCGCATCAAGCTGAAGTATTGGGCTTGCCTTTGTTGCCAACAACGACAATCGGCTCTTTTCCTCAAACGGGTGAAATCCGGGTGCAGCGCAGCGCTTATCGTACAGGTCAATTATCTGAGTCTGAATATATCCAAGCACTTAAAGGACATATTGCTGACGCAGTGAAACGTCAAGAGGCGCTCGACCTAGATGTGCTTGTTCACGGTGAAGCAGAGCGTAACGACATGGTGGAATACTTCGCTGAGAACTTGGCGGGTTTTCAAACGACCAAATTTGGTTGGGTACAGAGTTATGGCTCTCGCTGTGTGAAACCTGCCATTGTAGTTGCTGACATTGAACGTGAAAAACCGATCACGGTTGAATGGTCGACGTACGCCCAGTCGCTAACCCGCAAACAGATGAAAGGCATGTTGACTGGACCAGTAACGATTTTATGTTGGACGTTCCCACGTGAAGACATCACACGTCAAGAAATTGCGCAGCAACTTGCTTTGGCACTGCGTGATGAGGTGTCTGACCTGCAAGATGCAGGCATCAATATCATTCAAATTGATGAGCCAGCCATTCGAGAAGGTTTACCACTAAAAAAACGCGATCACAAAGCGTACTTAGAATGGGCCGTAAATGCGTTTAAGGTCTCTGCGGCAAGTGCAAAACCAGAAACTCAGATTCACACTCATATGTGTTACAGCGAGTTCAATGAAATCATTGATTCGGTTGCGGCACTCGATGCGGACGTCATTACCATTGAAACATCTCGCTCGAATATGGAGTTGCTGAAAGCATTTGAAGAGTTCAATTACCCGAACGAAATTGGCCCTGGTGTTTATGACATTCACTCACCAAACATTCCTACGGAAGAATGGATTGAAGGTTTAATCAAGAAAGCGGCAGAAAAAATTCCGGCTCAACGTTTGTGGGTAAACCCAGATTGTGGTCTGAAAACACGAAACTGGAAGGAGACAGAAGCCGCATTGGCAAATCTGGTTTCAGCGGCGAAGAAGCTCCGTGCTGAGCTGGCGTAACACATCGTTACAGCAAATAAAAACGGAGACTGTGGTCTCCGTTTTTCTATTCTTAATTGTTAACTTTCGTTTTCAGATTATCCAATAATAGCGAATCATCGTCTCATGCCGAAAGCAACAAAAATTACTGTAGCTACTTCACCTGAGTACAAGTCTGTGCGGAAACCAACTCATCTGCCATCAACTGACCGCGAGAATTACGTACCTTAATACGATACATCAAGCCCATATCAATTTGCTTGCGAACTTCTGGGTTGCTGCAGTAGGTATAGATACTGGTATTCAGTACTTGATTTAACGGCTTTGCACCGAGTGCGCCATCGTTATAAATCATCATCATCTCTACAACATTTTTGTTGGATGAGACACGCATTATTTGCAGTGGACCGTACTCTAAAGGGAGGCCCGCAGACAAGACTCCTGCTCGGTTTGATGCCATAAGCTCAAGTTGGCGCTGATTATCATCGGTTGATGAACAGCCAGCCAGAGCACCAAATACCAAGAAAAGACACAGTAATTTTTTCATAAATTAAAACACTTTTTTGAACGGTTTCACGATTACATGATCGTAAACACCAGCCGCTACATAAGGATCGGCTTCTGCCCACGCTTTAGCATCCTCTAGAGAGGCGAATTCAGCGATGACAGTTGAGCCCGTAAATCCAGCTTCTCCAGGATTGTCAGAATCTATCGCAGGCATCGGACCAGCTGTAAGAAGGCGACCTTCGTCTTGTAGCTTTTGTAAGCGATCCAAGTGTTGTGGGCGAACGCTCATGCGTTTTTCCAACGAGTTCTCAACGTCCTGTGAAAAGATGACATACCACATAGCATAGTTCCTTAATTGGTAGGGTAAAGTGTTAATTTAACGCCTTTTTTGTGTCTCTCACAAGTGAACAACAGAAAATGTGAGATCCTTTCTAACTGTTAGCGTTGTAGGTTGACTAATTCTGAACCGGACGTGGTTTACCTTCACTGTCAATGGCTACGTAGTTGAAGGTCGCATCACAAACCATGAAGCGTTCGCCAACACCGTGAGCTTTGACGGGTTTGACCCATACTTCCAAATCGACACTCATGGATGTGCGGCCGATCTTAGTGCATTCGCCGTAGCAGCATACGACATCGCCCACACCAACAGGTTTTTTGAACGTAATGCTTGATACCGAAACGGTGACAACGCGACCACAAGAGATCTCTTTTGCCAGAATCGCGCCCGCTAAGTCGAGCTGAGACATTATCCAACCGCCAAAAATATCGCCATTGGCGTTTGTATCTGCAGGCATTGCAAGGGTACGAAGCAGCATTTGACCTTTCGGAGAGCTAATTTCTTGACTCATTGTGACATCCTAAATCTTAAAGGCGCTCAAACTAAGCGCCAACATAGTAAATACCTAGAACCAAAGGTCCTTAAAAAACCGCAGATACCGGACCAGAGAAAGTTGGTTTACAGCAGCAAGAATGGTCTGAAAACGGTACGTTGTTTGAGCGGTTTACTGATACATGGAGCAAAACAGCGACCCTAAGGTCGCTGTGAAGTCGCGGATTATAGCAAAACTGAGTTTTTAATCATCAGTGGACACATCGGATGAGTTATTTTTTTGTTCTTTTGGCATGTGTTTATAAATGTAAAAGCCAGTCGCAATCATGTAGGCAAATGTCGCGATCAACATTCCAAATACTTTGAAGTTAACCCAAACATCCAACGGCAATTCGTAAGCAATATAAATGTTTAAGCCAGCGAAGAATGAGAAGAAGCCAACCCAAGCCCAGTTAATCTTTGCCCAAACAGCGTCAGGTAACGTAATTTCCTTGCCTAGCATTCCTTTGATAGCTGATTTTCCCAATGCGTGGCTCACTGCTAAGCCAATCGCCAGAATCGCGTAAATGATGGTGACTTTCCACTTTATAAAATTGTCGTCGTGGAAGAAAAGGGTCATGCCGCCGAAGATAGTGACGATAACAAATGTTATTAGCTGCATCTTTTCGACTTTCTTATACAGCGCGTAGGTGACGACAAGTTGAATGGCTGTTGCTACGATCAGTGCACCTGTCGCCACGTAGATGTCGTACAGCTTGTATAAAGCGAAGAAAATGATGAGTGGTATAAAGTCTAGGATCTGCTTCATGATGGCAAAATCTACCTAATTGTTGAATTGAAGACAGTCTAACGGAATCTGACAAGATGTGAATACTGAGGAAGTTAAGGTAAGAATAGTAACGCTTAGTATATCGTACAGCCCGCAAGCTTCTTCCATGTCTAAACAGCAAATGGAAGGAATAAAAATTGCCGCGTGAAGCGGCAATAAAGTTGAGAGTTTTAAACCTTAAGCCACACGTTGATATTGGGAAATAAGCGTTTTTACATCTTCTAAATAGCCTTCCCGCAGTAAGTTATCGACCGTTGCTTCTAGCTCTTCGAGAGACATCGTGAAGCAAGTGGATTTACCAGTCATCAGGCTCAGATATTGATGATACTCTTCTTCTGTATAGTGGCCTAAGCGATCAAGTAACAGTGTTTTGATTCCATGATGAATCAAGCCGTAGTATGTATGTCGATGAAGTAACATGGCGATCTCCTTATCAAGCTCATACGCTACTCTTTTGCAGCCTGCTTGACCTTCTGGATAATTCGATTTACTCCACTAATGCACATCTAGTGCCAATTCTATATTTGCAGATTAAAAAGTGTTGGAAGGTGCAAAATTCTCGTTCTGTAACCATCTTTGGATGACGACTTGAAGTGCATTTAACGTGGTGGGCTTTTCGAGTCTGTCATCCATGAGTTTCGAAATTAGCTCCAACTCTCTAGCTCCAGACTCACCAGATAAGGCAATGATTGGAACGGAGGATGTGATTTGCTTAATCCGTTGGCTTGCGTCAAATCCATTCATTACCGGCATTTGGACATCCATAAGAACGAGATCAATCTTGTGAGAGTGGAATAGTTCTACCGCAGAGGCTCCATTATTTGCTTGTAAGCTGTTGACTCCCAATCTTTTTAAATACATCTGTACCAAGGTGCGTTGCACCTCTTTGTCATCAACAATGAGCACTGTTGGTGCATCTTTACATACTTGTACGTGTTGAGCTGAATGATTTTCAGAATGTGATGCAGTTGCTTTCCAGCTATCAAAGTCCGGTGCTCTTAATGTCTCTGGTTTTGGTGCGTTTGGTACGACTGGGAAATACAAGTAGAATTCTGTGAACTCGTTCAATTCAGACTGGCACTCTATTCGTCCTCCGAAGGAGCGCATAACACGTTGGCAATAGCCCAAACCTAAGCCACTGCCTCCGCTTTTTTGATACGAGAAAAAGTCATCAAATATCTTGTGTAAGATACTGCTATCTATACCTGGCCCACTATCTCGGAAGATCAGAATGTTTTCGTAAGCCCCCGTCTGGGTACGAATCTCAATTTGACTGTCGGGATAAGAATCAAAATAGTAGATAGCGTTACGAATCAAATTGAAAATGACAAAGTTAAACAGGGTCTCATTTAACTTCGCGACAAAATCGTGTGCCTGTGGCAGGTTAATTCTCTCTATTATTTGATCGTTTTCAAAACCATAACGGCTTACTGCTTGGTCGATGGCTTTATGTATGGAAGTGAGAGCTAAAGGCTCATGCTCTGGTGAACTGTCGCTAACTTCTCGTAAAATAATATCGATAAGTTGTCTACCGCGTTGTATAGCGGCTTCACCTTTATCAATTTCTCTTTTTAGCGTATCCAGTGAGGCGTTTGACTCTATATGCTGTTTTAAAGCTTCAAATTGTAATTGTACTTGAGCGAGAGGGTTACGCATTTCATGTGCAATGGAGTTAGCCAGCGCACGGCTTTGGCGTACCTTTCTATCGGCTTCAATGGTGCTCTGGATGCGAACTAATAACGTTTGCAGAGCTGAGATTTCTTCATTAGAAAACAGCTTATTATCTATTTTATGTGAAGAAATTAGTAAGTGAGTAACAGACTTTCCACGACCGAAGAGAGGCATAACGAGCGCAGTATTGCTTGAGCGCATGCGCTCGTAGAGCTTTCTCATCGACCCTTTAGAAGAGGAGGCATAATCAATTTCTTCAGACAACTCATCTAGCACGAGAACTGACTTGCTTGACGGCAGGTACTCTTCGTAAAACGTTTCTGTGTAATTGCTAGTGACTAGCTGTAGCTTGTTGTTTGGTATGTTAAGTAACGATGCCAACTGACGCATAGCATCATCTATTGAGCGTTTAAACTCTTCCTCTAACCCAAGGATTTGCTGAACGGGAGTGTGTCGTTTCCCATAAATAAAATACGAAGCGAAACGACTGACTCGCTTAAAAAGCAAGTGCCAAGTGATACCGATAAGCGCGCATAAAGGTACCGCAACAAGCCATTGGTTATCTTCAGAGATAGGAATAAATATCGCCCCTAGCGGCAGAACAAAAATGGCGCAGACTAAGAGCGCGCTTACCGTTAAGTACGTGAGATATTTAGCGCTGTAGAAGCGAGAGGTAAGTAGGGCATAGCCCACAAACAACATTTCGCTGATTGAAAGTGCTGGTGGTAACCAAGTTAGGGAGAAGTCGCCAAGGAAATACGTCATTCCAAGGTGTATCACTGCCGTAGATAACATGAATACCAAAATGCCAGCGATCATATAGTTGCTTTTTGCTAGCGTGAGCTTACTGCTGTTAGCGCGCATGGCAATCAAGTTAAGCAGCGTTAGTACCACGAAAGCTAGCAAACTAATGAAAAAATATGAGGTATGTGGGCCAAATTCAATGACGAACTGGCTTGGACCACTAATGGTGACATTTTCGACAGTAAGATTCGGCACTAAGTTGATGTACAGTGAATACGTTGCTAGTGCGACAAAGACGACTTTTTGCCAGACTTTGACCGCTGTTTTTTTAACATCTGCGGTTAACTGGCAAGAAAAATAGAATGCAAACGCAAAGGCGAAAAAAGACGCTAAGTTCGCTAACTTAGCCATAAAAATGCCACCAACAGAGCCTAATTCTGGCAATAAATCGGTATGGAAATAGGCGTTGCTGCTTATCCAAACAATGATACAGCTGGAATAAGCGATGTAAGGCGCGTGATGCGAGCCTAAGATTGATTCACTCTTCTGTTTTAGGCGATAGCAGTAATACAGTAGCCAAGCGAATACTATTAGTACAGTCGCGTACAATGCCATTGCTTTTGGGTAAAAGAGACCGTGCAAATGAACATCAAGCATGCTCATTCACCTTTTTATCCATTCTTTTTGTTCGTACGCAATGTTTGTAGTCGCGAAATTGTATGTCTTGAAATGCTTCAACCATCATACCTAAATTCCAGAAACCGCGGTATGTCTTGGTTCCGTCACCGTTAATGTCGCGGTATCCTGAGTGAAAGTAGGCACTTAAATCAATAGATTGATAGAAATTTAACATAAATACTTGCTCAATAATGGTAAAGCCGAGCTTATAGCCTGCTTTATAGAGCTCGCTCATCATAGTTTTTTGCGCCAGATACAAAAAATACAGCTTTTGTTGAATGTTGCCTCCCACCGTAAGACGCAGTACTTCGCAAACCGCTTCACTGTTCTTTACACGAGATTGAAACTGAGCATCAAACTCAATAAGAGTGTGCTCATGAGTTAGAGCACGACACTCCAAAATACCCAGTTGATTGAGAACACTGTACCCATGATTAGGAAAGCAAAACTGCCATTGTTCGTTACTAAACTGTGGTGAGTAACTGAGCCAGTTATTTCGTTGATGCCAGCTTTGCACTAAAGCGGAGGAGACCATGATTGGTGAAGATGACGATTTGAGCAAGAGGGCAAAGTGCTGCCCTTTTTGCGAGAGTGATAAAAGAGGCAAGATTTCAAACCATTGTTCAGTTTGGACGAAAAGCTCAAGATTACTCAGTGTGATCGCTTCGGAAATCGGCATTAACGCTGCATGATTTGGCAGCATTACCTCAAGATCGCAATCTGCGATATCTTCAATTAACACGCTAGTATAGCTGTGGTCGTCAAACGGAAGCGGAGTAGGAATCGCAGCTTCGTTTGAAGGATATTTTTGCTTGATTGCTTCGATCTCGCATTGACACCAGAAAACCATCCAATGCGGGTAACAATCTGCGGCAAGTTGTTCAAGTAAACGAATCTCTTTGGAGAAACCTGTCGGATACTGTTGCACTAAATCTCGATAATCCATTAACTCAAATAGTGCAGAAAGACTTTTTGATGCGTGTTTAGGAAAGAGAGATTTAAGCAGTTTTATTCGATACAGAGCAACCTGTTGAAAAAGAGCATCTCGTTTTTGTTTCGTTAGGGTAAGAATAACTGAGTCAACCAGGGCCTGCTGCTTTGATTCGATCGGCAAATTTATTTTGGTGAGATATTCCAAAGATTGCTCAAGACTCATGATAAAACCTAGCTCTAACGTTTTGTTATATTTTGTAATGGTTTATATCATTTTGAAAAATTTATGCCATCGGTTTCTATTTGTATAGTTACGTAATGCAAGAAAAGACAAAAAAACCGCTCATTATGAGCGGTTTTTGGTCTATTCAAGAAAGGGTTAGGCTTCTTGCTTTTTTAGCTCAGCTTCTGCCGTTTCTTCTTCAATTAGCGCATCAACGATAACTGCACATGCAGCATCACCTGTGATGTTCAGTGCTGTACGAATCATATCGAAAATACGGTCAAGAGCGAATAGCAGCGGTAGACCTTCAATTGGAATGCCAGCGGCAAGAAGCACGGCAACCACTAGGAAAGAAGGGCCAGGAACACCCGCTTGACCAACCGCACCCAATGTAGACGTTACGATAATTGCAATGTAAGCGCCCATGCCTAGATCGATATTGAACAGTTGAGCAAAGAAGATAGCAACCAAGCCATAGTAAATCGCATTACCTGACATGTTGATCGTTGCGCCTAGAGGCAGAACAAATGATGCAGTTGAATTTTTTACGCCCAGCTCTTTTTCACAGGTGTCCATTGTAACAGGCAGTGTTGCCATAGAAGACGCTGTTGAAAGCGCAACTGCTTGCGGTTTCTTCATTGAAGACAGGAATTTCTTCGCAGATGTCTTCGTGAAAACATGCACCATTGCTGGGTAAACAACGAAACCGAAGATTAGGATGGCGGCAACGTAAACAACGAACAGTTTAAACACCACCATTAGCGCACCAAAACCGAACGTACCGACGGCTTCTGCCATCAGACCAAATACACCGATAGGTGCAATGATCATTACTTTGTTGATCATCCAAACCATTGCGTCAACGATGCAGTTAACACCATTGATGATTGGTTCACGACGTTCTTTTGCTTGCTTAGAAATCGCAATACCAAAGAACATACAGAAAACGAGGATCTGTAGGATGTTTGCTTCATTTAGTGATTGGAAAACGTTGGTTGGGATCATACCAGTGATGGTTGCCCAGAAAGTAGGTAGTTCACCTTTTGAAGCGTATTCTGCTGAGAACATGCCTTCAACGCCAGAGACGTCGATACCCATGCCTGGTTGGAATACTTCACCCATAAATAGTGCAAGCGCAACGGCTAGGGCGGATGTTAAACCAAAATAACCTAGAGTGACGATGCCAACTTTACCTGCTGACTGGCTGTTCCCAAGACCAGCGGCGCCAGAAATCAAGGCTACAGCGACCAAAGGAATAACCAACATTTTGATTAAGTTGATAAAGATAGCACCTAAAGGAGCGAACACCGTCGCATCATGACCCATCATGGCACCAACGGCTGTGCCCACGATCATGGCGATTACGACTTGTACGCCAATGTTGTTTAGCAAACTCTTTTCTTTTAACACTTCCATAACCTCTGTGCTAATAAAATGTAAAATCCTAAAATTACCCACTAACCATAAATGGATTTACGGATAATTATCTCGCCTTGCTTTTTACACTTATCGTTTACAATTGGCAATATGCAGCAAGGTATTATTGATGGATTAATCGATATTTTATTGACGAACGATAAAGTTTTGTTCAATGGCAAACGTTTGCTATTGATTTTTCTTATAAGGGTCGCGCTTAGGATTGTTCAAGTTTATTTTTCTTTATTTGTTTTCTTTTTGTTAATTTTAACCGCTTTTGTATTTGCTATTGCAGTCAGAGTTTTTAGTGACTTGGGTTGATATTTATAACAATTCATCTCTTTCAAGCTCACACTTTTATTAATTTGCCTTCTGAAATGTTAATTGCTTTACATTCTTGGCTCTAATTGCGTTGTAAACATAATGTTAAATTGTAATGACTGGTGAGACTCAAATGCTGACGATCCAGTGTTAGAGATAACTTGCTTAGTTAATGCTCCTGAGCTGATTAGACGAGAAAGACAAGTAAGAGGTGAAGAGACTATGATGAATCTTGCTGCTGCGTTACAAAGAAATGCTGCGAGTAAACCAGATAAAACGGCGTTGATATGTGGCACTGAAAAGATAAATTATGCGCAGTTTGATGCGATCGCCGGCAAGATCGCAGCGTCTTTAATCAATAAAGGCGTAAAGCCAGGTGACCGCGTTGCGATTTCATGCCCAAACATTCCTTTTTTCGCGTTTGTTTATTATGCAATACAAAAAGCTGGCGCGGTTGCAGTCCCATTAAATGTGCTTTTGAAAGCGCGAGAAATTAAGTATCACTTAGAAGATTCAAAAGCGAAGTTTTATTTCTGCTTTGAAGGGACGAAAGAACTGCCAATGGCAAAAGAGGGTGTCAAAGCCTTTGAACAAGTCGATACATGCGAAGGCATAGTCGTATTGACTCAATCTCAAGATGAAAGCTATTGGAATGGTGTAATAACTCTCAATGCGTTTATAGCCGATGTCCAACCGTTGCCGGATTATATACCGCGTAATGCGGATGATACATGTGTGATTTTGTATACATCAGGGACGACAGGCTTACCAAAAGGCGCTGAACTGACTCAGCAGAACATCATAATGAACGCTCTGGTGGCACAAAACATTATGGGCAGCCAGGCCGATGATATTCACTTAGTAACTTTGCCTTTATTTCATACATTTGGTCAAACCGTCCACTTAAATGCTAGTGTTTTGGGCGGGGCAACATTGGTGTTAGTGCCTAGGTTTGAGCCTAAACATGTTCTTGAGCTGGTGGAAAAACGTAGGGTGACGATATTTGCTGGTGTACCAACGATGTACATCGGTCTGCTTCATGTGCAGCATCAATTTGATACCTCGTCATTGCGTGTTGCAGTAAGCGGTGGTGCGCCATTACCAACCGAAATCTTTCGAACCTTTGAAGAAACATTTAATGTGCCGATCTTAGAAGGGTACGGCTTGTCGGAGACAAGTCCTATTGCATGTTTTAATCATTTGGATCAGGAGCGTATACCAGGCTCGGTAGGTCAACCGGTTCAAGGCGTCGAAGTAAGAGTTATCGACATTGAAGGCAATGCACTACCGATAGGCGAAGAAGGTGAGATTGTTGTGCGTGGTCATAATGTTATGAAGGGATATCTTGATCGCCCAGAAGTTACTGAATCTGCGCTACAAAATGGTTGGTTCCATACTGGTGATGTGGGCCGCTTTGACAGTTCAGGTAATTTATTTATTGTCGATAGAATGAAAGATCTGATCATTCGAGGTGGATTTAATGTTTATCCCAGAGAAATTGAAGAAGTTTTCATGACTCATCCTGCCGTTTCACTGGTCGCGGTGATAGGGATTCCAAATGAAGAGTATGGCGAAGAGATAAAAGCCTACGTTGTACTTAAACCAAAAGAATACATTGACGCCGATTCATTACAAAAGTGGGGTAAAGAGCAATTAGCCTCGTTTAAATATCCTCGTTATGTCGAAATTCGTGAACACCTCCCGATGAGTGCGACAGGAAAGATTTTGAAACGTGAGTTGAAATCTGAATTGAATATAGCTTAGTCAATTCAATGGTTTTTGTGTCACAGCGCCACTTGCCTAAGTGCAAATGGTGTTGTGCTCTTGACCAATTAGATGCATAAGGTTTTTAGCTATCGTTAGACAATACTTACCGTTTGTTGAATGGATCTATTGCTCGAGTTCTTTAAAGTATTCTTCTAAGCGTTTCGGATTGGTAATGGTTACTGAGCCATAGTTTAGCTCTAGCATCCCAATACTTTCTAATCGTTTTAGTATCTTGTGTACGCTCTGACGAGTTAGCCCCATCATGTTAGCGATATGTTCTCTTGTTACCCTGACAACGCATGGTCGAGTATCGATCGCTTGATTAAGTTGGTATTCAGCAAGTAGCAGCAACCTTTTGGCGACTCGTTCTTCAATTCCTCTAATCGCGTCATCTTCGATAACAGAAATAGCAGACCACAAGCGGCGGCTAAGTAAGTCGAGTATAGTGGGGTAACTTTGAGGGTATTTGGCGAGTAATTGGCGAAATTTATCTCCAGGAAGCTCCATTACAGTCACGTCCGAATGCGCGGTCGCACCAAAAATACGAGGCATGCCGGGAGAAAAAACATTGTCTCCAAACCAGCCACCAGCTTCGAAAATCATCAGTGTGACTTCTTTGCCTTTTGAACTAATTGAGTTCACTCTCACTGCACCTTGAGCTATGACCATAAGAGAAGATTGAAGCGCACCTTTATTGCAAATCAGTGCTTTTTCGTCGAAGCAGCGAACCTTAGTCATTTGCGCTGCTTCACTAAGCCCTTTATCTGGCAGCCCTGATAGTACAGGACATTTGGCTAGCAGTGTTTTGACTTCTTCCATGTAGCAACCTTACTGCACATTGCTTTATTGAGTTAGTTAAGTTACCCAAGCTTAACACTCTTTGAGTGCTCTGCTTGAGATAGATTTGGAAAGTGCGGGCGTTGAACAAAAAATGACGTGGCATAAACGCGATAGTAAGAAAACGCCCACTAAACATAATGTTAAGCGGGCGTTGTTGTGTCATATCAAACTGAAATTATTTTTGAGTGGCGGCTTTCATTGCAGAAACGAATTCACCTAGCTTGTCGAGCATAATTTGTGGCTGATCAACGTTCGCTTCAATGATTTTGACCACGGCTGAACCAGAAATTGCACCAGCGGCGCCAGATTCTAGTGCTTGTTTCACCTGTGCAGGCTCTGAGATGCCAAAACCAAGTAGTGCTGGTGGCGCATCAAATTGGTTCAGTCTATCCAGCATATGACCTACAGGCATGTTTGCTTTGGTTTCTGCGCCAGTAACGCCAGCACGAGATAGTAGGTAAGTGTAGCCGCCACCTAACTCTGATACTTGCTTCAGTGTTTCATCACTTGCCGTTGGTGGTGCGATGAATATTGGGTGAATACCAAACTTCTCTGCAGCAGCAACAAATTCAGCACTTTCATTAGTTGGTACGTCTGCAATCAAAACAGAATCGATGCCTGCTTTTGCACAACGCTCATAGAAGTTCTCGATACCACGAGAGTAAACAAGGTTCGCGTACATCAGAAGACCAATAGGCAACTCTGGGTATTTAGCTCGGATCTTACCGATTTGCTCGAAGCAGATATCTGGTGTTGCACCTGAATCTAACGCGCGAATGTTAGCGCCTTGGATGGTTGGGCCATCGGCAAGCGGATCTGAGAATGGAATACCAAGTTCAAGGGCATCTGCGCCAGACTCAACCAGTGTTTCCATGATTTTGTAAGACTGCTCTGCGTTTGGATCGCAAACCGTTACGAACGGTACAAATGCGCCTTGGTTCTTTTCGTTTAGGCGCGCAAACATCTTCTCATAACGGCTCATTAGATCGCTCCTTTTTCTTCTAGGATGGCATGTACAGTGAAGATATCTTTATCACCACGACCAGATAGGTTAACAACCAGCAATTGCTCTTTTTCTGGATTCTCACGTGCCATACGCAGTGCGTGTGCCACGGCGTGAGAAGATTCAAGTGCAGGGATGATGCCTTCATGGCGTGCAATCTCTTGGAATGCTTCTAGCGCTTCATCGTCTGTCACGTTGTCGTATTCAGCACGGCCAATTGCGTTTAGGTGTGCGTGCTGTGGACCAACTGAAGGGAAATCAAGACCAGCAGAGACAGAGTATGACTCTTCAACCTGACCGTTTGGATCTTGCATCAATGGCGCTTTCATACCAAAGAAAATACCCGTTTTACCATGTTTAAGTGGTGCACCGTGCTGGTCAGTATCGATACCTTTACCTGCTGGCTCAACACCAATTAGGCGAACGCTTTCTTCTTCGATGAAGTCAGCAAACATACCAATCGCGTTTGAACCACCGCCCACACATGCGATAACCGCATCAGGAAGACGACCTTCACGTGCCAAAATCTGATTCTTCGTTTCTTCACCAATCATGCGTTGGAAGTCACGCACGATCGTTGGGAATGGGTGAGGGCCTGCCGCTGTACCTAGTAGGTAGTGCGCGTCTTCATAAGTTGCAGACCAGTCGCGTAGCGCTTCGTTACATGCATCTTTAAGTGTCGCAGAGCCCGAGTGGACAGGAATAACTTCTGCGCCCATTAGCTTCATACGGAATACGTTCGGGCTTTGACGCTCAACGTCTTTTGCACCCATGTACACGCGACACTTAAGGCCAAGCAGTGCACATGCTAGTGCGGTTGCAACACCGTGTTGACCTGCGCCAGTTTCAGCGATGATTTCGTTTTTGCCCATGCGTTTCGCAAGTAGCGCTTGACCCAACACTTGGTTAGTCTTGTGGGCACCACCGTGAAGTAGGTCTTCACGTTTTAGGTACAGTTTGGTTTTCGTACCTTTGGTTAGGTTACGAGTTAGAGTTAAAGCCGTTGGGCGGCCCGCATACTCTTGAAGAAGCGTCATGAATTCGCTGCGGAATTCTGGATCTTCTTGCGCGTCGATAAACGCTTGCTCTAGTTGCTCCAGTGCTGGAACTAGAATTTGCGGAACGTACTGACCGCCGTATTCGCCAAAGTAGGCATTCAGTTTTGCCATCGTTATATTCCTTCTCGTATTTTTCGCTACGAATAGCTTTAAATTTTTTAGCTGATATCCAGCTTTAGTAGCTGCGAATAGCGGTGAATGCCGCGAGCAACTTCTGTGAATCTTTTTTGCCTGGTGCGCTTTCTACACCAGAGTTTAAATCTAATCCCAAGCAACCTAGTGTCGCTGCTTGTTGAGCATTTTCTGGCGACAGTCCGCCCGCTAGCATAATTTGACTTGGGTCGCCGATCAGTGACCAGTCGAACACTTGACCAGTTCCGCCAGTTTGAGTGCCAACTTGCGCATCTAATAAATGGCGATCAATGTTGTCTGCTAGCAGTTCTGGCTTGGCATCAGTCACGCCGTAAGCTTTCCAAATTTCTACCGTTGCTGGCAGTTCGGCTTTGAGTTGGTTTACGTAAGCTTGGTCTTCTTGACCGTGCAGTTGCACCGCTTTTAAACCCAAAGAGGTGACGACAGAAGCAACAAAATCGATATCGTGATTTTGGAAAACGCCTACATAGTTCAGTGGAGCACCGCTCATGGTTAAGCGAGCACCTTCAAGGTCAACCGCACGCTTCGACTTCTCGACAAAAATCAGGCCACCAAATACCGCGCCAGCTTGATATGCTTTTGCTGCGTCATCTGGATGCGTTAAGCCACACACTTTGTTTTCGCCTAACGTCACTTTACGTACAGCAAGTTCTAGGTTGTCTTCCGCCATCAGTGAACTACCAATCAAGAAGCCGTCTGCGTATTCCGCTAAATCACGAACTTGTTTATGTGTATAAATGCCAGATTCTGAGATTACTGTTGCGTTAGGAGCCAGTTCGCGAATTGTCGGTGCCAGTTCTTTAGTACGATTCAAATCAGTACTTAGGTCGCGAAGGTTACGGTTATTGATGCCGATAACGCGTGCGCCAAGCTTAACGGCACGATGAAGCTCTTCTTCGTTGCTGACTTCGGTCAAGATACCCATGTTCAGGCTGTGTGCTGCCTCCTCTAGCGCTTTGTACTCTTCGTCATTCAGGACAGAAAGCATCAATAGCACAGCATCAGCACTGTAATGACGTGCTAGGTAAACTTGGTAGGTGTCTATCATGAAGTCTTTACAAATAACTGGTTGTTTGACTTGACCACGCACTTGAGGAAGAAAGTCAAAGTTACCTTGGAAGTACTTCTCGTCTGTTAGGACTGAAATCGCATCAGCATGGTTGTTGTAAACCGATGCAATGTAATCCAAGTCGAAGTGATCACGAATCAAACCTTTAGAAGGAGATGCCTTCTTACATTCGGTGATGAATGCCGTCTTTTCGCCACTCAGAGCATTGTAGAAGCTGCGGTCCGATGGCAGCAAATCAGACTGAAATGTGCTTAGCGGTTGAGACACCTTACGGTCTGCTACCCACTGATATTTGTCGCGGACAATTTTCGCCAGTACTTCTGCCATTTCTGCTTCTTTCTTAGAAACGTGTTCAGACAGGTTGTCAGCTTGCTGAGTGTTGAAGTCAGTCATCTTCTTCAATTCCTTAAGCGTGTGCGGCAAGTTGTTGTACCAAATGGTACGCCTTGCCTGAGTTCATTGCCTCAATCGCTTGTTGCGTGTTGGCTTTTAAATCTTCGTGGCCGAATAGACGCATTAGCAGAGCAACGTTTACTGCCACTGCACCCAATTGTGCATCTGTACCTTTACCCGTCAGAATATTGGTAATGATCGCTTTGTTTTCTTCAGGATCGCCACCTTTGATCGCTTCTAGCGGGTGCGCGTCTAGACCGAAGTCTGCAGGCGTTAGCGTGTACTCTGTGATCTTACCGTCTTTGATTTCGGCAACGGTTGTTTCACCGTGAATTGCTACTTCGTCCAAGCCACTGCCGTGAACTACAGCGGCGCGCTTCATACCCATTTGTAGCATGGTTTCTGCGATAGGACGAACCAGTTCTTCACTGTAAACGCCCATCAATTCGATGTTAGGACGAGCAGGGTTAATCAGTGGACCAAGGATGTTAAAGATGGTGCGTGTTTTCATGGTTTGACGCACTGGCATCGCATGGCGCACACCACCGTGGTACTGAGGTGCAAATAGGAAAGCAACACCGATCTCGTCTACCGCTTTGCGCGTATCTTCTGCGCTCATAGCTAGGTTGATACCAAATGAATCAAGAAGGTCAGAAGAACCAGATTTGCTTGAAACGCTGCGGTTACCGTGTTTCGCTACTTTTAGACCACATGCTGCAGCAACAAACGCCGCAGTGGTTGAAATGTTGATGGTGTTGTGACCGTCGCCGCCAGTGCCTACGATATCTGCGAAATCGTAATCTGGGCGAGGGAATGGGTTTGCGTTTGCCAGTAGTGCTTTTGCCGCGCCTGCTATTTCATCCGGCGTTTCGCCTTTGATTTTTAGTGCAGTCAGTGCTGATGCCATCAAAATTGGGTCTAGTTCACCACGGATAATGATGTCGAATAGCTGTTGGCTCTCTTCCTGAGTAAGCGATTCTTGCTCGTACAGTTTGGTAATAATAGGGTTGATGATTGCTTCCATATTTCCTCTCCTAAATTTCTTATGTGCCAAGTGCTTTTTAAGCAGTGAGTGGGTTCGTTGAAGTTTGTTCTTCAAGTGCCCATTCAATGGCATTGGCCAACAGTGTTGCTCCGTAGGTCGTCATAATAGATTCCGGGTGGAACTGGAACCCGCAAACTTTATCTTCTTCATGTACAACAGACATTACCAAGTCATCCACTTCTGCTGTGATGGTTAGGCTCTCAGGAACCTTGGTCGCAACCAGCGAGTGGTAACGTGCAATTGCAAGTGGTGATGGTAGGTTTTGGTAAATCGCATGGTTTTGGTGCTCCATCATAGAGACCTTACCGTGAATGATTTCGCCCGCGCCAGCAACAGTACCGCCGTACGCTTCAACAATCGCTTGGTGACCAAGACAAATGCCGATCATCGGCACTTTGCCTTTCATACGTTGGATAAGCTCTGGCATTGAGCCTGCCTCTGAAGGTGCACCAGGACCTGGTGATAGCAGAACCACTGGGTTTTCAAGCTCATTTACCGCTTGTTCAATGGTTTCTGCTGGGATGTTGTTTCGGTAAATCTTGACTGAGTGACCTAGCGAGCGGAATTGATCCACAAGGTTGTAGGTGAACGAGTCAAAGTTGTCGATAAAAATGATATTAGCCATCTCTGAACCCTATTCCTTATTGTGAATTATGCGCTGCTTGGATAGCAGAGATTACCGCTTGTGCTTTGCCGCGCGTTTCGTCTGCTTCCGCTTGTGGATCAGAGTCGAACACCACGCCAGCACCAGCTTGAACTTGAGCAATGCCGTTCTCAACGTACGCTGAGCGGATCACGATACAGGTGTCGAGTGTGCCTTCACCAGTGAGGTAGCCAACAGCGCCGCCGTAGCTACCGCGTCGTGCGCCTTCTACATCGCGAATCAACTGCATGGCACGAATCTTAGGTGCGCCGGTGAGCGTACCCATGTTCATACATGCTTGGTATGCGTGCAGCGCGTCTAGGTCTTCACGCAGTTGACCAACCACACGAGACACCAAGTGCATTACGTGGCTGTAGCGGTCGACTTTTAGAAGGTCTGCTACGTGGCGAGTACCAGATTGAGCAATACGAGCGACGTCGTTACGTGCCAAGTCAACCAACATCATGTGTTCTGCGTTTTCTTTCATGTCGGTGCGCAGTTCAAGTTCGATGCGACTATCTAGGTCGAAATCAATCTCGCCGTTAGGGCGCTTACCACGGCGACGTGTGCCTGCTATTGGGTAGATTTCAATTTGGTTAGTGTGTGTTTCGTACTTAAGCGCACTTTCTGGTGATGCGCCAAACAGAGTGAACAGCTCATCTTGCATGTAAAACATGTAAGGGCTTGGGTTACTTTGTTTCAGTTCTTTGTAAGCCGCGAGTGGAGAAGGGCAAGGTAGAGTGAATCTACGAGACGGTACAACTTGGAATACATCGCCTTTCACTACGAACTCTTTTAAGTCGCGAACGGTTTGGCAGAAGTCTGTATCAGACACGCTAGGTTCTACCGTTACATCTGTTATTTGCTCTGCACTCGGCAACAGTTTTGGCGCTGCACACTGGACGCTAATTTCTGCAATACGAGTCTCTAACGTTGTTTTCTCTGAACCATCAACAAACAACGTCGCTTGAAGCTGGCAAGATTCCGTTTGATGGTCGACAACAAGTAGTGTTTCCGCTACGTAGAAAACGTAATCTGGACACTGATTTGTTGCTTTTGCATTACCAAGCGGCTCGAAGTTTGCGACTAAGTCGTAGGCAAACAGACCACCAAGGAAAATCGCGTGCTTGTCTTGCTGCGAAATATCAAAACTATGCTGAACCAAACGCAGCGCATCGAAAGAAGAGGCTTCACGTAGGCGAGAGTCTTCATCTAACGTGTCGCATGGCTGGTTAAACTCCAAAGTTAGCGTTTCGCCATCGAACTTGCTCTCAACGTCACCACGGATGTTTTGGTTTAGGTGAGACAGTAGGTTTTTACCGTTATTGGTCAAGGCGTGCATGCTAACGGTATGGCCGAAGCAAACAATGCGAACCGCTGAATCTACGATCAGCAGGGATTTTAAATTTTGCTTTGAATCGATCTCAGCAGATTCCAGCAATAGGCTGTCAGTTTTGTTCTCACATAGTGTGTGGAACAAGCGAGTCGGGTCTTGAGTATAAGGGACGGAAGCCGTTAGCACTTCAAGCTGTCCAAGTTTCT
Organism: Vibrio sp. 1069; assembly: GCF_033340555.1. Lineage (NCBI taxonomy): Bacteria > Pseudomonadati > Pseudomonadota > Gammaproteobacteria > Vibrionales > Vibrionaceae > Vibrio > Vibrio sp. 1069. The sequence continues at coordinate 112,639 of NZ_JAWOWP010000015.1, forward strand.
TAATTTCAATGGCCTTGTTCACAAGACCTCCTTGTAGCTGTTTAAATCTTCCTGCCGTACATAGTCGCATAAAGCAAACGTTCTCCCAATCTAGAGTTGGCCATATTCGATTAATGTTTAGGCAGTTGAATGTGAAATGAGCAACAAAACAAAAAAGCCCGCTTAAGTAGCGGGCTTTACAACGTTTGGTTCTATAAACTAGAAGTATACGTTTGCCCACCAAGAACTAGTCCAAGTGCGCCACCAAGCAAGATCTGATGAGTTTGCCTTATTAAGACAAACCGCAACTTTCGCTTTTTGGTTTTGGTTAAATTCTTGTAACATGGTGAACCTTAAATTACGTACTTTGTATTTGTGTACTAGTTAACTAGTGCGAGAGTAAAAAGTCAACCCCAAAACGGCATTAAAACGATAAAAATATGAGAATTGATTTACATAGTCACACCACTGCATCGGACGGTCGGTTAGAACCTAAAGATTTAGTGGAAAGGGCGCTGAGTTTTGATATCGAGGTTTTGGCGATCACTGATCACGATACGGTTGACGGTTTGGCGTTAGCTAAGCAATACGTTCAAGATAATAATTTGCCGATAAAAATCATCAATGGCATTGAGATATCGACCGTCTGGCAAAACAAAGACATTCATATTGTCGGCCTGAATATTGATCCGGAAAATGAACAATTATCTGCCCTCATAGAACAGCAGAAGCAGCATCGCATAACACGATCTGAGTTAATTGCAGAGCGACTACAAAAAGCAACTCGAGTAGGTGTGCTTGAAGAGGTAAGGCAAATCGCCGGTGATGCTCCAGTGACAAGAGCGCATTTCGCGAAATGGTTGGTAGATAATGGTTACGCAAAAACCATGCAAATGGTGTTTAAAAAATACCTAACGCGTAATAACCCAGGTTATGTACCACCGAATTGGTGTTCGATGAAGGATGCGGTTGATGCTATCCATGCGGCTGGTGGAATGGCGGTATTAGCGCATCCTGGCAGATATAAGTTGACAGCGAAGTGGATTAAGCGTCTTCTAGCAGCGTTTGTCGAAGCAGGTGGTGATGCGATGGAAGTTGCACAGCCACAGCAAGCGCAACAAGAAAGGCGCAACTTGGCTGATTATGCTATACAATACAAACTATTAGCCTCTCAAGGCAGTGATTTTCACTACCCATCACCGTGGATGGAGCTAGGAAGGAACCTATGGTTGCCTGCTGGCGTCGAACCAGTTTGGAAAGATTGGGGAATAGATCCTTCGTTGAATAATACTCAGTAATACGAAGTCGAGAACCCATAAAAATATAGAGCCGAGAGGCTCGATAATGAGGAATTACAATGAGCCAGTTTTTTTACGTTCACCCAGAAAACCCACAGGCTCGCTTGATTAATCAAGCAGTAGCAATCATTCGTAACGGCGGCGTTGTGGTTTACCCTACTGATTCAGGGTACGCACTTGGCTGTCAGTTGGAGAACAAACAAGCACTGGAACGAATCTGTCAGATTCGTCGTCTGGATGATAAGCATAACTTTACTTTACTGTGTCGTGATTTGTCGGAGCTTTCTCTCTATGCGCGAGTGGATAACTCTGCATTCCGACTGCTGAAAAATAACACACCAGGTCCTTACACCTTCATCTTCAAAGGCACAAAAGAAGTGCCGCGTCGTTTGATGAATGCAAAACGTAAGACCATCGGTATCCGTGTCCCAGACAATCAAATTGCCTTGGACTTGTTGGAAGCATTAGGTGAACCGATGATGTCTACGTCGTTGATTCTACCTGGCAGTGACGTAACAGAATCTGATCCAGAGGATATTCGCGATAAACTAGAACATGCGGTTGATGTGATTCTTAATGGCGGTTACCTAGGTGAACAACCTACGACTGTAATTGACTTTAGCGAAGGTGAACCTGTTGTAGTTCGTTTGGGATCAGGTGACCCTGCACCATTCGAATAGTAGACGCACCACCGCCAAACAAAATAGGAGGCATCGCGCCTCCTATTTTAGTTGTCATATCGAATATCTCATTGAACTTAACTGATTGAGGTTAAGCAAAATCGAAAATGTCGATACCATTTTGTTCTGCATAGTTGATGTATGCAGAGCTCACACCGTTTAGTGTCACTTCAACATTGTATTCATCACTTGAGAATACTGCCCAGCCACATTCATTGTAAGATAAAGTCAGATCATCCGCTGAATCCAAGAACGTATCTCGAATGCCATCGTTATCAGTGTCTCGGCCCATATCAAAGACAAGTTTGTCATGGAAAATATTAAAATCGACAATGTCGGCTTTGACATCAATATCGTTGGAAGATACTGGCTGATCAGGTACACCAATAGCCAGGCGGTTTGTAAGCACGAAGGTGTCGTCTCCACAGCCACCGCTCAGTACTGATTCACCATCACCAACAACGAGGGTGTCGTTACCCCAGCCACCACTCAAGTAGTTGTTGCCTGAATAATCAAAAATTGTGTCGTCGCCACAGCCACCAAAGAGTTTGTCGTTTCCTAATCCTCCGGATAGGAAATCGTTTCCAAAGCCGCCAGAAACAAAGTCGTTACCTCGGCCACCAAGCAAGGTATCGTCTCCCCAGCCACCGAAGACAATATCATTACCTCCGTATCCTACAAACTTATCATCACCACAGAAGCCGAAGAAAATATCGGTTGTTTCAGAGCCTTTTGTGCCTGTCATATCGTCATCTTGAGATGTCCCAAAAATCCAATTTAGGTCGAGATTTAGCATAGACATTGTTCTATTCCTTTTTGTCTGATTTATGCCAATCGCCGAGAGTGCAGAGCGAACCGAGTGAGTCAGAGTACACGATAGCATTAGTGTTATTTTTGATGTGAACTAATGACTTAAAGACAATTTTTGTCTTGTTACCCACGACCGTGCTTTGCTATGAGCGCTCATTGTCTGCGGTGATTGGTATTACTTAGCAGCAAACCGGGACGGCTTATTCTTCGTTGTTTTCTAGCAATACGAACAGTAAACACACCCCAAGTGGTTATTGTTGTAACCCTGACAATTTTATCAGGTACCGCGTGGTTAAAGTGGTTCAGGAAGACCGATATTAGTGGGATTCTCGTTGAGCAATGACTGCTTTAAGTAGTAAAAAAGTTGCAGAATAGGACAAATATTTCGGTCATTTTTGAAGTGAATTTTGGTGTAGAGAATGGCGCCGATTTAGCTTACATTAACTAAGAAAGTTACGTATAATGTCCGACCGAAAAATCCCACTGAAATGGGTAAATAGCAAAATGCAGACCAATCCTGGTCTAGACGTCTGTGAAGACGACACATAGGTAGATAAATGAGCGAAAAGTTACAAAAAGTATTAGCACGTGCTGGTCACGGTTCTCGTCGTGAGATTGAATCGTTAATTAAATCTGGTCGCGTTAGCGTGAACGGTGTAGTCGCTAAGCTTGGTGAAAGACTTGAAGACGAGAGCAGCGTAGTTCGTATCGATGGTCACATTGTCTCTGCAAAGATTCAAGAAGAAGTGATTTGTCGTGTACTTGCGTACTACAAACCTGAGGGTGAACTGTGTACTCGTCACGATCCAGAAGGTCGTCGTACTGTTTTTGATCGTCTGCCAAAAATTCGTGGCTCTCGTTGGATTTCAGTTGGTCGTCTGGATGCGAACACTTCTGGTCTTCTACTTTTCACAACGGATGGTGAACTGGCGAACCGCTTAATGCACCCAAGCCGCCAAGTTGAACGTGAATACCTAGTACGTGTGTTCGGTGAAGTAACTGAACAGAAAGTTCGTAATCTAGTAAAAGGTGTTGAACTGGAAGACGGTTTAGCTCGCTTTGAAGATGTTGTTTACGCGGGTGGTGAAGGCATGAACCACACGTTTTACGTTGTTATCAACGAAGGTCGTAACCGCGAAGTTCGTCGACTATGGGAATCGCAAGAGTGTACCGTTAGCCGTCTGAAACGTGTTCGTTACGGCGACATCTTCTTAGACAAGAAACTGCCTCGTGGCGGTTGGATGGAGCTTGACCTGAAAGAAGTAAACTACTTGCGTGAGCTTGTAGAGCTTCGTCCAGAGAAAGAAACCATGCTTGATCTGAACAAAGACAACACGTCACGCAAACGTGAGCGTGCACGCAGCCAAAAAATTCGTCGCGCAGTTAAGCGCCATGAAGAGCGTGTTAACACGCCAAAAGGTCGCAGCAACAACCCTTCTCGTCGTAAGCCGAAGAAGACTGCTGGTGACCAAGGCGCACGCAACAAGCATCGTTAATCGATAGCAAAACATCAGAAAGGCTTGCCAATTCGGCAAGCCTTTTTCTTATCTGTTACATAACAAAAGGGTCTAAAGCCTATATAGAGCAGGGTGCTTTGTATAAACAAATATCTCAGCTAGACGAAAATAACAGATAAAAAAATACCAGCACTAGGCTGGTATCTTTGTTCATGATGAAGAAACGTTAATCGCGTTTCCAAAGCATATGGCAGAACTTATGTTCAGGGTCTCGGCTGATTAGCATACGAGCAAATACGTCATCAAGAACGTCATTTTCCTCATTTACTAGGCCGATACGAACCTCTGCATATACTTCTTTGTCGATCTCGAAGCCAACATGTTCAACCCAGTCATCACCGGTTTCAACAAGTTCTGCGGCACCACGATCTTCAAATTGCGCAGTAAACAGAATCACGTCAGCAGGCTCTAGGTTATCTGGAGCCATCTCAAGGAAAATGTCGTACGCTGCGTCGATGACGTCGTCGTAAGAAATCAAATCAGACATGCTTATGCTCGGCTCATGTATTTACGTTCAGCTGTGTTAATGATAACACGGTCACCAGTTGCAATGTACTCAGGAACCTGGATGACAAGACCTGAAGCGAAGCGTGCTGGCTTAGTGCGAGCAGATGCAGAAGCACCTTTGATTGAAGGGTCAGTTTCTTCAATCACTAGCTCAACAGAAGATGGTAGTTCAATACCCACTGCAGCACCGTTAACAAGGATAATGTGGATACCTTGTGTATCTTCGTTGATGAACAGCATGTCGTCTTCAACTTCATTGTGCTTGAATGTGTATTGTGAGTAGTCTTCGTTATCCATGAAGATGTGCTCATCGCCGTCAGCGTATGAGTACACAACTGCACGTTTGTTCATTTCTACCGTTTCAACAACGTCATCAGACTTGTAACGCTCATCTACACGTGCGCCCGTGTTTAGATCTGTACAACGCATTTTGTAGATTTTAGCGCCGCCACGACCGCCAGGAGTCGTTACTTCGATGTCTTTAACTAGAAGAGTTTTACCATTAGACTCGATTGCGAAGCCTTTTTTGATTTCACTTGCCTTTGGCATTGTATATTCCTATTCATACTTATTAAGCAAAACTCGGTGATTATAGCGCTAAGTTAGCCGCCTAGCATTAAAATTCATTGCAGAAATTTGTTGTTACTCCCATGACTAAACACCTGAATGGACTTGATTCGGTGAGTCGGCTAAGAGAACATATAGCCCAACTTCTTGAACCATCTGAGAACACGTTTTAAGTCATGTCTCTGCCTGTTATCGATCCTAAACAACCATTTCAACCAGAGTTTGCGCCTTTAATTAGGGAAGTCACCGCTTGTCTCAAAGGTGGACTGGGGCAAAACTTACACAGCGTTTATGTATACGGTAGTGTTGCTCGCAAAACAGCGATCGTTGGGAAGTCGAACTTAGACTTGGTTGTCGTTACTCAATCATCCTTTGAGCACAATAGCGCGACTTTGCTCAACACAATTAAGTGGCGTGCGCAGCAGAGTTACCCTCACGTTAATGGTGTATCGGTCCGTACAGCCTTAGTGAGCGAAGTAGCTAATTTAGACAGTATTTTCACTTGGGGCTTTATGCTTAAGCATTGCTGTGTCTGTGTTTATGGTGATGATCTAGCAGACTGTTTTGGTGATTACGTCCCAAGTTGGGAAATTGCTAAGCACTGGAATATGGATGTGGAAGATTGGATTACGGCTTATCGCAAAAAAATCGTACAAGCGAAGACGATAGAAGAGCAGGTGGCCGCCCAGCGCGTGATTGCTAAAAAGTTACTAAGAGCGTCATACTCTTTGGTGATGTATCGAGATAAACGTTGGTTTGATGACCCCGTAGAGTGTGGCAAGGTATTCTTAACTTATCATCCTGAAAAGCAGCTTGAGATCGAGCGGCTAGAAATTTTACTTTCTGGCCGGGGGATTCCCAAGCGTTCTGTTATCGGGCTAATTGATGCGTTTGGTGATTGGTTAGTCAAACAGTACCAGAAAACAGAGTTTCGTATCGGCTAAAACAACCCCATTTGCGGCGCTGAAAGCCTGTCAAAGTCCGTCCCAATGAAAGGGAGAATCGCATCTGCAACGGGTTTGAGTTGTTTATCAATGTAATGTTGATAATCAATCGGGCTATTGAGGTACTCATAAGGTTCAGGGCCGTTCACGGTAATAATGTATTCAATTCGTCCTTGGTTTTGATACTGTAATGGGCGGCCAAGCTTGGCATTTATCTCATCCGCTAAACGAGCTGCACGCACTTGTGGCGGGACGTTCTTCTGATACTCATGCAGTTTTCTGCGCAGTCGCTTTTGATACACCAACTGTTCATCAAATTCACCGTTGTTAGTTTTCTCAACCATCTCTCGGACATAGTCGCTTGGATCTTCACCATGGAAAATCATGCTATAGAGTGTATTTTGAAATTTCTGTGCTAACGAGGTCCAGTCAGTACGGGCACTTTCTAACCCTTTAAATACAATCCGTTCTTGCTCTCCTTCACCGATTAAACCCGCATAGCGCTTTTTCGAGCCAGTTTCTGCGCCACGAATCGTTGGCATAAGGAATCTGCGATAATGGGTTTCATACTCGATTTCCAACATAGATGTTAGGTTGTACTCAGAACGCAGGTGTTCTTGCCACCAAGAGTTGATGTAATCAACTAATTGATTTCCAACAGCGTCAGCTTCTACTTGACTGTATGGTCGATTCAACGACACGAATGTGGAATCCGTATCGCCGTAAATCACTTGATATCCTTGCTCCTCGATCAGCACCTTGGTTTGCTTCATGATTTCATGTCCGCGCATGGTAATACTAGAAGCTAACCGAGTATCAAAGAAACGACATCCCGATGAGCCCAGTACGCCATAAAAGGAGTTCATGATGATTTTGATTGCCTGAGAAAAAGCTTTTTCATTGTTCTTCTTTGCAACATCACGTGCTGCCCAAAGCTTTTCAATCATTTCTGGTAAAAAGTGTTTCGTACGATGGAACTGCCCACCGCGAAAGCCAGGTACAGCCTGATTTTCTTCTTTTCCAATATCGAGCAATAACCCCTCAACTAAACCCATAGGATCAATCAAGAAAGAGCGAATAATCGATGGATATAGACTCTTAAAATCCAATACTAAAACAGAATCATATAGGTTAGGGATGGAGTCCATCACGTAACCGCCTGGGCTCGCAATCCAACTTTCAGGGTGTAGGTTTGGGGCAACGTAGCCTGCTCGGTGTATCTGAGGCATGTATAGGTTTGTGAATGCTGCAACCGAACCGCCGACACGATCCAGTTCGACACCAGTGAGACGAGAGCGCTCTATTGCAAAGTCAAGCAGGTGAGTGTGATTGAAAATCTTATTCACTAACACGCAGTCTTGTAAATTATATTTAGCCAGCGATGGTTTGTCGGAGCGGTACATACGATTGATCTCATCCATGCGGTCATGAACGTTGTGGATTTCTTTCCCTTCCCCTAAGAGTTCTTGAGATACAGACTCTAATGACCAAGACCGAAAGTGATAAGTCGCCGTTTTTAACGTATCGATACCGTCCATTACAACTCGCCCTGGAATGGAAATAAACCCTTGTTGGCTTTGAGATGAACTTCTGAAAAAGCTGGCTTGGTCTGCTCTACCAAGCATTAGCTTCATGTTGTGCCATTCTGCTCGTTTGTGTAGCAGACGAAAGTCAAAATCAATGACGTTCCAACCGACAATGACATCGGGGTCGAACTGTTTAAACCAAACGATGAGTGCTTCTAGAAGCGCTTTTTCATCCTTAACCCATTGTATCGGTGTCTCCGAAGGTTCTGCTTCTCCGATCATGATAACGCGGGAATCCATGACGCTGTCTAATCCGATTGAGTAAAGAATGCCTTTCTCAGAGCATTCTATATCTAGCGAGACAACGTTTAACTTCGGCTCATATTGCCCCGCACGGCATTTTGCGCTCTGGACGCGTTGGTAGCCATTGGTGCGAGTCACATTGCCTGTAAACTCGATACTGCCTTTGATAAAACGCTCCATTAGGTAGCGATCGGCGAGGCGAATATCACTTTCGTACGTAGTGATATCTTTTTGAGCGAATGTGTCTTTGAGTGCGAGAGCGTCTCTGGTTACATTGGTATAGCAGGCAGCAAGAGGCGTATGTTCAAACGTTTTGAGATCCAAAAGGCGGATGTCGACGAATATGTTTTTTTCTCGTGCGAGTGTCTTTGCTTGCTCTGAGTGTTTCTGAGCGATGAAAAATACTGGCTTCTCACCATTAATAAGTAACTGAGTAGGACCTGCTTCTGTCGAAAGCCACAACTCGATTTGAGTTTGACCTTTGATGTCTCGTGCCTGTCGAGTAAGCAGAAAGCCTTGTTGGATATTCAAATGTGAGAAACCTTAGAAAACTTGAAGAACGTTAGTTTAACACTAAGAACTGTAAAAATAACCAGTAAAGAAAGCGTCTCAATTTTTGCTGGAATTAGTGATTACAAGTTAGTCTTTGGTGCAAGAGGGACAGTGTCATTTTAAGTTATAGCGTGTTTCTCTGGGCAATATGAAATCTAGTTACTTGATTTATTGTACTTAATGTTGTTAATTGTCTTTTCTTAGATTTCGGTTCTGCTCATCACGCTCTAAAATAATAGAGTGGTTTATGAATAAGTTCTTGCTAAAGTTTGCGTTTCAGCACATATTCATAGAAAGCAATTTTTTGTCGATTACGTTAGTATATAGGCAGTCATACTGATATCCACATTTAACAAATAATGGTTATGTGGGTGCAGAACCAATACAAAGTGTGGAGATACAAGTTTGATAAATGTTTTCCTTGTAGATGATCACGAGCTGGTTCGCACAGGGATACGACGTATTATTGAAGACGTCCGTGGAATGAACGTAGCAGGAGAAGCTGACAGCGGTGAAGATGCAGTAAAATGGTGTCGCAGTAATCATGCTGACGTCGTTTTAATGGACATGAACATGCCAGGAATTGGCGGCTTGGAAGCCACTAAAAAAATTCTTCGCGTGAATCCTGATGTGAAAATCATCGTACTTACCGTTCATACAGAAAACCCGTTTCCAACCAAGGTGATGCAGGCAGGTGCGTCTGGTTATTTAACCAAAGGTGCTGGCCCTGACGAAATGGTGAATGCGATTCGTGTAGTTAATAGTGGGCAGCGTTACATCTCGCCAGAGATTGCGCAGCAGATGGCATTGAGTCAATTTTCTCCAGCCTCTGAGAACCCTTTTAAAGACTTATCCGAGCGTGAATTGCAGATCATGCTTATGATCACCAAAGGCCAAAAGGTAACGGATATTTCTGAGCAACTTAATTTAAGTCCAAAGACAGTCAACAGCTATCGCTACCGACTCTTTAGTAAATTGGACATTAATGGTGACGTTGAGTTAACTCACTTAGCGATTCGCCACGGAATGCTGGACACCGAGACCCTTTAGCGTGAATCCTCCCTTCGATTCGGCTTCCTTTCTCAAGACAGTAACTAATCAGCCCGGCGTTTACAGAATGTACAACGCCGAAGCTGTTGTAATCTACGTAGGTAAAGCCAAAGACCTTAAAAAGCGCCTTTCAAGCTACTTTCGGAAAAAAGTAGACAGTGAGAAAACTCGCGCGCTTGTCAGTAATATCGCCAAAATAGACGTCACGGTGACTCACACTGAGACAGAAGCGCTGATCTTAGAGCATAACTACATCAAGCAGTATTTGCCGAAATACAATGTGTTGCTGCGAGATGATAAGTCTTACCCTTATATCTTTATTAGCGGTCATAAGCACCCACGGCTTTCTATCCACCGTGGCGCCAAGAAGCGCAAAGGTGAATATTTTGGCCCCTACCCAGATTCTGGTGCAGTAAGAGAAACATTGCATTTGCTGCAAAAGATATTTCCTGTGCGCCAGTGTGAAGACACTGTCTATTCCAACCGAACGCGCCCATGTTTGATGTACCAAATTGGTCGTTGTGCAGGACCATGCGTTAATACCATCATTTCTGATGAAGAATATGCAGAGTTGGTTGGCTTTGTGCGCATGTTTTTGCAAGGCAAAGATCAGCAAGTACTCAAACAGTTGATTGAGAAAATGGAAGTTGCCAGTCAGCAATTGCGCTTTGAAGATGCCGCTAAATTTCGCGATCAAATCCAAGCGATTAGGCGTGTTCAAGAGCAGCAGTACGTCTCAGAAGACAGCATGGATGATATGGATGTACTCGGGTTTGCTCAGGAGAATGGTATCGCGTGTATCCATATCCTGATGATACGCCAAGGCAAAGTGCTTGGTAGCCGTAGCCATTTTCCGAAAATCCCACAAAATACAAGCCAGCAGGAAGTGTTCGATAGTTTTCTGACTCAATACTATTTGAGCCATAACGAAGCACGTACAATTCCTTCTCGTATTATTTTGAATCAAGAGTTGGCAGAAGATATTGCGCCAATACAGAAAGCGTTAAGTGAAGTGGCAGGCCGTAAGGTTCATTTTCATACGTCGCCAACTGGCTCTCGAGCAAGGTATCTCAAGCTTTCGAACACGAATGCACTAACGGCGATTACCACCAAAATCAATCACAAGATGACGATTAATCAGCGTTTTCATGCGCTTCGCGAAACATTGAATTTGGAGTCTATAGCTCGAATGGAATGTTTTGATATCTCCCATACGATGGGGGAAAGCACGATTGCGTCATGTGTGGTGTTCAACAATGAAGGCCCCGTTAAGCAAGAGTATCGTCGCTACAACATTACTGGGATTACCGGTGGTGATGATTACGCAGCAATGGGACAAGCGTTGGAGCGCCGTTATTCGAAGCAATTGGACGTAGAGAAAATTCCCGACATCATCTTTATCGATGGCGGTAAAGGTCAGTTAAATCGTGCGCATGACATCATTTCGCAGTACTGGGGGGATTGGCCAAAGCGTCCTATCATGATTGGTATTGCAAAAGGCGTTACTCGCAAACCAGGTTTAGAAACGCTGATTACAGTCGATGGGGACGAGTTTCATTTACCAAGCGATGCTCCTGCGCTGCATCTTATCCAACATATTCGTGATGAAAGCCATAACCATGCTATAGCGGGGCACCGTGCTAAGCGAGGTAAAACCAGACGTACGAGTGCACTCGAAGGGATTGAGGGAATCGGCCCTAAACGACGTCAGGCGTTACTCAAGTACATGGGTGGGTTACAAGAACTTAAACGTGCAAGTGTCGAAGAAATCGCCAAAGTACCGGGAATAAGTCACTCTTTAGCAGAAATTATTTTCCAAGCATTGAAACAATAAGGAAAATCGCGCAACATTAAGCCGCAATGTGTAAGAGAATAATAAAATGCGTTTGAATATCCCGAACATTCTGTCTCTTCTTAGACTGTTCCTAATCCCTGTTTTTGTGGTTGTCTTTTATCTACCTTATTCATGGGCACCGTTTGCAGCAGCAATGGTGTTTTGGGTCGCGGGTTTTACTGACTGGCTTGACGGCATGTTGGCCCGTAAACTTGGCCAAACTTCTCGTTTTGGCGCGTTTATTGATCCTGTCGCTGATAAAGTGCTAGTGGCAACGGCATTGATTCTAATCACGGAACATTATCATTCAATTTGGGTGACCATTCCTGCGGTAACGATGATTGCGCGAGAAATCATTATCTCAGCATTGCGAGAATGGATGGCTGAAATCGGTAAGCGAGCGAGTGTTGCGGTATCTTGGGTTGGCAAAGTAAAAACTGTTTCGCAAATGTTCGCCTTATGGGTGTTGATATGGCGTTACGATGAATGGATGGTTTGGCTAGGCTTTGCGGCCTTGTATGTGGCAACTTTCTTGACATATTGGTCAATGATTCAATATTTAGCTGCTGCGAAAGACGATCTGTTGAATGAAGAGCACCATTAAATACTGATGTTAGAAAGCAGGCTTAGTAGCCTGCTTTTTTGTATCTAAGGCAATCTACAGCATTTTTTTGCTTCTCTCGCTTTTCAATGCTTGTTAACGGCCATGCTTGCAATTTGTATCTGGGGCTTTTGCTTCGATAGAGTTCCATTTGTGATCTAAGTCTTGTTTTTGTCCTTGGAGAGTCTCAGAGAGGTGAGTCTTCTGATTATTAATACTTCAATGCACGCAACGCACGGCCAGCAGTGTAAGGCGTAGCCAAAGTTTTATGATAAACAAGTGTATTTAAGCGATTTTTAGTATCAAAACTAAGCAATCCATCGTCTTTCGCACAAATTCTAGTCAAACGATTTAAAAAAATAAAAATAGTGTTGACTCGATCGCTCGAATCCGTAGAATGCATCCCGTACCCAAGAGAGCACGGCTCAAAAGGGTGGTGAAAAAGCTTAGCTTTATTCACAAATGAGGCGCCTTGGCAGAGTGGCTATGCAGCGGATTGCAAATCCGTGGACCTCGGTTCGACTCCGGGAGGCGCCTCCATT
>NZ_JAWOWP010000016.1:0-114857 GCF_033340555.1 Vibrio sp. 1069
AGCGTTCAATCTGAGCCATGATCAAACTCTTCAATTTAAGATTTTGTTCGGCTCAATGAATACTGAACATTACATAAAGTAATGTTTGAATTGACTGTGCTGAATCTTTCGATTCAATGGTCACTTCGTTTCATTGAAACCTAATTTGATACCGAAGTATCGAATTGGATCATCATCAACGAGCGCCCACACAGATTGATAGGTCTATATTGTTAAAGAGCTTGCTTTGCGAGAAGTTTTTCTCTCAAAGCGGAGGTGCATTCTAGCGATTTAGTCGTTAGTGTCAAACACTTTTTTAAACTAATTTTTTGTAGAAGCTTTTTACCTCTTCGACCCTGCTAAAGCCTTGTGGCGTCTGCCGTGTCGATGGATGCGCATTATAGGGAGAAGATTTTCTTTGGCAATACTAAAAATGCATTTTTTCTAAAAAAACATGCCAAATGGATACTTTCCATCCAACCCTAAAATTACCCAGAAATAACACTCAGGATTTATACAATTTACCCACAAAAAGCTGTGGATAACTACTCATCACTATCAAAGAAATAAGAAATACGCGAACGCGGATTTAGATACTCTTTTACTTTATCCGGTAATTTTGACGGATGAATCGCGTTAACTATCTTTATATCTTTTGAGGCAAGATCAATGATTGGCGCTTGCGTCCTTGGTACTGTTGGATCGTAAACCAAGACATTCGGGAATAATAAATGCGATGCATTCACTGAGATAACCAGGCCGACCATATTATTAGAAAGCTGAACTACGGTACCCGGAGGAAACACGCCCATAAACTTAATTAGGATGTTCAGGTTCTCTTCTTTATATAGGTGTTTACAGTTCTTATATAAATGAGAGAGTGCGGTATAAGGAATCTTTTGATCTGAGACTATCGGTGTATGACACAAGTTATCAAACGCATTGGCTACAGCAATAATTTGAGCAAACTCGTTGATCTCATCTCCTTTCAGGCCTTTAGGATAACCAGACCCATCTCTTAGCTCATGGTGCTGCGCGATCACAATTCTCGCGACTTCGGGAAAAGCCTCGATTTGACTCGCAAGATCGACGCCATATTTAGTGTGCAACTTTAAGTAGTTGGTTTCTGGCTCTGTTAGAGGTAGTTGCTTTCTTAATATTGCAGTCGGGATTTTTATTTTCCCGATATCATGGAATAGTGCGGAGAAGGAAAGCTCTTTCAACTGTGCTGCTGAGTACCCTTTAGCACGGCCAATCATCATCGAGATAACAGCCACGTTCAATGAGTGGAAATAAATATCTTCAAACTCATTTTTTCCGTTCATCAGATGTAACGTAACATTATCATCGCACATTAACTTCTCGACGATATCTTCAATAAGAAGCTTTGCTTCATCAACTGCTGCTGTCGGACGGTTACGGATTTTAGTCATGACTGAACGCATACGTGCCAGAGAGCGCTCAAACTCTTTTTCACACTGAATCACGCGTCGACGGTATGCACTTAACTTTTCTATGCGGTTCTGTTTTTCTTGCCACATTTTTTGAGTTTCATGATCTAACGACGCTTCATTTGTTACTCTGTCAGCTTGTCTTTGATCAACAGGGAGTGGAACGGCATCGCTTTGCTCTGGATTAAAGTAAACGAACTTTACGCCGAGGTGGCGGATCATCTCGACTTGCTCTTGGTCTTTAATCTTAAAGCTATTGAGTAGAAAGGGGTGATCGTTCCACTTTAGCGGAAGACGGATATGTAATCCGGGTTGAATACGATCGACCGTTAGTTTAATGGCTGCCACTTATTCACTACTGATTTATATTTCTTAAGAGAGTTAGAATACTAGTAAATTTTGTGAATAAATTCATCAGTAACTATCAAAACATCAAACCGTTATTTCTAAGCGACTCACTTAATTAGATAGAAGTAAGCTACTTTAAGGAGCGATCTGCTTTGCGTATTTTAAGCTTGGCCTCGAACACTGGCTTGTCTATTACTTCTTGATCTTTGACTAGCCCCATTAACGTTTGTACCGCTACACGGGCCATGTCACTGATAGGAAAGTGCACTGCTGATACTGTAGGGTAAAGACTTTCACAAAGATCAACACTGTCAAAGCTAGTTAATGAGATTTGCTCTGGTACAGAAATACTGTGCTCGTGTAAGTACTGCATTGCGCCAACCGTCATTTCTTCACTGCACGAAAAGACAGCCGTCACATCAGGGTGTCGTTGTAAAATTGCAGCCATTGCATCATAACCACTTTGCCGACCATAATTCCCTTCTTCACACCAGCTTTCATCAATATCTATACCAGCATCCTTCATTGCATCAATATACCCAAGCTTTCTCAATACACTGTTATGACGTTGGGATGGACCGGCAATACAAGCAATCTTTCGATGACCACCAGCTAAAAGGTGCTCAACGGCAATACGGCTTGCATGATGATGGTTAAAGGTAACACAACGCTCTTCTATTCCTTCCACGTAGCGATCCAGAAGAACGAAAGGTGTTGGCTGTTTAGCTAATTCACGTAAGTCATCATCTGACAAATAACGACTATGAAGTACATAGCCGTCACAACGTAAATCATTAAAACGCTGAATTGCCTCTTTTTCACCTTGTGCAGAATGATGGCCTTGAGCTGTAATCAAAAACTTCTTATGAATATCCAGCTCGGTCTGAACCTGCTCCATCATCTCGCCAAAGAAGCCCCCCGTATAGTAAGTCACCAATAACCCAACCATATTACTGGATGAGGTTGCGAGTGAACGAGCAATTGCACTAGGACGATAATTCAATTGCGCCATAGCCTGCTCTACTTTTTTTCGAGTTTCCTCACGAAATTTCCCTTCCCCATTAATGATTCGAGAAACGGTAGAGCGATTTACACCGGCGAGTTCGGCTACATCTTTAATCCTTGCCATAATGCTATTGGGTCCAACTGCAATTGTTATTAAATATTCGTTTGTATAGAACGGCTGCCAGCAATTCGTAAGGTGCTATAGGGGGCGAAGCTGGCAGCCTTTAATCATACACTGACCATTTGATTGGTAGAAACAAGCTCAGAGTAATCCGTGACAGTTATGCCATGATGAGCTAACTGTTCTTTTAAAATGGGAGAGGTAAGAACTTGTAACTCTAGCTCTCGCTGAAGCGCATAGCCACTCTTTAAGATAAGCGCCTGATCGGCCTCTGCCGGGTGGCACATCACCTCAACCAAGTCATAGTCAGCTTTTAAGCTCAATAGATGTGCCATTAAGCCATCCAAGCTCACTTTTTGATCATAAAACTCATCAGTAAAGATATACCTGATTGTCATCGATTCTTGACACAAGCTAGTGCCCCGCAGTGGCACTCTGTATTCATTCGCTACTTCTTTAATAACGGGCAAAATTTGAGGGTGAGTATGCGCGTGATGATGGCTATCTAAGTGGCTTAGCTCTAACCCAAGCGATAAAAAATGTTCCACCTGAGCTTTTGCTTCATCATAAATGACCTGAGTTTCGAAGTCCTGCTTACTCCAAAGTTCGTCATAGTTGATAAAGTGCGCTCGGCCGTTGGTCAAGTTAGGATGCTTCGTTATAGGCACACCTGCTGTAAACCTAAGATGAACGCCAATTTTCAAGTCTGGATTATGGCGAGCTAGTTCTAAGGCATGTTGCTCAGCATCCATACCCACCATCATGGTGGTTGAATGAACCACACCTTGCTGATGAGCTTTAACGATGCCGCTATTTACACCTCTCGTTAAACCAAAATCATCAGCATTAAAAATGACTTTCATCGGCGCCCTTCCTTAGTCTTACAACGTCGTTAGTTTAAATTGAGGTAAATACGGAGCGTTCACCGCTAGGATATCATCCAGGATTGACTTGGCGCGGCCAATGTCAGGCACCAATGGGTTATTGGTTAATGCCATAAGCGCCTTGTCATAATTACCTTCGACAGCAGCTTCTATTGTTAGCTGCTCATACGCTTTAACTTGATGGAGTAATCCTTTGATATTGTTTGACAACTCGCCAACCGCAAGAGGTTTCGCCCCCCAGCTACCAATCACGGCACTACATTCAATCACAGCATCGTCAGGTAGGCCGTTGATCGCTCCATTATTTAAAACGTTAACAACATGAATACTATTACGATTGTTATAAATTGAATCAACTAGGTTCAGTGATGCATCAGAATAATAAGCACCACCCCGCTCCTCTAACTCTTTCGGCTTATGATCGAGGGTAGGATCTTGATAGAGCTTAAATAGCGCATTTTCTGTTTCCATTACCTGCTCAGCACGAGTGCCTTTTTCATCGGCACTTTGTTTCTCTTCAGCAAGCATGGCATCAGTTTGGTAGAAGTAACGATGATAAGGACATGGTATCGCCCCCAGTGCTTTTAGAAATGCCGGATCCCACGGCTCTTCCCAGATATTCTTCATACTGAAGTTGGCACCATCACCGACTTTCTCTAATACCGTTTGAGTAATATCTTCCCCATTGAGCCATGCTTTGTGTACCCACACGAGATGGTTTAACCCAGCAAACTCAAGTTGCAGCTCTTTTGGCTCGCACTCCATCATTTCTGCAATCATCATTTCCATTGAAACGGGCACATTGCATAAACCAATACTCTTTACTTTGGTGTACTTACTGACCGCTTCGGAAACTAAACCCGCTGGGTTGGTGAAATTGAGCATCCATGCGTTTGGAGCCAACTCTTCAATGTCTTTACAGATATCAAGAATGACCGGAATGGTTCGCAGTGCTTTAGCAAAACCACCAGGGCCCGTTGTTTCTTGGCCGATGACGTCGTACTTGATTGGGATTCGCTCATCGTTAGCGCGTGCAGCAAGGCCACCAACACGAAACTGCGTCATCACAAAATCCGCATCTTTTATCGCAGCACGGCGATCGAAACCGGCTTTTATCTCAATTTTTGCTCCGGCTTTATCGACCATTCGCTGAGCCAATCCTTTGATGATCTCAAGCTTCTCAGCTCCTGACTCAATGTCCACAAAATGAATCTTCTTAACGGGTAAATATTCTAAGCGCTTAATAACCCCTTCAACCAATTCCGGGGTATAGCTACTACCACCGCCAATAATGGCAAGTTTGATCGCCTCTCTAGACATTTTCATCCCCCTTTATTTGTTCGAGATTTTTTTGTTCAGTGCGACGATTTCTACAGCCATCTCTTGAGCCAAAATCGTAGTCATTAGGTGATCTTGAGCATGCACCATCACTAACGTCATCGGGACTTTCCCTTCTCCCTGATCTTCTTCAATAAGCTGAGTCTGTATTAAGTGGGCTTTATTAATGCACTCTCTTGCTTGAGAGAGCTTCTCATCAGCCGCTTCAAAATCTTGTTCTCGAGATAAACGCAATGCCTCGTAGCTTAAACTTCTGGCTTCACCAGCATTGCAAATGATCTCCATTACAACCAATTCTTGTTCCATCATTTTCTCTCCGAAAATCGGGCCGCGGTAATTGCGGCCCATTAAGCACAGTTAAGCAGTAACGCCTTCGCCTGACGGCTGCGTGTCACCTTTAGTTTCCTTCGTCGTTGGTAGTTCTTGCTCCAACATTTGCTTCTCAAACATTTTGAAGAATGGGAAGTAGATGATTAGATCAAGAATCAATAAACCAATGACGAGCAATACTGGCGCAAAGGTCCAACCGCTACCCCACGAAGCACCTATCAGTGCCGGTGTTGTCCAAGGTGTTGTAGCGACACCCATACCCACAAAGCCGACATGCACAGCAAAATACGCAATCGTAGCGTTGATGACTGGAGCGAAGACGAACGGGATAAACAAGGTCGGGTTCATCACAACTGGGCTACCGAAGATCACAGGTTCGTTGATTTGGAAAAAGCCAGGCACCGCACTCATTCGACCAATGCTCTTAAGGTGAACAGAACGGCTAAACGACATCAGCATAACAAGAGCAAGTGTTGCACCAGAGCCGCCAATAAAGATGTAAAAATCCCAGAACGGTTGAGTAAATACGTTTGGAATCGGTTCACCTGCAACAAAGGCTTCAATGTTGGCACCAATGTTGGTCAAAAAGATTGGAGAAAGCAGTCCAACAACAATTGCAGCACCATGAATACCCGCAAACCAAAGTAGCTGGCAAAGCAATAAAGCGCCAATAATGGCAGGCAATGAGTTAGACGCACTGATTAGCGGTTTAAAGATAGCCATAACAGCATCTGGAATCAGCATGTCGTACTGGGTTTGTACGAAAAGGCTAAGTGGATATAAGGTAATGAATATCGCTAAGACTGGTAGCAATACTTCAAATGATCGCGCAATCGCCGGTGGCACCTGCTCTGGCATGCGAATCGTAATATTGTGCTTTTTCATAAAACGGTAGAGCTCCACCGAGAAAAATGCACACATCACTGCGGTGAAGATCCCGGTTCCGCCCATGTGAGACATAGACAACGCGCCATCTTTAGCTGGGGCCGCAATGAGTAAAAAAGACATTAGTGACAATACAGCACTCGTGATCCCATCCATCTTGTAAGCCTTCGCTAAACTATAAGCAACGCCCAGCGAAACAAAAATGGTCATGATCCCCATCGACATGTTGTAGGGCATCATTATGGTATCAAAATGTGTAGTGGCGAAATCGAGCCAAATTCGACCAAAAGTAAAGGTTGTATCTTCGGCAAATGGGGGGAATGCAAAAATCAAAATGAAACTACCGACAATAATAAACGGCATTGCGACAATAAAACCGTCTCTCATTGCGCGAACATGGGGCTGATTCCCCACTTTAGCTGCTATAGGGGCTATATGCTTTTCGACTGCGCCTATAATTGCGTCATAAAGCTTCATAGAATCCATCCTTATTTTAGGCAAAAGAATCCCGCATCAAATATTTATATTTGATGTACAGTTATCTTTTTAATTTAAAACTATAGTTTAGTTAATTAATTCTAATGCTTGCTCTAGTACTTCTTCTCCCTTCATCATTCCATAATGCTGAGGAGAAATAGCATCAATGTTTTTACCATGCTCTTGCGCCGTTTTTCTTAGCTCTTCTAGCTGAAAACGTACTTGAGGCCCGAGAAGACAAACATCGTACTCTTTAATTGCATCTTCAAATGCATTCACTGACATCGCATCAATTTTGCATTCAATTCCTTTATTTTCAGCAGCTTGCTCCATTTTCTTAACAAGCATACTGGTTGACATCCCTGCGCTACAGCATAAAAGGATCTTTTTCATAGCCTTACTCCCGTTGTGTAAATTTCAACCTGTAAAAACTGTAGCAAAAATAACCAAGACAAAAAAGCGCAACCGGTTGCATTATTCGTGAACACAATCCCAATTTAGAAAATACCACCTATTTTTTTGTAATTATTTAGGTCTAGGATAAAAGTCATAAAATAATTTAAGACATCACATTAATTTTCAAATTATCAATATTTTACTACTGACAACGTCGTTATTAATTTCTTAAAAGGAATAGAGAATGAAATTTAATAAATTGGCTATTGCAACGCTTGTAAGTGCCGCACTATCACAACATTCATTTGCTCAAACCGACTCTAAAGGCACCATTTATCTAACGTTTGATGATGGACCAATCAATGCATCTATTGACGTTATTCAAGTACTTAACCAGGAAGATATCAAAGCGACGTTTTACTTTAATGCTTGGCATTTAGATGGAATTGGTGATGAGAATGAAGACCGTTCCCTAGAAGCCTTAAAGCTCGCATTAGACACTGGTCATATTGTTGCGAACCACAGTTACGATCACATGGTGCACAACTGCGTGGATGAATTTGGACCGAACAGTGCTGCGGAGTGTAATGCGACCGGGGACCACCAGCTTAACTCGTATCAAGACCCTGTTTACGATGCCTCAATGTTTACGGAAAACTTATCTGTGTTAGCAAAGTATTTGCCGAACATTACAAGCTACCCGAACTACAAGGCAACAGAGTTTGCTAGACTGCCCTACACCAACGGTTGGCGCGTGACGAAAGACTTCAAAGCAGATGGGTTATGTGCCACGTCTGATAACCTTAAACCTTGGGAACCAGGATATGTATGCGATACATCCAACCCATCCAACAGTGTAAAAGCAGCTATCGAGGTTCAAAATATCCTAGCGAATAACGGCTATCAAACTCACGGTTGGGATGTGGACTGGGCACCCGAAAATTGGGGCATTGAAATGCCAGCAAACAGCCTTACAGAAGCAGAAGCATTTCTTGGATATGTGGATTCCGCGTTAAACACTTGTGCACCAACAACGATTAACCCGATCAACTCCAAAGCTCAAGAGTTCCCATGTGGTACACCTTTACACGCCGATAAAGTTATCGTATTAACTCACGAGTTCCTATTTGAAGATGGTAAGCGTGGCATGGGTGCAACGCAAAACCTACCTAAGCTCGCTAAGTTTATACAGTTAGCAAAACAAGCGGGTTATGACTTCGACACAATGGATAACTACACACCGAACTGGCAAGTTGGTCATAACTACGACGCTGGCGATTACGTCTTACACCTAGGTACTGTATACCAGGCTGTAACAAACCATACTGCGCAACAAGATTGGGCACCGTCTCCAACCTCTAGCCTTTGGACAAATGCGGACCCAGCCACTAACTGGACTCAGAATGTTTCCTATAAACAAGGCGATGTAGTGACTTATCAAGGTTTGCGTTATCTAGTTGATGTACCGCACGTGTCCCAAGCAGACTGGACTCCGAACACTCAGAATACCTTGTTCACAGCTCTATAGGCTGTTCTTACTATCACCATGTAGTAGTTTGCGCGAGGCATACCCCTCGCGCTTTTTTGTTTTGAAGATCCAGATACAACAAAGCCCCGACTTTCATCGAGGCTCTGTCTTAAAATATGGTACCGGTGGACGGAGTTGATTGGACTGGCATTCCTGCCGCCACCGCGAAGGCAACGCTAACTTTCTTTTGATATTTACGAACACCTAAAACGACGAAAGGCCGCTATAAAAGCGACCTTTCTATGTATGGTACCGGTGGGCGGACTTGAACCGCCACGCCCGAAGGCAACGGATTTTGAATTCCTCTTAAGTAATTGTAATTACTTGTATTTAAGAGGATTTCTTGGGATATCAAGGACCACGAAATAGGATTTAATTGGATCTTTTTAGCATGCGTCGAGCACAGATTTAAAATGGTGCACACACTAGACCACTCTTTGTAACACGTTAATTAGATGGTACGCCCCACACCTAAACTACACTCAGCATAGTCGCTGAACTTCGGGAGGTGCCATCATGTCAGCTATCAAAACAATCGGTATCGATCTTGGTAAATCTACCTTTCACTTGGTAGGTCACGACCATTCTGGTCAAGAGCTATATCGACATAAGTTTTCTAGGGCAAAACTAATTCAATTTATCTCTGTACATGAACCTGTAACCATAGCAATGGAAGCTTGTTGTAGTGCAAACTGGCTAGCTAGACGCTGCCAGGAATTTGGCCATGAGGTTAAGCTCATTCCACCTCAATACGTTAAGCCGTATGTTAAAAGCCACAAGAATGACTTCATTGACGCTGACGCTATAGCCGAAGCTGCGACAAGACCTAAAATGAGGTTTGTAACGCCTAAATCTGAGCAAGCGCAATTAGGAAGTGTGATTCGTCGAATTCGAACTGGCTACATTAGGGAAAGGACGGCTGTGATGAACCGAATTTCTTCAATTCTTGTCGAGTTTGGCTTTAGTTTCCCTCGTGGTCATGCAAATATGAAACGGCTTTTTCAGTGGCTTACTGACACTGAGCAATCAGTTCCTCCACTACTTGTTTTTGAGTTACGAGAACAATTAGATCATTACAATCTCCTCAATGAGAAGATTAAAGAACAAGATAAGAAGATTGAAACGCTTAATGATGACAATGAGCTGTTTACTTTGCTGCAATCTATTCCTGGTATCGGGCCAATGACTGCTGCCTGTTGTCTGTCAGCAGTATCCAATCCAAAAGATTTTTCTAACGGTCGTAACTTTGCTGCTTGGATAGGATTGGTTCCATTCCAATACTCAACAGGTGGAAAATCGAGGCTTCTTGGTATATCGAAGCGGGGTAACAAAGAGCTTCGCGAACTGTTTGTTCACGCAGCTAGATCAGTGCTGTGGCGAGATGCAACTGCGGAGAAATATTTTGGTACATGGTTACTAGACTTGAAGCGTCGGAAGCCTTTCAATGTAGCTTTGGTTGCTTTGCGAATAAGCTAGCCAGAATCGCTTGGTCAGTCATGGCAACTCATAAAACTTTCGAGATCAGAACATAAATCAAGTTTGCATATGAAAATGAAAGATGACAAAACGGTTAGACCACCAGATTGAAAACCTGTTGTCCAGAACAGCAACTAGAGTGCTTTCACATTTTTGAGGACAATCTGGCGCGGATCTCATCGTGGAGCTGGGGCTAAAGCAAAAAGTCTCAATTAGACTCCGAATACATTAGCGCAAACCAACTCCGTTATTTTGAATTTTTACTTGCAAAGCGGGGCGTACCATACATTTTGGACAAAAGTGTTTTAGCTATTTTACTAACTTAGCGATTCATAGATTAGCTCAGGTATGCCAAATGGTCTGCAGTGTTAGTGCATAGCTTAGGTTCCTGACATTGTGTGTTAAAACATGTGTTTAGTCGACGTTCTGGTGATTTCGCTTTCAGAATGGGAGGCGAAGAGTTTTTGTGGTCTTTTCAACGACTTCTGCTTTAACAAAGCCAACCGTGTTCGGTTTTTCGATGTGCTTTAACTGTTGGCGCTTAGCGTAAAAAGCGGAGAGGCTCAGTCCGTTACGCTCACAGAATAATCGTTGTGATAGCTGGCTGGATTCATAGCGTTCGAACAGGGTTCGCCATTCTTGGTTAGTGCGTCGTTTGGCCATTTCAAATCTCCTTTGGGTCGGAGGTTTGATCTTATTATTCGGGCTAGACGATTAGAATGCGGGGTTTATGATGCGCTTACACACAATTCACTCTTACCGCCCTAAACTGGTTAAATTTTAACAGTGACAACTATCCTGCCAGAGGGGGAGTTCGGGGCCAACCCGATGGTATCTGATCTGGATAGGTAGGGTAAATGACGGTCTAGGATGACCGTTTACGGTACGATGATTGAAAACACTAAGAAGAAAAGGCCTGCTATATAAGCAGACCTTTGGTTAATATCACGATAAGAGCGCAAGAATTATTTCTCAAAGTTAAGTCATAAATAACTCACTTACGTCTTCTAATAATAGCAAGAGGTAATAAGAGTAGGCCAAGCCATCCTACACCACCACCACTACTACTGTCATCATTACTTACATCAGATGAACTTGCAGGCTCAAGAGTAAGAGCCATAGCTTCCTCCGTAATCCCCGCCCCATCATTGACCACTACTTTTATTTGAATTTGTGTAGTTTCAGAAACATCTGGGAGAGTGAGATTCAACACCCCAGACACTGCCCCCGATAAATCAAGAAGACTACTACCAATTTCAACCCACTGATAGGTAAAGTTAGAAGAATCAACATCTGATACTTGAGCAGTCAATGTAAGCGTTTCTCTACCTGTACCTTTAACTGGACCACTTACCGTAACCTGAGGAGCATCATTTACTGATAGAACATCAATATTAACAGTCGCGCTCTCAGATACATTTGCACCAACCGAAGCAACATATGTGAAGCTATCAGCACCAAAATAATTATCTTCTGGGGTATACATCAGCGCTCCGCCAATCACAGAGACTGCCCCATGCTCAGGCTGAGTATAGCTTGACACCGTTAACGGCTGATCTTCACCTGTATCGTTAGCCAAAACATCTATAGTAACTGGTGTATCTTCATTAGTAGTAGCATTGTCGTCATTGGAATGAACCAAAACAATCGCAGGGTCATTGCCTGGGCCTCCCGGATCACTGATTACTCCAGGTAAAGTATTCGAGTCCCCTAGTTCATTATCAGTCAATTGAAGAGTAATGACATTTCCACTTATCTCGAAATCCGAAAACTTATACCATTCCAGAGTATTACTATCAGGTAGCTTTGGCCCATACTTCAGATAACTGTCTGTACCAGCAGGCAAACTATCAAATGTCAGGGTAACTGTAATAGAGTCCCCTTCATTTAGGTCCTCAACCGTAAACCCTATTAAGCCTCGTTCCATGTCGATCGTGCTAAGATCATCCCCTCGCCCTGGCACATCTGACAGAGGTAGTGAATAACTGCTGACTAATGTTCCCGCAGAGGTTTGAATTGAAACATGATTACCATTTTTATCTTCTACAACCCGGGTGTCGCTCTCCAATGCATCAATAGTTCCATCACCATCACTATCCATAGGGTCATCAACGTCACCTACCTCTATTTTATCACTCACACCATTCCCATCAGAGTCAATACTTAATGGGTTTGTATTTAGAGCCTCTTCCTGGGCATCGGTCAGTCCGTCACCATCGGCATCATCAGCAGCAAAAGCGATAACAGATACACGCTGAACAGCCGTTACACCATTATTACTGGCTTTAACTTCTGCGCTGCCTATACCTGTTGCTTTAACTAACCCGTCAACTGACACCTCAATTACTGGTGAGTCCCCCTCGGTAATATTGACCCCGTCGACAATATTCTCACTATACACTGTATCCATAGCGCTCTGAGTCAGGTTACGTTTTAACCCATCACTGAACAGACCGACAACACTTAATTGATAGTCGGAACCTGGGAATAGGTATAGAGTATTACCTGGTTCAAAGGTAATTGACTGCAATGAAGTCAGATCGGGCTTGACGGTTACTGTTTGGAGTGCTGACTCAACAACCTGGTCATCGATAATAGCTACAACTTTAAAAGTACTGGTACCGCTAGCTTCTGCTGCAACGTCTATTTCCCATTGATAGGGGGCACTATCATCATTTTCTGAATACTGGCCACCATCAGTAAGAATAATAGTGTTAACATCCGATCCGGTTACTGTTGCCGTAAAGGTGATTCTGTCCGAAGGTGAAACCTCATTACTGCTTACAGTCAAATCGACTGATGGCATTTCATCTGCGTAAGCAGTATTAATTCCAATCAAACTTAGCAGTATGGAACCGAACTTAGCACCAAATGACATTTCTTTTTTGTGTGGAGTATTAGTTGTACCCCCAATATTAGCGGTTAAAACATCATCCACACTTTCATGGGTAACTTTTGCGGAAGGTGAGAATTCATTCAAGGGACCACTTAGTAACTCTATAGCTCTCTCGATAATGTCACTATTTGTTCCCATCCCAACATGCGGAGCACCATCTATTGTTGACGTATTATCCACATTCATATTTCCCTGTGCGCTAGCAACAGAAACTACACTATCTGAGTTATTATTTGAGAATAGTTCGGAATGCTCACACCCTGTACGTGTTGTAGCATAATCAAACGACGCAAGGTTAGTACCGGTATCTCCAATCACTCCAAATGTGCTTACCTCTTGAGTAGTAGCGTTAAGGTTAGTTAGGAAAGTGCTACTTATGGACAAATCATTTAGTGCTGGACCATATGCATTTCCTACAGCCCCAAGTATCCCGACAAGGTTATCAACTGCATCTTCGTCTTCTATACAATTACTAATCTGACTATCCTGCTTAGTTAACAAGTTAGCAAACCCACTGCCATAATGTGGCGTACCCAATGTAACCAAACGCCTTACTGAGCCCTGCTTATAATTAGACCTGTGCTGATGATACTGATTATCCTTAATGTACTTTCTTGCAACCAAGCCGCCCATGCTGTGACCAATAATATCATTGCGAGTACAGGCAAAACCCTCTTCATTCTGACTCCGACACTGTTGATAAATCTTATAGAACAATCCAAATTCATTGGACTGCATAGTGATACTTGGCCCCTGATTGTTAGTATATTCAAACATCTCAACCCTGAAATTCGCAGCCTCAAGTTCAGGCTTCATGCCCGTGTCTTCAGAGAATATATTTTTATTTACCCATGAACCATTATCTGCCCACAACCCATGTATAAGTACCACTGGCGCACGCCTTTCCTGAATAACCTCTGATGTTGAAACAGACGTACAATTATTGCTGTCATCTAACAAACAGATATTAACGTTATAGCTAACACTTTTTTCACCACTAAGCCCCAGGAATCGTTCACCCGCACGCAAAACCGCAGTCGCCTGGCCGTTTTCTAGGGTAACGTCAACAAAAGTGCTGCCTGCATCATTGGTAGTATGATCTAAAGTACCCAGCACTGATTCAGTATTCGCTGAAGAATCCAGTTCAAATCGCATTGTGCCATTGGTAACAGAGGTATTGGCGGAGATCAGTAGCCGGGCATTGCCATCCGCAACCAGACCTGTTCTTTGCGCAGCTCCGGATTGAATCACACTTGAGATGTCCGATTCAGTAACCACTGAGTCCATTTCCATATCGTATGTTGCTCCCGCACTATCGATATAGCCTATCACGGAACCTCCATCGATCACCGAGGTAGTAAGGCACTCATCTCCACTTGGCGCACTCAAAAAGGCAGAGAAACTTCCACTAGCACCATCACTATCTTCCGCTGTTATCACTACAGATGCATCATAATTATCATCGTCAGGAACGGAAGTAGGGTTAAGCTGAATATCTATTGAATCGACATATTGACCGGATAAAGTAATCGGAAAACTAAGAGATTGGAAATCCTGACCAAATGCAGAGCTAATGCTAAATGAAGTTGCATCTTCACCTTCGATTGAAATACTTGTGATTTTGGCAGATTGAGTACTCAGGTTCTGAACTGTCACTGTCTCTTCAAAGCTGCATGTGTCTGCGCCGGATGAAACACCAAAGTTCACAGTATCAGGAGAAATGTCTATGTTCAGCGCACTGGTGGTAACACCAACACATACATTAGTTACAACCGTCGCAAATTCTTCGAAATCATCTGGATTCGGTATTGGAGGGTTTGACGCAATGGTATTAAGGAATGTTTCCCCTGAAGAGTATAAGCCAATACCAACAGGAGTCAGCGTAATGCCGCTTGCCTTAGCAGTCTCAGCTGCAGTAGTTGTACTATACTGACTATTTGGTGAACCATCGGTTGCCAGACAAATAACTTTGGTTGGAGCCGAACTGCCCATTAGAATACTAGTACTCGTTGATATGGCAGAACTCATATTGGTGCCGCCACTGTTTTTAGGGTTGTTCGCCAACGCAGAATCAATCGTCGACAAACTAGAGGCATTCAACACCGACTTATCAACAATTGTACTTACAGATGAAGAAAAGCCTACAACAGATACTTCAATCGACCCGTCCAGAGATAAAGAATTGAGAGCCTGCTGAAAACCCTGAGTCTCAAGATTAAAGTTTGAATAAGAGACACTCCCCGATTCATCCAGCACAAATACTACCGAAACACTTGGCTCCGCAGCAGCGGTCGAAGCGTAAAAAGTTGCTATAAACAATAAAAAGAAACCATAAATTTTTTTCATCAGAACGCTCCTTATTCCTGAGATTCGGTATAAGCCTGATACCAACGCTCACTTTCTTCAGCGTCAACATTGAGGCCATATAAACCATCTTTGTATGCGTCAGATAACTCTAAAATTGCTTCTGAAACCCCTTGCTTGGCAGCGATTATCAAGTATTGAGTATCCCCCTCCAATTTAAACAACTCAAAAGCAGCCTCACCTACACCTGCATCCGCAGAATAAATAAACCACTTGATAGCTTCAGCCTTGTCTCCTTCCACCGCATAGTTGCCCTTAGAATAGATTAAACCTAGTTCGTACTGGGCTAGCTTGTTTCCAGAAGTGGCTGAATCCAAAAACCAATTAAAGCTGGATTCATCGTCACCTAGCTTTTTATATATTCGGCCTAATGCAAATCCTGCCTGGTTAACTCCAGAATTTGCAGACTCAGTATAACTTTGAATAGCCGATTGATAGTTTCCTAACAGTTCAGCTTTTAGTCCTTTGGCATACCAATTTGTCTCTGAAGATAATGCCTGGCCTGGAGACATCATTTGCGCACAGAGCAGCACAGGAACGCAGCGTTTCAATAAGTACATTTTTTCCAACCTCGTGTTCTTAGTAATTATCTTAATTTCCTCAATCTGCCAGAACAAAGGAAGAACAATAAAAAAGCTCAGGTACTTAATCACCTTCTCAATCCTTTGAAACAAGCATAGAGCCATAGTTTTTGGAACAGACACTTTGGCTATGGTATAAACATCTATCCATGCCTTTGTAATTCTTGATGAGTAGCCAGCCGTTAAGTAGACTATTCACTTTATCCTTGATGAATAATTACACAATATTCAAGCAAATGCACGCAAATCAAACTTGTTCACGCTTTGTTGCATACTTGAGATAAAGGTAGAGTAGGCGTAAGCGTTCACCAGTAGGTACTTGACCCTGAGGATTACAAGCCAAATACGTTTGGGTAAGGTTGGCGAGCAGTCACTGCCTGTACGATTTTCGTTAGAGCTAACAAGGTCGACATACCTCGCTTATTACAGGTCTCGACTAGCGAATGCATACGACCCCTGAACTTGTCTCCGGCATCAGATGTCGTTCCGAAGCTGATCTTTCGTTGGATGACGCAGCCTCGTATTCGCCGCTCCGCTTCGTTGTTGGTGAGTGGAATGGAGGTATCGGTCAAGAACAGCCATAAGCTTTGCCGGTGGGATTGTAGTTTTTCACATCGCCCTTTGTAACGCTGTACGACTATCCCACTGCCTTTTTGGAGCCAGTGAACAAACGATTTTCGCAGTCGGTTCATGCCCCGGATATATTGATCATACCGGAGTTCTTCATTTTCAAGGCGGTGGTGTGTTCTAAAAACCATATTGGAGATAAGCGTCAGGCGTTGACCAACATAAGCCGTGTAACCAGCACCACTATAATCGGCTATATGCTGTAGATTTCGCTTTACATGCGACCAGCACAGTTGATGTTTTTCTGGCTTCAGCCAGTTATAACTTGGGCATTGGTCGGTGACAACCAGACCAGTATAGTTATTACCTAACATAGCTTTGGCTGAATGTGCTGAACGAGAGAACAAGATCTTTTCGTAGACAAGGTCCTCACTGGCTACCAGCCAGCACCAAAGTAGGCTTTCTTCACCATTGCGAGGGTGAGAAGTTTCGTCAACATGAACTAGCGGTGCTGATTGGATACTATCTCGGATTGCGTGATGCAAAGGGGTCAGCATTGAAGCTACTTTGGTCTGTGCTTCGCTGATGACACCAACAGAGAATGTTGTACCCAGTTGCTCTTTTAGCAGAGAACGGATCTTGCGGATACTTAATGAAATCAACCGAATTTTTCGACTAAATGAAGTTGATGAGGTTGAACATAGAAAGGCATTTGAGGCTTGGCAGAAAGCTTATGGGGACCTTCAAAATATTTGTGAGGCATATTTTCTAGTGAGGACGATATCTGATGACTGATATTGCCACTGCTTAGTTGTAGTGTAGTTACTTCGGAGCTGTGAATGAATATGCGATTGTGGAACTAACTCGATTTGTTGCGCAAAGCTCACTTTTGGGAGTTTTCTGTCACGGCCTCTCAACTGGTAACCGTGAGCAAAAGTACGGTGATTTCAGTGGCACCATCTGCCACTGAGTAATCGAACTAAGCCGCAATGGGGCAAAACCGACTTAGCACAAGCCCCCCCCCCGATGTGATCACCAACCCCGAATTTATCACCATCTATCAGGTTCTTGAGCGAGCGTACTGAATGGCAGTTTTCAGGTCCAGAGTTAGAAACTAATTAATAATAACCAGTACAACAGCAACGCGGTAGCGGCTGTTGTACTGGTTATATTACGACTCAACATCCCAGACAGTCTCGTGCCACCCCCTAGCCATTCCAGCTAAAATCCGACAGCAAATCCCCCCTCAGAACCTTCCAGCAGACACTCAGAGCAGAATATTCAACGGTATTGACCCCACGGCTATAATCATCAACATCGACAATTCAGGCTGCAACTTCGGCTACAAATCCACCAGTATAAAACGAAGACAACAAAAAAAGGGAGCAGCCACTCAACGCAACTACTCCCTTTCAAACACAAATGTGCACTACTTCAGCTCATAGAACAATTCGGTCAAAGCCGCTTCACCAACCAGATCAACTAACTGCGCAACAAAGCCATCAAACTCATCAGCAAACCCAATTTTCGCCAACTCAAATTCAGCAGCAACTTGATCCAGTGATAGGTTGCGAACTTCACCCTTATTCTTAGCTCGACGAGCCTTGTCATTTAGCGAGGTAACGGCTTTACCCAAATCACCACCAGCAAGCAGTTCAGGATTGGCGAGCAACAAATGGCGAGCTGATGGATACAGCTTACCTTGGTAGAATATCGGCTTGGACTGACCTTTTAGCTTCTCTCGGTTGGCACGGGAAGCAGACAGCGCTTCCTCTACAGATATGCCAGCCTTTATGCGATTCATTAGCGTACTTTGCGCCACACCTAGCTCTCTAGCCGCGTGGCGCATACTTGAATATTCAGTGCCGTCTATAACAACTTTCTTGCGGTAGTCACCTTTAGGGCGTGCTTCCAGCTC
Organism: Vibrio sp. 1069; assembly: GCF_033340555.1. NCBI lineage: Bacteria > Pseudomonadati > Pseudomonadota > Gammaproteobacteria > Vibrionales > Vibrionaceae > Vibrio > Vibrio sp. 1069. Next base: position 18,545 of record NZ_JAWOWP010000016.1, read on the forward strand.
AAGGGCTTGCTCCAACGTCCAGCCGAACTTGGTAATGCGCTCATTCACCAGTTTAGGATTCAAACCATAGTGACGCGCAGCAGCAGTGCGAGAAGGGAACTCAACACCCTCAATTTCATAGATATTTTTCATATAGTTATCACTTTTCAATTTGCTAAGCATAAAACCACACAGAGGCCGCCTGGACAAGCCAGACGACCTCTGCATGGTCACTACTCTAAATAGACCTTAAAATGGCGCATCATCGTCTACAGGCGCTTTTTGAGCTACACCCTCGTCGAAGCTGACCTTAGATTTAATCTGCTCATACAACGCCAGCATTTCGCGCACCAGTTTAGCGTTCGGTCGTGGCTGTCCATTAGGTTTCACCCAGTTCTGTTGCTTCCACTTCGGTGCCCATTCAGTAAGAGTGTTCACCACAGTGATGTTCAGACCCAACACTTCAACGGAACCAGCACCATTATCCAGTTCAGCTTTAGCGCGCTTCAGACCATGTCGACCGAGTTGTAAGTGCATCGCCGCAACAGAACCCTTCAAAGCATCGATTACATAAGTTTCTCCATTCACCACCGATATTGTTGACGCCTTACCACCTGTACCAAGATGGCAGTTAACAGTGACTTTTTTATCTCCCGATGAGGGCAGATACTTACTCAGATAACTCAAGTCCTCCTGAACTTTCGGCATACCGTTATTACGTGGTCGCTTCGGTGCTTTTCTCTTCAAGCGTTTATTGTTTGCTTTGCGGATTTTGGGAATTGCATCAACCGCCTCCTGATAGCTATTAAAACCTTTAACATTGCCGCCCGGTTTATCGTGAGATAAAGCGCGAGCCTCATCGAAGGTTTTAACAGGTACGATCGCTTCATCAGTAATCGCCAAATAATAATTACAATGTGACTTAGCCATAATAATGCTCCTTAAAATTTTATTGAGTTAGCCGCCGGAATGACGGCTGTGAATTTGAATAAATGTCATTGCGTGTGAGGTTGGGTTTCTTATATCCCCAACGGTGCAATTGTTGATTGGTAAAAAAGCCCTTTGAGATAAGGGCTTTCGATAGGTTAATATTTACGATCTCAGTTCGGGCTGAGAGCTTCTCGCAGTGAGGAACGAGACTCAGGGTTGAAGAGGATTTCAACTTCGAAGTCAGGAAACTTCGAGACTATTAAGCGAGCTAAACTGATGGTTAGCTCAGTCATCGGTACAGCGCCTTCAATCAATTTGGCGTTCTTAGCACTACGAACAGCGGTCGCTTTGGTTGGATAGCCAATATCGGTCATCCACTCAGCTAATGCTTTGGCGGTAATCTGTTTCTTACTCATACCGCTTTTTTCATGCGCGTAGAAACGCAAGAATAAGCGTGCCATTAAGCTATCCGAAGTCTCATCAGCCTTTAAACGCAGGTCCTTGTGACTCGTGCTTTCTGCCATAACCAAACGGTCTTGCCAGTCATACCAATCCTCAAACGTTTTAAGACAATGCGTCTTCCGCCATCGATCAAAGCGCAATCTTGTAAACAGCATCTCATCCAGCGACTTGTGTGGCTTGGTTTCAAGCGCAATATGCTTCCGTCCTTTCACGTCAACCATTACCGGATTTAGAAGCTGTCGCTTTTGATCGTATTCCATATTCAGGAAGATAGACCGCTTCTCTAGCATCAAATCCTTATGCTCTAAAAAGCGCATTCGGTTCGGTGTCAGGTAGCTACCATCAACTTTGTCGCCGGGCTTACGGGTGAGATACTTGTTCACCATGTAAGCGCTTTGATCAGTGACCACCGGATCAACCTTAACACCACCTTTAGCCAGTATCGGCTCATAGCCTTCACTCTCTATAACGGTGTACTGAGCACGAGTCTTAGCACCGATCAGTTGCTTCGCTTGATGCTTGAGTTCTAGTACTTCACCGCCAGTTGGGTCTATACGGTGGTAGAGCTCTCGGAACCGCTGACAAATAGGACCTTTTAAGTCTATCTCATTCAGATCAGCATTAGTCAGGAAGCCGTCTGTCGTCACTGAAACAACAACCTTGTCATCGGGGATGCTATGAAGCATTTCCCCCAACAAGGCTCTAGCTAAGCCAGTCGTGTAAGCGGCGAAAAATGGGTTGGTCAAAGTCGATGGTGGTAGTTGCGTAGAGTAACCAGCTTGGATATCGAACGACCTCTTTGGGCGCAACGATTGAGCTAGCTTTCCATAACAACTATTTAACATCTCCTTGGTCAACTTTTCATCAAAGCTATTTTTAACGAATGACTTACGGCGTTCTCGACCCCAACGCATGAAGTCTCCGAAGATTCGTTTATCATTTTTCCATGGCACTACAAACGCTTGCTTGATGGTAATTTCCGCACCTTGGTTATAAGCAACTTCAAGTTCATGACCAGTGCAGTGCGTCTCACCCGATAGCGGAAATATCAATCCATACTCAGATCGAACGGCTAAGCTTGGGAAGCGAGTATGTTCAGGGAACTTAAACTCAACCCAAGCCAAAGCACATTTGTCTCCAAACAGCTCTTTCAGATCTCGAGTCATGTACATCTGATCGTAATCTAACTCGCGCAGACCTAGCGTAATCGCCGAATAGCAGCTTGGAACGTCATAATCTCGCCAAGTATCAATAGGAGTAGGACCAGCGATAAATGACTCGTTGCGTCCTCCATGGTAGGCCATGGTCGAAAAATGCTCTAATGTCATGCGAGCTGTTACAGGCACATCACAAGTTATCGTTAGCGGTTTACTTCGGTCAGATGGCCACACTTCTTTAGTCACCTTCTCAAAACCAAACAAACCACGGTAACCGCGCTTATCCTCTAAGCTATTCACAAAGGCTTTAACGGCAATACCACCGATAGTAAAAGGAACCGAATTTAGACCGAGTGTATTTTGACAGAAGGAAGAAACACGCTCGAAATGACGAGCACTGATAATTGAATCAGTAATTGCATACTCAGCGAATTTCTCAGGCTCTGCTTCCAGAAACTCATCCATTCGAGAGATAGAGTACGGCTCTGGAATTTCTACCTTTGGAATCTTCAATAGCTCTCCGACAGAGGCTAGTGACGATCCATTGGGTGAAAGCAGCATGGTGTCGTAGAACGTGATATACAAGGTGTGTCGGTTGCGGGATTTGTCGTGAACATTGAGAGGCTCTTTATCGATACGGCGAGACATGACTTTGTCTAGATCAAGACCATAAACATCATCAAGGCTTGCTACCGTCTTACGCAGACCTTTCACATGGGTCTTTAACTGATCAAAGGCTTGGCTGAAGTTAAACAAATCCGCCGATAACCAATGAGCGCACAAAATGATGTCTGTCGGCCACTTATCAAGCACTTCATCAGCCATCGCTTTTTCGATAGCCTGAACCAAGCATCTGTCCAGTGCTAGTCGTCCCGATTTTTTTGTCGATTCAGGGAGCAAGATAATCGTTGATAACTTGCCCTGGAACAGAACCGCGAATTGGTAGCTCAAGATACGGTTGTAGCCTCCGCATTTAGATACGACATACTCAGTATCCATGGCTATCACGGGACGTTCAAAGAACGGTGTTGCCTTTCGCTTTTTACGCTTGGTTTGCTTCTTCTTTTTGGGTTTGCGGAGCACTATGGATTTAGCTTTGCGCTTTACGCCATCAAAAGAAGTGGGCTCACTCGGTTGAGCTTCACCCCAAGAACTTACCGCTTCTTCAGTCCAACCGGATGTTGCTAGATTGTCCATGCTTAAGTCAGAAGCCTGCTCTAACCAATCAAAATTTTCGTTCATATAACTACTCTCCAGAAACGCAAAAAGACGCCCTAAGGCGTCTTTTTGCAAGGTTTACAATGATAATTACTTAAAATCTGACCAAGTAATCATAGGTAGGTCATTGCCCTCACTGTACGTCAGTAAGGCTTCTGTAATCGCGTCACGCAGACCTTCGAGGTCACTGAATTCTTCAGGCGTAAACATAGCAAGCAAGTTGTCACTGTTTACCACCGTCATCAACAATGCACCCGACTTAGGAGAGATGAAAGCACCACCAACCGTATCTGCATGGATCCAGCCACCGCTTTCTAGCATGAAACATTTGTTTTTCTCAGGCTTCATCTTCTTCGATACCTGTTTAAACAATGCATCAGCCTCTTCACCTGTTTCCGCAACGATTAGATTGCCTCTTGCACCCAGAATAAGCAGCAGATCTTCAGATGGAAGAACCGTTTTGCCACCAAATACATTAGCTACACCTAACTTACTACGAACAAAAATAGAGTTACTCATTTTGATACCTCAAATCATTTAAATTGTTAAAGAGCAGCGAAGAAGCTCGCTGCCCCCTCGAAAACAACCAAGCGAGAGAGTCGCTGCGTTGCTGAGGTTCATATTAGGGATGAAAGAAAGCACTCAACTAAGAAGGGAATCGAGTCGATAAGCCACAAAACAATTAACTTGTCGCTCAAAGTCCAGCGAAGATTTAGCGCAGAACCTAAGTCACGAAAGGCGCTAGAAGAAATATCAAGCGTCAAGGCTGTGATAGTGAAAAGATCAAGGTTAGGTACACTTTTGTTTGATTTTTATAGGCAGATACTAAAAAGCCCAAAGACGTCCTAACGGACGCCTTTGGGCTTTTAACTGCATTAAGAGATATTACTGTGTTAATGCATTGTCATCTCTTTTTCCCAACGCTCAACCTCACTACGCAAGAAGCGCACACTGCGACCTATGCGCATCACTGGCGGTAAACTTTTAGGGTTACGAGTCACATTGGTTCGCACGGTTGCCGGGTTTAAGCCGTACATTTCAGCAAATTCTTCAATAGTTAGTACTCTGGACATATCGAACTCCTTAATCGATTTGTAAGTTAGGTAGCATAGCGTCAACGGTCTGCTGAGAGGCTTGCGCTAAATGGGTATTTTGATAGTAGGCGTAACGCTCGGTGACATTCACATTGGAATGACCAAGGCTTTGCTGAACTAGTCGAATATCGTTAGTTGCAATCAGCATTTGTGTCGCTTGCGTTCTACGAAGGTCGTGGATGGTGAAAGGCGCTTCTAGCGAACCTTCCGCTTTCATAGCTTGTTGAATGCGCTCCATACAAGCGCGTGGGTAGGCAATGTGCTCGCCTTGGTTCTTTAACGAGGGGAACACCCAATCGTTGAACGACACTTTGAGACATTTACGGATCAGGCGTTTTGCAGGCTCGGAGAAATAAATGCGCTGCGATTTACCCGACTTAGTCATAGGCAATAAAGCAGACGATAAATCGTCAGCTAACATGGAACGAGAAAGACTAATCACGTTACCAATACGCATACCTGTAAGCAGGCTAAGCATCAACGCATAGGCATGAATGAAGTTGGGTTCAGCACAAGCATGACGACAAAAGCTTTCCATCTCTTTAGAGGACAACACTCGGTCTTTCGCATTGTTCTCCACCCGCTTTTTCACACCCTTTACTGGACTTTTGTCGATAATTTCATGGTCAACCGCCATCGAGAAAAATTTCGATAAGAAGGCTTGATAACGGTTAATAGAGGAATTGCTTAAGTCAGTAAGTGAATTGAGAAACCGTTCAACATCACGGCGAGTCACGTCCGTAACACGCTCTTTACCAAACGCAGCCATTACGCGCTTAGAGCGGGATAAAAAGGTCTTAGAATCGCGGTGATGATTACGACTGTATGGAAGTACAACGTCATCAAAGAACTGTTGTACAGTCAAACGCGACCCCTTCTGGTATGCCCCAGACTGAACATCAGCGATAAATTGGTAAGCCAACTGATTGAATTCAGCAAACTTCATTTCGGGGTAAGTCCCAAACGACTCGTAGTAACGCTTTCCTTTCCAGCCAAGGCGAACTATCCAGCGCATACTCTTCGCGGTCACAAGTACGCGCAATCGGGGGTTTTTCTTCCAAGGATACTCAACACCTTGCTCGCCCTTAGCAGGACGAGGCAACGCATTGAGTACCTTCTGGTTCATTTCTATCGGTGCAGTGCTCACAATATCTCACTCCGTATAAGTAAATCGTGAGCAAAGATTAAGGTGACACTGACTGAAGAGTGCCGACCACACGACTCCCTCTACAGACCATAAAATATGATGCACCGTAAGAAAAAAGAGTTCATACAAAGAGATTAACTCGTTAGCATGCACAGATTAAGGAACCATTTTGTTTGATTTAATATGCCTAGAAGAAAACCCGTACTCTATGAAAAAACGGTTTACCTTTTCACGCCAAAAGCTAAACCCTTATCAATTCATAACAAGCACTTGCTCATCATTACCCTACAGCGGCTATTTGGCTTCAGTCCTGATAAAGCTACCGCAGCATTGGAAAGTGCCTTTAAAAAAGCAGGGTTACACCAGTCGTTCCCAAAGCGTTCCGCACATTCCACTTATAAAACTAAGCACATTAAAACGCTCAAGCCATTGAAAGAATTGTCAAACAAGAAAAGAATTGCGCTCACTTTAATCGAGAGCAGCATTGTAGAATTGGACAGCAGTAAAGACGAGACATACCAAGGTATAGAGATGCCAATCACGGTAGATATTCTAGACTTCCCACCCTGGTATAAACAAAACCGAGAATTTATCCGGCTCTTGGGAAACTTCATTTCAACAGAGCGAAAGTACGAAGCAGAAAGCCATCAGCTGCTTCTTGAAGCCGTACGCAGAGCATCACCACCAGCAGAAAAGCACCTAATAGAAACGAATCTCAAGTTCTACAAAAAACATATTGGTCAACCAAGTACCAATAAAGTAGCTAACAAACAGCTCTTAGATGCCAAACTCGTTATCTTTAACACCATTAACGACGAGGTTGATAACAAAGATCGTAAAGCTGATCCCAAAGAAAGCAAAGAGATTGAGACAACCACTCATAATTACTTAGATTATTATGACGATACGCGTGGCGAAACTGACGAGAAAGACGACGAACAGAGCACGTACCTTATCTATCTCTTGGTTAAACCAAGCAAAAGTATCAAATACATCCCGTTCAAAATTACCAACCTAAATCCGCTCTACAAATATCTTGGTAGTAGAGACAGCACTTACTCAGTGTATGCAATTAAAAACCGTAATCAATTAACGCTCGAACTCGTTATTAGTGACAAAAGTCGAATAAAATATAAAGCCACCATCGAGCAAGACTTTCAGCAAAACGTACCTAACCCGTTTACAGGTCAGATGTTATTCAATAAGTTCAACTTTTGGGATCCATCGTTACCTGACAAAAAACACACAATTGTTAGACAAAGAAAAATTCACACATGTAACGTAAAGCTCTCAACATCGGAGGGACATATCGGCAAACGCAGCATAAGGTATATCTTACAACGTATGCACCAATCGCTCTCACTGACAGAGTTTCACGATATCGTTACACCCAAAATGTTCATTGAAAGACCTCAAGCATATAAAACGAAACCTATCTTGCTCACGTGGCCGTGTGAAATTAAGAATGGTATTAATTCCCCAACGGACTAAATGAACACAGAGGAAAAAGTCCAACGAGACAAAGGGAAACCACTTCTCATCAGTTACGACAAAGAAAAAAGTAGAGGCGCAACCGCCTCTACTTTTTTCACTAGATAACATCTAGCTCATCTAACGCCCCTCCGATTAATGCACCTGCGACAAACCCGATCGCTCCGCCAATCACGACGCCCTGGGGACCATAGCGGGTACCGAGTGTGGCACCGTACTTCGCGAATCGAACACCTGTTGACGAGCTAGGCTTAAACCAGCGCTGTTGAGGGTTAGAGTGAAAATGTGTTTTCGTCATAATGTTTTCCTTTTCTATAAATACAGAAAAGGGCGATACCTTTCGATATCGCCCTTGTTGATAAGCCTAATTTAGTGATGGGACTTAATCATCGTCATCATCAGCCATGAAGTCACCGCCAAGCCAACCATCGTCGCCCGGTTCCATGTCGAAGTCCTGACTGAAGCCAGAGTCTTCTGTACCATCATCATAGTCACCTTGGTCTTCTGTCCAACCGCCCATAACGAATACTCCTTCTTAACTGTAATCCATTGCGCCACATGTATCGCATGACCCACCCTTGGTGACCCAACCGGGACAACCTAAAGAGCGGCATGAGTAACCTGATGCCATAAGCGGCTTAATGAATGTCACTTGCATTACTTGTTTCCTTTAATTGACGTTGTAGTAAATCTACGTTGTGTAGTATCCCACTGCGCTCGGACAGGATATGTCCAAGACCGCAGAATGAGTGTGAAAATAGTCATCGTCATTGCCCTGCCTTATCCAATGAAAGCTATGTCAAATCTCAGTGCGCGACGGTTTGAAACATTTAAAAATGTTTTGCCCTCAACCTGTCCGGCGGAAACCGTACGCTAGTAGCATGAGCGATAAGAGTGAAAAGCTAGCTTTAAGGCTAGGTGACATATTGACGAGATTGTTTATGGGAGAAGTGCTCCCCCCTGAGCAGTTGGTAGCGGATTATCAGGTAAGCGAGAAAACCCTGAGACGCGATTTCAATGAAAGGCTAGTCAACGCTCCGATTATCCGCACCAATGAGGGTTATCGGTTAGATCCGGTAACTCGAAATAATGGTAATGCGAATACCAACAAGGTACTGCACGATACGGGTTTGTCCGCGCTACTACCTAATCACTACAAGTTCAACGGTCACACTCCCATTCTGTTTAAGAATCCACGCTCCGAACCCATCGGGAAGTTCGATGCGCTGTTTAGACAGTTGACCGAAGTTATTACCACTCACTCTGTGATTGACCTTACGTACAATGGCAAAACGTTCGAATCTGTCCATCCCTATCGCTTGGTGAATGACCGTGGTATCTGGTTCCTCGCTGCGAGCTACTGTGACCAGTTACATTCGTACCGATTACCGAATATTTCACGGATTCACTGCCGGGAAGATAAATACAAACCGAATCAAAAGGTCCACGAGGAGATACATAAACAAGGGATGGAGTGGCTAACTCCGGATGATGCTGAGGTGCTTGTACAGGTTGATAGGGAAGTAGCTCCACGCTTTCTTGAAGGTATGATTCTTCCCCACCAGCAGCTATTGAAAGAACTGAGCGACGGTAGTTTGTTGGTTAGCAGTCGAGTATCAAGATTGAGCGATATCTTGCCTTTGTTGAAGTCTTGGATACCTCAAGTCGAGGTGCTTTCCCCTGTCAGTCTCAAGCTTGAGCTTATACGCGACCTCCACGCCACGTTGGATCGTTACAAGTAGTTGCCACGTTAATTAATGACGCCCTAGTGTTCCCTCTAGAAGCACAGCTCCAAAACAACAAAGAACCCCGACATAATGTCGTTTCACTACACCGCGACCGACCGCCCTACCCATGAACTTGCCACTATGTACCGATTTTGAGCTTACCTATGCTGGATAAGGGAAAGAGGTGATTTAGCGAAACCTCAAACCGATACCGCGCAAGGGAAAACTCAAAATGATGCCGTTCTTGGTCGTTAATTAGCAAACACTAAAATAACTCCGGTAGGAGAAGTAATTTAATAGGGGTATAACCATGATGTCTGATGCACGAACTCTGCTCCAAATCACTCAGTCCAGTCCGTATTTTTACCTAGTTGATATCGCTAACTTGTTAAGCTTCACCGTCGTTGGCTATCTACTGGGTATGATGACTGGATAAACAGAGCCATGAATTGAACTTGTCACTATAGATTCCGGTGACAAGTTCCTTTTTAACTCAACGGGTTTGAGACTAATGTGTGAGAATCGTGGATTACCGCTTACAGTGCATGGCAACGTTGAAAATGACCAAGTTTTAGCGCCAAGCCACTAACAAATTACTAAGGGCGCCTCTCGTCGCATAATAGGCTAGCCTTTACCCCTAGTTGCAGAGATAGCATCAGACAAATCATTCTCTCGGTATTTTATATAGGCTTCCCGCCCCTTACTGCTCCCATTGCTTAGACATAGCAATGGGAGCTTTTAATAACAAAACACCAGTGTAAACCAACCAAACTCGTTAAAATTAACGCTCCCTTCCATGGTGTTTTCACCGTTCATTGCAATCCAGCAACTTCATCCCCTCTGAATCCCGAAGGCAACGGATTGGGTAAACGTTGCTAAAACTTACCCCAATGAAAAAGGCTTCCCATCACACCATGATTAAAATGGAACAATGGGAAGCCTTAGTTTCACTAGGAAGTGAGTCGAGTATTTTATGGTACATACATGGTGCTTTCTACTTGGTTTGTTGCCGATGGACTAATCCACAGTGACTTTTATCTCATCGAACACGCCCATTTCGACGTAGCTAAGAAAGTTGGATTCCCACATCGAGTAGAACTCCATTACCTCACTACTTGTTATCGGCAGCTCCGGAACATAGGAAAAACTCGCTGTTCCAGATGAGAAGTTAAAATCCACCTCTTTAACCAGTTCGGGATAAGGACCACCGCAATACGCAAAGTCAGTGATGTAATCAAAGATCCACTGGTCGTAGAGGCGAACAAGCCTGATTTCAACAGGGTGCCAACCGCCGTTTTCCGAACTGTAGGATGAATCTCGGAAGTTGATCACAACCGATTGGATCATGGGTGTCCATTTGCCTGATTCGCTGATCACTCGGTTTAAAGCATCTTGAAGATCGACACTGACAGGCAGCAGTAATCGCTCAACGTCAAAAGTTAAGTTCATAATAAAATCTCTTTTAGTTTGTTAGGGAAGCACTCTTGCTAAGTGCTCAGTATCAAAGCCAGAGTTGGCTTGGATGGTAATGGGTAATGTGGTTTTGGGGGTTATTCAGGCTTAGTCTCGTCACCCACTAGAGACAGGATTTCGTCTCGACGCATTACGTAGTCTTTCGCGAGAACGTGAAGAAACACCGATTTCTCCGACTGGATGATAAGACCAAGCCCCCTGCAACAAGCAGCCATAAAACCCGCGTTGTTCGCTGACTGTCCGGAAAAGACACACTTCAACACAGAACTCTTGAACGGCTTATCGCCCTGCACGTCTAGAACAGCGGTGATATCTTTAAGCGGGATCATCTCTTTACTATGCAGTCCAGAGCCCTGATTTCCAGTCATACGGATATAGAGTTCGTTTTCCTCGTCATGTAAGGCGATTTCATAGAACACATGGTTCTCCGTTTTCGGACTTAACTTCTTCGCTTTACCCTCGCACACGATATTAGTGAAATGGTCTACTGGTTGATCGTTAGTGACTGTGACTTGTTCATTACCCTCTACAATTTCAGGTTGAACTGTTTCTTGTTGTTGGTTTGATTTACGTGCCATTGGGCACCTCCTTTAAGTTGGAATTGTTTAGGTTTAATTGGGTATTAAGATTCAGCTTGATCAGCTAACTTGGGGACAGGGAACGTTGGACTGTTCATTGGAGCGCAGCAGTACACACCTGATCCTTCCATGGTCACTATGGCGACCGCCAATAACCAAGGACAGTCATCGTCGTTTAACAACAGCACCCATTCTGGGTAATTAGTAACAAAGCGAAGGAAGTGCAGATCTTCCTCAGATTGTTCACTCAAGGCTTCGTCGGTATCGGACTCCTCAATCAAGTACAAGGTCGTACCGACTTCATCCCAGAATGCTTTCGTATTTTCTTCATCACCGAATGGCTCAATCAGGTGTTCGAGTAGTTTTGCTTTCACACCATCAGGCATTGGCAGTGATTGAATGTCTTCAAACTTGTTTACTGTTTTCATCGTGAATTTCCTTCTAATAATGAAAAAGCCCCTGTTTAGCTCATCGCTAAACAGGGGCTTTTCTAATGTATTTCTAAATTAACTGGTTAAACCTAACTTCTTCATTCCCAGCGTATCTCTGGCTTCGCAGTCACCATATCCGATAAACGAGAGCCAATCTCCCTCCGACGCCCTACAGTCAATTTTGAGTAGCGCCTTGTTGATGAAAGGTCAGCGTGATTTAACTGCTTGGCTATGTCGTGTAACGAGACTCCTTGACTAGCTAACAAACTCCCAACCGTATGGCGTGCCGAATGTAGGGTTAGATTCGCTTTATCTCCGGGTATGTCGGGCAGTCCCATCTTGGCTTTGATAGCCTTGAAAGCATGCCTAGGTTGCCCTACTGGTTTACCCTTTTTGCGTCCAGGAAAGAGATACGGATTATTCGCCACATGAGGCACCGACCTCAAAATATCAAGCATGTAATCACTTAGATAAATAACGTGACTACTACCGTTTTTCGTATGCGGAATAGTGAGAGTTTTTTCCTCCCATGAGATGTCACTTCGCAAGCGAAGTCGTAGTTCCTTATCGCGTAACCCAGTCAAAAACAGAATAATTAGATATGCCCCAATACTTTTATCTTCATGATTGAGGGCATGACCGATGAACTCTTTCAGCTGTACTTCGGTAAAGTAACCAGTACGGACGTTGTCTTCTTTCAACAAGCTGACCTTATCAGCAACCAACGGCGCGTCCATCAACTTGTATGCCTGACGGTTAATAGTTTTCAATAGAGCCAGAACGCGATTAATCGAAGCAGGAGCATATGGTTTCCCCTTAATCGTAACGGCGTTTTGCATCTCCATTTGGACTTTGATGATATCGGCGGCAGTTAGGTCGTGAATCGAGATATGATGTATCGACTTTGCTAAACGAAACCGAGCGACATCATCCTTCCAACTGCGTTTCTGTTTAGCCAGTGGCAGGTACACTTCATCAAAGAACCGTTCCAGAGTCATCTCCTTCTCGGTAGCCTGATTGTCACGCTCAAGCTTGGGATCAATGCCTTCAAGGATCTTCTGGCGGTATTCCTTAGCGATCTTTCTCAAGGTTACAAGATCTGTCTCAGGGTGACGGCCAAGACCAATCGCAGATTTTTTACCCGGAACCTGAGGGCTAATATACCTAAGCAAGAAGCGTTTCCCGCCAGATTTACCCACTAAGCAACGTACGCCAGTAGGTAAACCAGAGTCTTTCATAGCGGATAAATTGACTTCGTAATCAGCGGATTTTGCGGTTCTAGGGTTGGGTTTAAGGTTGTTGAGGAAAGTGGTAGTGAGTCGTTGTGATTTGCTCATTCAAACCTCCATTAACTAGATATTCCATTAGTTAATATGTGTTTGAATGAGCGTTTGGTACGGGAGAAAACAAAAACCGAAAGATATACAGAAGATCCTGTAAATAATTCCTACCCGCACACTTATCCATATCGTCAATTCGTTAGATAAAATAAACTCTCACAACGAGAAATATTTGGATTCGAGTCTTTTATTTTTTGTTCAAACAGTATTTCAACCTCACGTCCATATTTAGCCACAGCACGATCATGTGTTAGTTGAACTGTTTTAAACATTGCACTTGCTTTATTTTTTTGCCCTAAGTTATCAAAAATCACGATACATGAAGTCATATCAGCAAGCAGCGTTGATGCTGTAGATATTTTACTTGCATCCGTATCAGCATAAAGTTGTCTTTCTTTTTTCTTTTGTTTTGTAACTAATCTCTGTTCAGCCGTCGCTTCCTGCCTAACCTTTTCATTTCGAATTTCTTTCTCTAAGACATATGCTTCTAGTGATTCATATCGATCTTCTAAACCTCTAACCTGAGCAGCACGACACTCTTCTTCTGGAATTAGTTTAGAGTAATGAGAAATTGGTAATTTACCAGTATCTTTATACTTTTTATATTTATCTAAGAATCTATCATTGGTTGAGTCATTAGTAACTGATTTGAAGTACTCATCATCGTTTAAATAACCATAATTACCATGATTACTACCTGCGTAGCCTGATCTATAACATTCCTGTGCATAAAGCTCTTCGTTCGATTTAATATCCATACCTAACGCAGCGCCTAAGGCGTCATACCCGCTATTATATGAAGCACACCCAGCTAACCCCACTAAACATAGTATAACCAGTTTCTTTTTCATACAGCCTCCTAGATATGACACAAGTTTAGCATAAAGCTCCATTAGATGGGTAGCTGTTATATCCATAAACACTAATGAGGAGATGTGTAACGATCACTCAGCTAACATAAAAGACACATTCTCGCTGATCATTAGTCCAGTCAGTTCTAGTTGGCGTCATGTATCAACGGGCTAGGTGGTAAATTTCACAATCTGTAATTAGCAATGGATATATTGCTACGATTTAATTTCTCTTGATGTAAACCATCGGGGGTAGGATTTCATCAAAGAACCTGTCACCAGTATCAATCTGGATAATCTCAGGCGGTAGCGACGTATCACTACTACCATAAACAGATTCTGAAATTTAAATCTGTTTATCATGTGTCGGGAGGGGGGAGGGGCAAATACATTAAAAATGTATTAGGTCTTCTACCCCATCTATGTGCAATCATGTTCTTGAACTTACAAAAGAAGGACAAGTGAAATGCAAAGCAAAAGAGATGAGATGAATAAGCAAGAGTTTTACAGCAATAGAAACTGTGAGCGCTGTGGAGACCGTATCCTTAAAAAAGAGGAACGAAACAACGATAGCTATTGTGGTGACTGTAGAAATCGAGTCACTGGAGAATAACCTCATAGCACCGTAAAGTCACCATGGTCGTACCATGGTTCTTCTCGCTCGAAGCCCTTGGTAATACTGGCTTGTGCGACGGCTGCTTTTTGCATTTGTTGGATTTACTAGGATTCCCTTGCGCACAGAATCGTCAAGCGATGAACCATATATGGACCATGGGAGAAATTTTAAGGTGGATAAAGGGAGTCTATTGGAGCGAGAAAAGCGTTGATAACAAGAAAGGAAAACTGAGATAAGCACCTGAAAAGTCGAACATTTTCAACCACCTAAAACGACGAAAGGCCGCTATAAAAGCGACCTTTTTATGTATGGTACCGGTGGGCGGACTTGAACCGCCACGCCCGAAGGCAACGGATTTTGAATCCGTCGTGTATACCAATTTCACCACACCGGCATCTTTGGGCTATTGCCCTTTGATGGTTGGCATTATACGTAAGCTTTTGACCTGCGCAAGCAGAAATACCTTAAATAACTATCGTTTGCTGATAATTTCGCCACAAAGTGTGACAAAGCTGTACTCATAAGAAACGTACGCTCCATTTTCTACTACTCTTCCAGATGAAAATGAGTATACGAAACTCTTTTTAAGTTCTATTCACTGTAATATCAGAAACATAACCATTCCCAATGCTCGACAACGCATTATGGAGCATCTCTGCGGTATCTTCTGCTTGCATGAAGTGACTCGTGTCCATCTTATTGCCGCTTGTTTTCCAGAATTCCGTATCCATTCCACCAGGATAAACCGCGATAATTTTCATAGGTTTTCCTTTTAGCTCCAAACGAACCGACTCAATTAATCCTTTGATGGCCCATTTCACTGCACAATACGTAGACTCTTGCGCTTTAGGTTGTTGCGCGGCTGTGGACATGATCATGACCACTTTTATTGGATGATCTTTGTAACGCTTTACTAACTCTCTTAACACATGAATCGCAGAATTCAGGTTGTTATCAATCAACTTTTGAATCTCTTCCGGCTCCTGCTCTTCCAGTAAGCCAAAATAACCACTTCCCGCACTATGAATGACCATTTCAGGGGACTGTTTCACCCCATCAAAGAGCTGTTTCACATTTTGGTGCGATGAGAGGTTGCAAGCTTGATAAGCAACGTTATGAGAGAGTTGTTTTGCTAGTGCGGATAGTTTTTCTGTATTTCTTCCTATTACATACGTCTCTTTGCCTTCCGCATCATAACGCTTTGCTAGTTCCGCCCCTAAGCCGCTACTTGCACCTGTAATTACAATCATGCGCTACCTCTTTTCAATCACATACTTTTAATTCATCTATCAATTAAGGTAACAGAATCGTGGTAATTCACACCTCAAGAGCACCATTCTTTGAAGCAAGCAGCTTTCTTACTTTCGTGATGCATGAAATATCAAGCAGAACGACGGGCATTTAACCTATGCTTAAGCAAGAATAACTTTCTGAATTTTCTATCGACTTTCTAGTGAGAACTGAATAGGAGCAAAGAATGACTGGGTCAAAATGGCAGTGGTTACTGAAACAGATGACACGAAAACTGTGGGTCCGGACGTCACTCTACGCATTACTAGCTGTTGCTACCGCCTTAATGTCGATTGTTTTAAACCAGTTCATTACTCTGCCCCCTGCCATCAACGTCAGCAAGGATTTGTTGAACAACATATTAAATATCCTCGCAACCTCCATGCTTGCAGTGACTACATTCTCTCTCAATATTATGGTCTCAGCGTACAGTGCCGCTAGTGCAGGGGTAACGCCGCGAGCGACAAAACTGTTGATGGAAGACAGCACAACACAAAATGCCTTAGCAACCTTTCTTGGCTCTTTTCTATTTAGTTTGGTAGGAATTATCGCGCTAGGTATTGGGGCCTATCATCAACAAGCACAAATTTATCTATTCATCGTGACTATCGCCGTAATCGTGATGATCATACTCACTCTGCTACGTTGGATTCAGCACCTTTCCGTACTAGGAAGGGTCAGTGAAACCACTTCATACGTGGAGCAAGCCTTGTTAGATGCTATTAGAAAACGGGGCAAAGAGCGTTGGCTAGGTGCTCACCCGTGGAGCCACCCAGAACATAAACCCAGAGGAAGTAAACCTATTTTGAGCCAAGAAATTGGCTACTTACAGCATGTTGATATGCATCATCTCGATAGTATTGCTGAAGCAAACCAATGCACCATCTATCTTGAGCGACAACCGGGAAGTTTTGTGTACGTAGGTCAACCATTGGCTTGGGTTTGTGGAGAATTGCCAGACGAAAGCGAAGTAACGGCAGCCTTCACGATTCGAACGGAGCGTTCATATGATCAGGACCCTCGCTTTGGTTTAGTCGTTATGGCGGAAATCGCCTCACGAGCACTATCTCCGGCTGTAAATGATAATGGCACCGCGATTGACGTTCTTGGGCGTTCTGTACGAGCACTTTCATTATGGGGAGACCTACTCAGTGAGCCGCCAGCCAAAACTCGATATCCTAGACTATTTGTGCCCGCATTGAGCTACCAGGATTTGTTTGATGATGTCTTTTTGCCGATAGCACACGATGGTGCAGCGCAACTCCAAATACAGATTCGCCTACAAAAGGCCTTGCTAGCTCTCTCTAGTATGCACCCTAAGTTATTTTTGTCACCAGCAATCAAGCTGTCAGAAAAAGCTTTAGAGCTTTCATTAAGCCAACATTATACCGAAGATGAGAAACACCAACTCTCTCAGCTATCTAATCTGGTCACAGACCAAAAAGCCAATGGTTAAGAGAGTCGAATTCAGTTGAAACATATTGCTGCACGGCCTCGTGTATCATGACATGTGCTGATAACGTAGGGCAGAAAAGTCTCTTCGTTTATACACAATTAAAGACTCTGTGCGTTAGGTCTCTTTTCTCTTAGTGAGGGAATCTATATTCTGACGCACAATTTTTAAGGTAAGTGATGGAATAATGACAACGTCTACAACTCTTCCACCTGCTGGTCTCTTTCGTCGACTTGCAGCGTTGATTTACGACACATTGATTATTATCGCAATTGAAATGATGGCCGCTGGTATTGTTATGGCCGTTGTGTTTGCACTAAATGCAGCAGGATTGTTGAGCTATGGCGAGTACGCTGATGCCGCAGATATGCTCGGAAAGCACCCTGTATTGAGCCCTCTATTTACACTTTATCTTGCGGGTGTGTGGATATATTTCTTTGTGTTCTTCTGGACGCGAGCAGGACAAACTCTTGGGATGCGCGCTTGGAAGCTTCGAGTTCGCAATGCCAAAGACGGTGCACCAATTACGGTAACTCAAGCTCTAATTCGTATTTCGACATCTGGCTTTGGCTTGGCAAATCTGACTGTACCGATTGATCCGAAGAAACGTGGTTTCCACGACATTTGGGCCAAAACAGAGGTTGTTGTATTACCGAAGGCAAACTAACTTGTCTAGGAACACAAAAAAGGAAGGCGTAATGCCTTCCTTTTACATTTGGTTCGGTAAAACTTGGTTTATTCGATGATGCTTCAGTTATAGCTTTCTTCGTAGCAGTGCAATCGCAATAGCTAAGAACACCAAACTCGGGGCCAAAGCACCAAACACTGGGGATATGCCATACACCAAGCTTAATGGGCCAAAGAACTCACTGGATATGTAAAAAGTAAACCCGGCAACCACGCCCGACAATACCCTTGCCCCCATGGTCACGCTTCTGAGTGGACCGAAAACAAAAGATAGCGCCATTAACATCATCACAGCAATTGAAAGCGGCTGAGTCAACTTACGCCAAAACGCCAACTCATAGCGAGATGCATCTTGTTCCGATGCTTTTAGGTAAGTCACATAATCATACAAACCGCTCAGTGACAGTTCTTCTGGCTTCACGGTCACCACAGCTAGCTTATCTGGTGCCAAAGAGGTGTGCCACTCCATCTGTTCGATGTCTTGCTTTGAAATTACGTTTTCATTTTCCATGTCCGTAATTTGTACGTAGCGCATCAGCCAGTTGTTATCTTGTTGGTAGTCGACTTCTTCGGCGAAAATAACTTTTTGTAGATTCTTATCATCATCAAAACGCCACATATTTAAAGCATAAAGCTTGTCGTCTTCGACTTTACCTATAAAGATAAAGTCGTTTGCGTCACGAGCCCACACACCTGAGCGCACAGACACAATGCTACCACCTGATATCGCAAACGCACGTAAGTCACGGGCCATCTTCTGGGCCTCAGGAGCGCCCCATTGACCTAACGCCATAACGACAATCATGAGCGGGACGGCCGTTTTTAGTACCGATAACCCGATATCCAGCTTAGAGAAACCAGCAGCTTGCATCACCACCAGCTCAGAGCTTGAAGCCAACATACCTAAGCCGATCAGGGCACCGAGTAATGCCGCCATTGGAAAGAACATTTCGATATCACGCGGCACACTGAGTAACACAAAGTACAACGCATGAGTGAGGTCGTACACACCTCGCCCTACTTTACGTAGCTGTTCTACATATTTGATGATGCCCGATAAGCCAACAAACGTCGCTAAAACCAAGGCAGTGGTAGAGATGATGGTTCTACCGATGTAAAGGTCTAAGATTTTGAACACAGCTTACGCGAGCCTCTTCTTGCGGAATTTGTCTTTTATTCGTCTAGCAGCAACGCTGTCCATCATATTCGCCATGATAGCAACAATCAGCAACATCGCATTGATTGGCCACATACCAATAGCAGCCGGGATGTCACCATCTTCTAATGAAGATTTGGTTGCACTGATCGCCAAGAAATACGCTAGATAGATCAGAATCGCAGGCCCCATTTTGGCAAACCGTCCCTGACGCGGATTCACCGAAGACAAAGGAATAACGAGCATTGTTAAGAGTGGAATACACACAAATAACGAAATTCGCCATTGTAGCTCCGCTTGCGCCTCTGGATCTGGGTGACCTATCAAGTCAACCGTTGGGTATGCTTCCCAGTCTCGCCCTTTCTTTTTGACCTCACGTTGGCCGATAACACCTTCGTATTCATCGAATTTCGTGATCATATATTCAACGCGAGTAGGCACACCTTCATAACGCGTACCTTCTTTCATAGTGATGATCTGACGACCGTCCGAAAGCTCTTTTACTTCACCAGAAGATGAGAACATCACACTCGGTAACACTGAATCTCGAGGGCGCATCTGCGCAACAAAAACGTTGCTCAAGGTATTATCTTTAATGTCATCGATGAACACAACCGATGAACCGTCTGGTGTACCTTGGAACTGACCTTTTTTAAGTAGGTCAACGCTGTTTTCTGACGCTACCTGCTCATAAAGCTGCTCAACGCGGTCTTGAGACCACGGCGATAGCCACAACGCATTGAAAGCCGCCACCGCTGAAGTAATCAACGCTAGGTATAAGGCCGCTTGAACCAAGAATTTATTACCAATACCTGTCGCGTTCATTACGACAATTTCGCTCTCTGCATACAGACGACCAAATGTGATCAATATGCCGATATACAGACTTAAAGGCAGCATTAACAGACCCATTGCTGGCATGTTCAAACCAACAATCGAGAAAATCAATCCAGCAGGAATATCCCCATCAGAAGCATCAGCAAGAACACTTATGAATTTCTGGCTTACAAACACCAAAAAAAGCACGAAAAAAATCGCAAATTGGCTCTTGAGTGTTTCGCGGATCAAATATCTAACAATAATCACGCTGAAATTACCTATACAAAACTTGTTTTTTTGGTCGAATCACTATAGTTTCCCGTTGAACCATTTATTTTTTTAAAAATTATAAACTAGATGTTAGTCGCTTAATCAGCTCTGCATGTAAGCCTGGAGCTAAAATTCAACAAGTAAGCGATCATTATCTAACATTTAGAGCAATTTGTCTTCAGGATGTAGGAGTACGCATGGAGTTCAGTGTAAAAAGTGGCAGTCCAGAGAAACAACGTAGCGCATGTATCGTTGTTGGTGTGTTTGAACCACGTCGCCTTTCTCCAGTAGCCGAACAACTTGATAAAATCAGTGACGGTTACATCAGTTCACTACTTCGCCGTGGTGATCTAGAGGGTAAACCTGGTCAGATGCTGCTACTGCATCAAGTACCAGGTGTTTTGTCAGAGCGCGTTTTACTTGTCGGTTGCGGCAAAGAGCGTGAACTTGGCGAGCGCCAGTACAAGGAAATCATTCAAAAGACGATCAGCACACTTAACGAGACAGGCTCAATGGAAGCGGTATGTTTCCTAACTGAACTGCATGTTAAGGGTCGTGATACATACTGGAAAGTGCGCCAGGCTGTAGAAGCGACTAAAGATGGTCTATACACATTTAATCAATTCAAGAGCGTGAAGCCTGAGACTCGCCGCCCACTGCGCAAGCTTGTTTTCAACGTACCAACGCGTCGTGAATTGAACTTGGGTGAAAAAGCAATCACTCATGGTCTTGCTATTGCATCAGGTGTCAAAGCCTCAAAAGACCTTGGCAACATGCCGCCAAACGTAGCTAATCCAGCTTACCTTGCTTCTCAAGCTCGTCGTCTAGCGGACGATTACGAAACCGTAACCACCAAAATCATTGGTGAGCAAGAGATGGAAAAACTGGGTATGACCTCTTACCTAGCAGTAGGCCGTGGTTCTAAAAACGAATCTATGATGTCTATCATCGAGTACAAAGGTAACCCTGACTCAGATGCAAAACCGATTGTGCTCGTAGGTAAAGGTCTAACCTTCGACTCAGGCGGTATCTCTCTAAAGCCGGGCGAAGGTATGGATGAGATGAAGTACGACATGTGTGGTGCGGCATCGGTATTCGGTACAATGAAAGCGCTGGCGAAGCTAAACCTACCAATCAACGTTATTGGTGTTCTAGCAGGTTGTGAAAACATGCCTGGCAGCAACGCTTACCGTCCAGGTGACATCCTAACGACCATGTCTGGTCAAACTGTAGAAGTTCTGAACACGGATGCTGAAGGCCGTCTTGTTCTTTGTGACGCACTGACTTACGTAGAGCGTTTCGAACCAGACTGCGTGGTTGACGTTGCAACGCTAACTGGTGCTTGTGTTATCGCACTAGGCCACCATATCAGCGGCGTAATCTCTAACCACAACCCTCTTTCTCATGAGCTAGTAAACGCTTCTGAGCAAGCGAGTGACCGTGCATGGCGTCTACCAATGGCAGACGAGTACCACGAACAGTTGAAAAGCCCGTTTGCGGATATGGCAAACATTGGTGGTCGCCCTGGTGGCACAATTACTGCGGGTTGCTTCTTATCTAAGTTCGCGAAGAAGTACAACTGGGCACACGTCGATATCGCAGGTACCGCGTGGAAATCAGGCGCAGCGAAAGGCTCAACGGGCCGTCCTGTCTCAATGCTTGTCCAATTCCTTTTGAACCGCAGCGGCCAAGAGACAGAAGAGTAATTTCTGAACAACATCTAAAAGGGCCGCAAGGCCCTTTTTTATTATCCTAATTTTCTAAAATGAAAGTGGGACTTAAGATGGTCTTAGGAAGAGACCCAAGGCAAGTGAGAGAATGATGCAAACTGCAACCTTCTACATCATTAACGAAGAGAGCCCGCAAGCAACGGTGGCTGGCTTTGAAGAATACATCGTGTTTTTGGCTCAGCACTTTGCTCGCCAAGGCGCTAAAGTGTATTTAAACTGCCAAGACAAACCACACGCCGAGCAGCTCGCTGAAGCCTTTTGGCAAGTTGATGCAGACAAGTTCATGGCACATAACCTCGTAGGCGAGGGACCGAAATACGCCACCAACATTGAAATCGGCCATGAAGGTGTAAAACCTAATTGGAACCGTCAGCTGGTAATTAATTTGGCGGAAAATGAGACAACCTTTGCGAACAAGTTTGCTCAAGTGGTAGACTTCGTGCCCTGCGAAGAAAAAGCTAAACAACTCGCAAGAGAAAGATATAAAATTTACCGTCAAGCAGGTTACCAGCTGCAAACGATCGAAATTCAATATCCTTAACGGTCAATCCTTATAGTTAAGGCGATCTTGTTAAGATCCCTCACTTATAAAGATTGACTAAGATTCAACCATCAACGTATCCATTAAAAGAGCGCTATGGAAAAGACATACAACCCAACTTCAATCGAACAAGCTCTGTATCAGACTTGGGAAGAGAAAGGCTACTTTAAGCCACACGGTGACACTACTAAAGAATCATACAGCATCATGATCCCGCCACCGAACGTCACTGGTAGCCTACACATGGGCCACGCGTTCCAAGATACGATCATGGATACGCTTATCCGTTGTGAACGTATGAAGGGTAAAAACACCCTTTGGCAAGTAGGTACTGACCACGCTGGTATCGCAACTCAGATGGTTGTTGAGCGTAAGATCGCTGCAGAAGAAGGCAAAACAAAACACGATTACGGTCGTGAAGCTTTCATCGACAAAATCTGGGAATGGAAAGGCGAATCTGGCGGCACTATCACTAAGCAGCTTCGTCGTCTTGGCGCATCTGTAGACTGGGATCGTGAACGCTTCACGATGGACGATGGTCTATCTAACGCCGTTCAAGAAGTGTTCGTACGTCTATACGAAGACGATCTAATCTACCGCGGTAAGCGTCTAGTTAACTGGGATCCAAAGCTACACACAGCGATTTCAGATCTAGAAGTAGAGAACAAAGACACTAAAGGCAACATGTGGCACTTCCGCTACCCACTAGCAGATGGCGCAAAAACAGCGGATGGCAAAGACTACATCGTTGTTGCAACGACTCGTCCAGAGACCGTGCTAGGCGATACAGGTGTTGCAGTTAACCCAGAAGATCCACGTTACAAAGATCTTATCGGTAAAGAAATCATCCTTCCTATCGTTGATCGTCGCATCCCAATCGTGGGCGATGAGCACGCAGATATGGAAAAAGGTACTGGCTGTGTGAAAATCACACCTGCGCACGACTTCAACGACTACGAAGTAGGTAAGCGCCACCAGCTACCAATGATCAACATTCTGACTTTCGACGCGAACATCCGCGACTCAGCAGAAGTATTCAACACTAACGGCGAAGCAAGCGACGCTTACAGCACTGAGCTACCAGCTAAATACCACGGTATGGAGCGTTTTGCCGCTCGTAAAGCTATCGTTGCTGAATTCGACGAGCTAGGCCTACTTGAAGAAGTGAAAGATCACGATCTACAAGTTCCTTACGGCGACCGTGGTGGCGTGGTTATCGAACCAATGCTAACTGACCAATGGTACGTACGTACTGCGCCTCTAGCGAAAACCGCAGTTGAAGCAGTAGAAAACGGCGACATCCAATTCGTTCCTAAGCAATACGAAAACATGTACTTCTCTTGGATGCGTGACGTTCAAGACTGGTGTATCTCTCGTCAGCTATGGTGGGGTCACCGCATCCCAGCTTGGTACGACAACCAAGGTAATGTTTACGTAGGTCGCACTGAAGAAGAAGTTCGTAAGAACAACAACCTAGAGTCAGTCATTGAACTTCACCAAGACGAAGACGTACTGGATACGTGGTTCTCTTCTGCACTATGGACGTTCGGTACTCAAGGTTGGCCAGAGCAAACTGACGATCTGAAAGTATTCCACCCTTCAGACGTTCTAGTAACTGGTTTCGACATCATCTTCTTCTGGGTTGCGCGCATGATCATGATGACCATGCACTTCGTGAAAGACGAAAACGGCAAACCACAAGTACCATTTAAGACGGTTTACGTTACTGGTCTAATCCGTGACGAAAACGGTGACAAGATGTCCAAGTCGAAAGGTAACGTACTTGACCCAATCGACATGATTGATGGTATCGACCTAGAGTCTCTCGTAGAGAAGCGTTGTGGCAACATGATGCAGCCTCAACTAGCGAAGAAGATCGAGAAGAACACTCGTAAGACGTTTGAAAACGGTATCGAAGCATACGGTACAGACGCACTGCGTTTCACTCTTGCAGCAATGGCATCAACAGGTCGTGATATCAACTGGGATATGAAGCGTCTTGAGGGTTACCGTAACTTCTGTAACAAACTATGGAACGCAAGCCGTTACGTAATGATGAACACAGAAGAGCAAGATTGTGGCTTCAACGGTGGTGAGATTGAATACTCACTAGCAGACAAGTGGATCGAGTCTCAGTTTGAACTTGCAGCGAAAGCGTTCAACAACCATATCGACAACTTCCGTCTAGATATGGCGTCTAACACGCTTTACGAATTCATCTGGAACCAATTCTGTGACTGGTACCTAGAGCTAACTAAACCCGTTCTATGGAAAGGTACTGAAGCGCAACAGCGTGGTACTCGCCGTACGCTAATCACGGTTCTTGAGAAGACTCTTCGTCTAGCTCACCCAGTGATTCCTTACATCACTGAAACTATCTGGCAAAGCATCAAGCCACTAGTTGAAGGTGTTGAAGGCGAGACAATCATGCTTCAAGCACTGCCTCAATTCGACGAAGCAAACTTCAACCAAGAAGCGCTAGACGACATTGAATGGGTGAAAGCGTTTATTACCAGCATCCGTAACCTACGTGCTGAATACGACATCAACCCAGGTAAGCCGCTTGACGTTATGCTGAAAGCAGCAAACGCAGAAGACGCTGCGCGTCTAGAAGCAAACAAACAAGTACTAATGTCTCTAGCGAAACTAGAATCTGTACGCGTACTTGCTGCTGACGAAGAAACGCCAGCGTGTGCAACAGCATTGGTTGCTAAGTCTGAGCTAATGATCCCAATGGCAGGTCTGATCGACAAAGATGCTGAGCTTGCTCGTCTAGATGGCGAAATCAAGAAGACGCACGGCGAAATCAAGCGTATCGAAGGCAAACTGGGCAACGAAGGCTTTGTAGCGAAAGCACCTGAAGCTGTTGTTGCTAAAGAGCGTGAGAAGCTTGAAGGCTACAAAGAGACACTAGCTAAGCTAGAAGAGCAGAAGACAACGATCGCTGCACTTTAAGCCTCAGTGAAAGAGAAGAACTCACACTTCTCACTTTGAATCCAAAGGTTGGCCATCATGGTCAACCTTTTTTGTATCTCTTTCACCAAAAACCATCATCAATAGCTTTCCCCTATCGCAACAATACTCATCATCCATTAGCATTAATGAGAATTATTATCGATAATGGACTCATCGAAACAAACACGATTGAGTAATTATCATGAAAAAGACACTAACTTTCGCAGCACTGCATTTTACTATCGCATTTAGTGTCGCTTACGTACTCACAGGCGACATTCTAATTGGTAGTTTAATTGCCATGATTGAGCCTTCAGTGAACACCGTAGCCTTCTACTTTCATGAAAAGGCATGGGCAAAAGTCCCAGCACTTAAAGCTCGTCAGTGGATGACCAAATTAAAAACCGCAAGCTTTGCGACCGTGCACTTCAGCGTCGCTTTTACCGTGGTTTACTTACTAACAGGTGATGCATTTGTCGGCGGCGTAATGGCGATGCTAGAGCCGAGTTTGAACACGGTGGCTTACTACTTCCACGAGAAAGTATGGATGCGTAAATCATCAGAAAAAGCTCCAGCACCGCAGTTTTGTTTACATCACCACGCTTAAACATGGAGGCTCACTACGTCTCCTAACGAGAAAAATGACATTTACCATTGACAAGGTTGCGCACCGCAATTATTTTAGTTGCGGTGCGCAACTTTATTTTTAGAGGTAAGTGATAATGAACGCTCGTCAACTTCGACACTACTCCCGTCAAGCAGTCCGATTGCTTGGTATGCTTGATAAACAATGCGGCGATGTCGCTCTCACTCCAGTGCAAGCGCACGCATTGGGTGAAATCCAATTGCAGCCATTGACCATCAATCAGCTGGCACAGCAGCTTAATGTCGACAAGTCCAACGCGAGCCGAACCGTTACTGGTTTGATTAAATTAGGTTTGGTCGAGAGCATCGAAAACCCAAAAGACAAACGTAGTCAACTCGTCGCGATTACAGAGCAAGGCCAACAGGCGTTATCACAACTGGACCAACAGCAAAACCACTTCTTTGAACAACTGCTTACCCAACTCGATGACAGCGAGCAAGAGCAACTCAAACTTGGTCTAGAGACTTACCTAAAAGGGCTAACAAAAGTGTGTCAGGCTGAGGAATACGTTCTTCGACCTCTTACTAAAGCTGACAACCCGCAAGTCGCAGATGTGATTCGTAAAGTCTCTGCAGAATACGGCTTAACCGCAGACAAAGGTTATGGTGTGGCCGATCCAACGCTTGATGATATGTATTCGGTGTACAATCAAAACAGGGCCGCCTATTGGGTCATTGAACATCGCGGAGAGATCGTTGGTGGCGGTGGCTTTGCCCCTTTAGCTGGCGAGCCAAATGTGTGTGAACTACAAAAGATGTACTTCTTACCTCAAACACGAGGGCACGGTTTAGCCAAACGCATCGTCGCATTGAGCTTACAATTGGCGAAACAATTTGGGTATCAGCAGTGCTATTTAGAGACAACTGAATGTCTGAGAGAAGCGGTAAGCTTGTATGAAAAGCTAGGCTTTGAGCATCTCGATGCCCCGCTTGGACAAACAGGGCATGATGCATGTGAAGTCGTAATGCTTAAAACACTGTAATAAAGAGCATTACTAAGAGTTAAAGCACAACATGGGTAACACAAAGCTCCTGGCTCAAGGCAACAGTGAAGTTTTGGTGCTGCCCATCCAACTCAACAGACAACTGGTAGAGATCACTTGGATCAGGATCAGTAAGATCGGCATACTTTGGCGCTTCGATCTGGAATAAAGCGCTCGCATGCTCCGCTCGGACATCAATAGGAATATGGTAAGTCATACCATTAAACTTAACCGATGCAGAGACCAGGCCCGGCGAAAAAGTTTGATAGTACAAGTCTACTTTAAACTCACAACCACCACCGTGGTGCCAAATCTGTTCGGTAGCCACGCGGTCTAAACGCACATTGCGAATGAACTGCAGATACGGTTCTTGCCATACCCCTAAGCGCTCATCACTTTTTTTATATTCATGATCGGACAGAGAGCACAGCTCAGGTTTATCTTCATCAAACAGAAGATCCTCTTCTTCCTCTAAGAACAAGATTTCAAAGCGGTTACGCCCCATTTGCATGAACGGACGAATGTCTTTCTTGTAGACATTTTGAGAACCGTCACAGTCGAACAATGCTACTCCGTTCAAACGCACTTCTGCATGGTAATCCACACCACCCAACACCATTTCTACCGCTGGGAATGCCATCATGGATTCGTCCACTTCAATGTCATGCATCAGGTGCCACTCTTGCTGACGAATTGCTTCTTCTGTCATTTCAGCTGGCAATACCTGACTCAAAGGAGCAGGGAAAGTAATGTCATCCTGTGGGATAGAAAGGTCCGTCAGTGGAGAGACTTGCCATAAACCGGCGAGTGAGAGTTGCATATACACCTTGAGCTAGATCAATTTTCACGCATTATAGGGAGAAATCCCCTATAAACTCAATGTGAATTATTTATCGCCTCCACATTCGTCAGTTTTTCAAGGTATAAAAAAACCAGCGTTAAACGCTGGTTTTTCCAAAAGTAGTGAGCTTTGATTACTCGTCGTCTTCATCTTCTTCAGGGTAAAGCGCATCTTCGCCTTCGTAGTACGTACCCCAACCGTCATAGATGATGTCGTATTTTTCTGCCAAGTGAATCAATTTTTCAACTTGCGCATCAATCGCTTCTGCGTCAAGTGCGGACTCCATAGTCGCATCACAGCAAAGCAACTTGTTACCATCTTCATCTTCAGTTTCTTCTGCTTCAAGAACTTCAAAGCCCATCTTGAATGCTTCAACTACCGCTTTTTCTAGCGTGTCAAAATCTTCTGCAAACAGGTGGTGCTCAATTTCGTATAGCGAATCTGGATCGCTGCCATCTTCTAGCAATGCTGCAATGATATCGCGAGTCTCTTCCTTTTGAATCTCAATTAATTCTTCTACTGATAGATATTCATCTTCGTGAGACATGTTTTGGCTCCAGATTAGTTACTTGATGGAAACACAATACCCGATACTGAGTATGCTGATCCGGTGAAATATGGCATGGATTGCGATGAAAAGCCACAAACAAACATCATACCACTGCGATTCTTATCGGTTATTTGAATCTAAATATTAAACCGACCACACAAAGAAACAAAAAATTAACAAAGAATGGCATTTTTTAATATTCAGAACATCCTAATTGACACTTAATGTGGTTATTTTCTCTTTCTATGCGTGTTTATGATGCTTTCTTGAATACACTCACGTGTAAAACGAAGAAGCATAACGAATAAATTCACTTCAATAATGCATAATTTAGAATAAAAATGCACATTTTATGCACTGTGCATGTATTCTTTCTCAACGGGAAAATTAGAATAAAAACGCACGCACTCTAATTTTAGTAAAATAGCATTTACATCTAATAATAAATTTAATAAAAATAAAAATAAAAATAAAAAACTCTCAAATTCATAAACACCAGAATATAAACAAAGCTTGATAACTTGCATCTTTCTAGGAAGCTTGTCATAACTAATGGCTGGAAAATTTGTAAGGATACAAAATGAGCAAGCTGTACGTTGGATCAGAAGTTGGTCAACTTCGACGAGTTCTATTAAATCGCCCTGAACGCGCCCTAACCCACTTAACTCCGTCAAACTGTCATGAGTTGCTATTTGATGACGTTCTTGCTGTAGAAGCGGCAGGTGAAGAGCACGATGCATTCGCACGTACGCTGCGCGAGCAAGACGTTGAAGTGCTTCTCCTCCACGATTTACTGGTCGAAACCCTCGCCGTTCCAGAAGCAAAACAATGGCTGCTGAACACTCAGATTTCTGACTTTCGCTACGGGCCAACATTTGCGCGAGACCTACGCCAATACTTTTCAGAAATGGATGATGAACATCTTGCCTGCATCTTTTTAGGTGGCTTAGCTTACTCAGAGCTACCGATCTCCTCATCTTCTATGCTGCCAAAAATGAAGCGTCCTCTCGACTTTGTTATTGAGCCACTGCCTAATCACCTATTCACTCGTGATACCTCGTGTTGGGTTTATGGCGGCGTTTCTCTTAACCCGATGATGATGCCTGCACGTCAACGTGAAACAAACCACCTACGTGCGATTTATCGTTGGCACCCAATTTTTGCTGGCCAAGATTTTATCAAATACTTCGGTGACGATGATCTGCATTATGATAACGCGAATGTCGAAGGCGGTGATGTGTTGGTTATTGGTAAAGGTGCAGTTCTTATCGGTATGTCTGAGCGTACGACTGCGCAAGGTGTAGAGAACCTTGCAGCGAGCCTATTTAAAGCAGGCCAAGCTACCGAGGTGATTGCAATTGATCTGCCTAAACACCGCTCATGTATGCATTTAGACACTGTGATGACCCATATGGATGTAGATACTTTCTCTGTCTACCCAGAGATCATGCGCAAAGATCTCGACACATGGCGCTTAACACCAAAAGGCAACGGTGAAATGCATGTTGAAGCCTCACATAACTATCTGCACGCGATTGAGTCCGCTCTTGGCTTAGATCAGCTGAAAATCATCACCACTGGTGGCGATAGCTATGAAGCGGAACGCGAACAATGGAATGACGCCAATAACGTTCTAACTGTAAAACCGGGCGTAGTAATTGGTTACGAACGCAACGTATACACCAACGAAAAATACGATAAAGCTGGCATCAAAGTACTGACAGTACCTGGTAACGAGCTTGGTCGTGGTCGCGGTGGCGCTCGCTGTATGAGCTGTCCAATAGAACGAGACGATATATAACTTACTCGTCCCTTTACATTAGGTGAATCAAAACTAAGGTTGATGTGAATACATCAACCTTTTTTAGCTTTAATTAAAAATAATTATTCACAATAAAAGCATTTATATGTTTTAATAAATTCTATTAATCTAATCACATGTACTAAGGGACGAGCTATGGCTTTCAATTTACGTAACCGCAACTTTTTGAAGCTATTGGACTTCTCAACCAAAGAAATCCAGTTTTTGCTCGAACTGTCTGCAGAGCTGAAAAAAGCTAAATATGCAGGAACAGAGCAGAAGAAACTTCAAGGTAAAAACATCGCACTAATCTTTGAGAAATCTTCGACTCGTACCCGATGTGCGTTTGAAGTCGCTGCCTTTGACCAAGGTGCTCAAGTCTCTTACATCGGCCCTTCTGGCTCGCAGATCGGTCATAAGGAATCGATGAAAGACACCGCTCGTGTTCTTGGTCGTATGTACGACGGGATTGAATACCGAGGCTTTGGCCAATCCATTGTTGAAGAGCTTGGTACTTATGCTGGTGTTCCAGTTTGGAATGGTTTAACGGATGAGTTCCACCCGACCCAGATCCTTGCTGACTTCCTGACCATGCAAGAGCACGGCCGTGGTAAACAGCTACATGAAGTAACCTTCGCTTACCTAGGTGATGCGCGCAACAATATGGGTAACTCACTTATGGTGGGCGCAGCGAAAATGGGCATGGATATTCGCCTTGTCGCGCCAAAAGCGTTCTGGCCTGAAGAGGAGCTCGTGGCAACTTGTCAAACTATCGCGCAACAAACCGGTGCAAAAATCACGTTAACAGAAAGCGTTGAGGAAGGTGTGAAAGGTTGTGACTTCCTATACACCGACGTTTGGGTGTCTATGGGTGAGTCTGCCGAGGCATGGGATGAGCGTGTAGCGTTAATGACGCCTTATCAAATCAATATGGACGTGATTGAGCAAACGGGTAATCCACATGTGAAATTCATGCACTGCCTTCCAGCTTTCCACAATGATGAAACCACCGTCGGCAAAGAAGTCGCTGAAAAATACGGTATGAAAGGCCTTGAAGTAACAGAAGAGGTATTTGAATCGGAATACTCCATCGTATTCGACGAAGCTGAAAACCGTATGCATACCATCAAAGCCGTGATGGTTGCGACGCTAGGAAGCTAAACCAGTGCGCAAAAACAGCCGATAAAAACCATGATGTAATCGCTTGCGCTCACGAAAGTTAAGCGTATAATGCTCGGCAATTTGTCTGAGGATTAAGAAATGACCACGCTGATTGCTGACGTAAAAACGCGATTTGCTCTCGCTAAGCGACTACGCTTACGTGGTGTTATTTTCGTTAATTCTATTGAATTTTAAAACCTCCCCATTGGGGAGGTTTTTTTATGTCCAAAATTCCTTTCGGTTATTTGGATGTAGTCATCAATGTTATAGGGAAGAAGATCATGGCGAACTCGCTTTACCAGAAGCACATCATCTCTATTCCAGAGCTTTCACGCGAAGAACTGGAACTTATCGTAGAAACAGCAGGTAGCCTTAAAAAAGCACCTCGACCAGAACTGATTAAAAACAAAGTCGTTGCAAGTTGTTTCTTTGAACCATCAACACGTACACGTTTATCGTTTGAAACAGCGATTCAGCGCATTGGTGGTGACGTGATTGGCTTTGATAATGATGGTAATACCTCTCTGGCGAAAAAAGGCGAAACACTCGCAGATTCAGTACAAGTCATCTCTTCTTACGTCGATGCCTTTGTGATGCGTCATCCACAAGAAGGCGCCGCTCGCTTGGCCTCTGAATTTTCAAATGGCGTGCCAGTGATCAACGCGGGCGACGGTGCAAACCAACACCCAACTCAAACGCTACTCGACCTATACACCATAGCGGAAACACAAGGGCGTCTAGACAACCTGAACGTCGCATTCGTAGGTGACCTAAAATATGGCCGCACAGTGCACTCACTAACTCAAGCCTTAGCAAAGTTTAACAACATCCGCTTCTTCTTTGTTGCACCAGATGCGCTGGCAATGCCAGATTACATCTGCGAAGAACTAGATGAAGCTGGCATTCAATATAGCCTACACACAGACATGGAAAGTGTGATTCCTGAACTGGATATTCTGTACATGACACGCGTACAGAAAGAACGTTTTGACGAATCGGAATACGCACATATTAAGTCGGCTTACATCCTAACGGCGGCACTACTAGAAGGCGCGCGTGAGAACTTGAAAGTGCTGCACCCACTACCACGTGTGGATGAAATTACAACTGATGTTGATAAAACGCCTCATGCTTACTTCTTCCAGCAAGCTCAAAATGGCGTGTATGCTCGCCAAGCACTGCTGGCGCTTGTTCTAAACGAAACACTGTAATCGAGGGGAAAAATCATGGCTAAAGAAACTCAATTGCAGGTAGAAGCAATCAAAAATGGTACGGTCATCGACCACATCCCTGCGCAAATCGGCATCAAAGTATTAAGACTGTTCGATATGCACAATTCATCACAACGCGTAACGATTGGACTGAACTTGCCATCATCAGCACTCGGTCATAAAGATCTACTCAAAATCGAAAATGTGTTTATCAATGAAGAGCAAGCGAGCAAGCTAGCGTTGTATGCTCCTCACGCGACCGTGAATCAAATCGAGAATTATGAAGTGGTGAAAAAGCTCGCGTTAGAGCTTCCTGAGCGCATCAATGATGTATTTGAATGCCCGAATTCAAACTGTATTTCTCATAATGAACCAGTAGAAAGCAGCTTTAGCGTGTTCGAGAAGAAACAAGAAATCCGCCTAAAGTGTAAATACTGCGAGAAAGTGTTCTCACGCGAGATCGTAACCGAGCGATAAACACGCCGCACGACTAGGCTGTGATACGTTTAAAATACCCTGCAATGTCAGGGTATTTTGCTCTTTACCTACCGAGGGTTTAGAGGCAAACTGAGAATCTTTATTCCCTACAACTGATGGAAAAAATCAAATGACGAAAGTACTTCACACTGAGTCTGCACCAGCAGCAATCGGTCCTTACGTTCAAGGCGTAGATCTAGGTAACATGGTTCTTACTTCAGGCCAAATCCCAGTAAACCCAGCGACAGGTGAAGTGTCTGCTGATATCGCAGAACAAGCTCGTCAGTCTCTAGAAAACGTAAAGGCTGTAGTTGAATCTTCAGGTCTTAAAGTATCTGATATTGTAAAGCTAACGGTTTTTGTTAAAGACCTAAATGACTTTGGCACAGTGAACGAAGTTTACGGCAAGTTCTTTGATGAGCACGGCGTAGCAAACTACCCTGCACGCTCTTGTGTAGAAGTGGCTCGCCTACCAAAAGATGTTGGCATCGAGATTGAAGCAATCGCTGTTCGCAAATAATTGCACTTGCTGACAAACATAAAAAAACGGGTAGCTCAGGCTACCCGTTTTTTATTGTCTTTTCGTGATGATATCGCAGTAAAACTTAAGCAGCGTTGCGCTGTTTGACTTCTTCATCTAACGATTCAAGCTTCTCTTTCATCTGTTCACGACAGATATTCGCTAACTCGCGAATGCCCTCTTTACCATAGCCTTCAGTGCTGATTGGAGGTAGCATTTCAACAATCACATGACCATTGTTCCAACGGTTCAGCTTAATTTTATTCGTCGAGCTACATACGATAGGAATGATTGGCACACCTGCACCAATTGCCGCATGAAAAGCACCTGTTTTGAATGGCAGCAAACCACGCCCACGAGAACGCGTGCCTTCTGGGAACATCCACACCGAAACATCACTTTCTTTCATGCTGCTCACGACCTGATCGATAGTACCTTTTGCTTTAGAACGATTCGCTCGGTCAATCAGAATGTTACCCGTAAGCCAGTAAAGCTGACCAAACAGTGGCATCCAAGCCAAGCTCTTTTTACCTACTGTCACAACTTTCGGAGTCACAGCCGCAGAAACAGTAAACATGTCCCAGTTGTTCTGGTGGTTAGCAATGTAAACATGTTGGCCGCGTGAATACGCATCTTCAGGGATACGTAACTCTAACTTAATCCCAAACACACGAGACATCTTGGCAAACAAACGGCCAAAAGTGAAAACGTGCTTAGGGTTTCTAGGGCTTAATAGGCAGTAACCACAACCACCAATAAACATAACAATCGCAAAGATAGCGACAGCAAATACACGTAACAGTGCAATCATTCTTGTTCTCCAGGAACCGGCTTTTGCCAGATACAGCTATTAATATCTCTCTTTCCATAAAGGGAAAATATGGTCATGAGAGTGATATAAAAAAGCCGAAACTCAGGTTTCGGCTCTCTTGATATCCAAGTTACCTGCGGTGCAGTTTAACTTGCCTAGCTCACTCGCTCAATATTTGCGCCAAGTGCAGCCAGTTTATTTTCGATTTTGTCGTAACCACGGTCGATATGGTAAATACGATCAACGACGGTTTCGCCTTTAGCAATGCAACCTGCAATAACCAAACTAGCCGAAGCTCGTAGATCGGTTGCCATCACTTGCGCACCGCTGAGTGACTCAACATCACCACAGATAACCGTATTGCCTTCGATCTCAGCTTTAGCGCCCATACGCATGAGTTCTGGTACGTGCATAAAGCGGTTTTCAAAGATAGTCTCTGTGATCACGCCGCCACCTTTCGCCATCATGTTCAGAAGCGTAAATTGAGCTTGCATATCCGTCGGGAAACCAGGATGTGGCGCAGTACGTACACTTACCGCTTTTAGCTCGCGGTCGGTCATATCAACCGAGATCCAATCTTCACCCGTTTCGACAAGCGCGCCAGCTTCTTCCAGCTTGGCGAGAACCGCTTCAAGCAAATGAGCATTAGTGTTGCGACATACCACTTTACCGCCAGATACTGCTGCTGCGACAAGGAATGTTCCCGTCTCAATACGGTCAGCAACCACGTTGTGTTTACAACCGCCTAGGCGCTCAACACCTTCAATCGTAATGGTATCTGTGCCAGCGCCAGAGATTTTTGCGCCAAGCTTATTTAGGAAATCAGCGGTATCGACGATTTCAGGCTCACGCGCAGCGTTATCTAGTGTTGTTGTGCCTTCCGCCAGCGCTGCGGCACACATGATGGTGATCGTCGCGCCTACGCTGACTTTATCCATCACGATGTGCGCGCCTTTTAGACGACCATCCACTTCTGCTTTCACATAACCATCTTCTAATGTAATGGTTGCGCCAAGCTGCTCTAAACCAGAAATATGCAGATCCACAGGACGAGCGCCAATAGCACAACCGCCTGGTAAAGAAACCTGACCTTGACCAAAGCGCGCCACCAAAGGACCCAAAGCCCAAATAGAAGCACGCATGGTTTTCACCAAATCATAAGGCGCGCAGTATTCTGTAATACTGCTTGGATCAACATGAACAGAGCCATTGCGGCTTACTTTCGCGCCTAAACGCTTAAGCAATTCCATGGTTGTATCGATATCACGAAGGTGTGGTACGTTTGCCACTTCTACTGGCTCTTCCGCCAAGATAGACGCAAATAAAATCGGCAGTGCTGCGTTTTTTGCACCTGAAATGGTCACTTCACCAACTAGTGGTTTATCTGACCCAATAACTCGAAACTTTTCCATCAATAAACCTTAAAGCGACATCAATTTCTTATCACGAGCCCACTCTTCTGGTGTGAACGCTTTGATTGATAATGCGTGAATGTCGTTACGCTGGATGTATTCCATCAGAGGAGCATAAATTAGCTGCTGCTTCTTAACGCGGCTCATTCCATCGAAACAAGCATCAACAGCAACCACTTCATAGTGGCTACCTTCACCTTTCACATGCACTTCTTGAAGGTTTAGTGCTTCTTCTAATAACTGTTGTACTTTTGCGCTATCCACAATTTACCCCTGATAATTCTGTATGTGTTTGGCCACTAAAGATTCAACATTGCTCAGTTGAAACAAAGTGCGCAGTTGCGCCGGCACGAAACTGAGCATTATATGACAGTTTTGCTTTTTTGCATGCTCTAATAAGTGGATTAACATCACCATTCCTGCAGAGTCGACGCGCTCTATCTCTTTTAGCGAGCATTCCAGCTCCGATTGAGCAGGTTGCCATTGCTGTGCATACGCCCACAATGAAGGCACTGTATCTCTATCAAGTGCCCCTGTTAGCTTAAGAATGTTTTGATCCAATTGCCACTGAGCGGGAGTCTGGGCCATTATTTCTTCGCCTCGAAGCGGATCGGTTCTGCGGCCAATTTTTCTAGGTCTTTAGCAACAGATAGAATACCTTCTTGACGAATTTTACTGTTCCATTCGGATTGTTTACTAGAAAGCAAACTAATGCCCTCTGCAATCATATCGAATGCTTCCCACTCACCAGACTGGTTGTCTTTACGCAGTTTAAACTCAAGTTTGATGTTTGGACGCGGAGTATCGATGATATCAACTTTAATGCTTGTAATACGCTTAGAGTCATCAATGCTAGGCTCAGGACCAAACTCAATTTTTTGGTCAGAGTATTGCGTCAACACTTGTGCATAAGACGCAATCAGGTACACACGAAATGCATCGATAAACTCAAGTACATCTTCACGCTTAGCACCTTTTAAGTTTGGACCAAGAAGTTTTAACCCTGCATAGCGGTAGTTGACGTAAGGCATTAGCTCTTCTTCAACGATCACTTTAAGTAAATTTGGATCTTGTTTGATTTTCGGCTGTTCGGCTTTCAATCTTTCGAACGTGACTTCAGCTACCTGCTTCATCATCTTATAAGGTTCAGTTTTATCCACCTCTGCTGCTGTTGCTCCAAAGACGCTAAACACAGCACAAACTGAAAGTAGTAATCTCGCTAACATAGTTATTCCTTACTTGAGTCGTCTGAACCACCTACGCTGTATAGTACTTGACCAATTAAGTCTTCAAGCACAAGCGCCGATTTGGTGTCTTCGATGGTATCACCATCCACCAGCATGACTTCATCATCAAAAACGAAGCCAGGTACTAAACCAATGTATTGCTCACCAATCAGGCCAGATGTCAAAATTTGTACGCTCGACGTTTCTGGGAACTGATTGTATTTACTATTGATAGATAGTGTTACAACTGGCAATAAGTTGTCTGGGTTAAGCGAAATACTACTTACTCGACCAATCACAACGCCCCCCACTTTTACGGGCGAACGAACTTTTAAACTGCCAATATTATCGAACTCGGCTTTGAGGGTATAAGTATCACCAGAGCCAATGCTTTTTACGTCAGCAACTTGAAAAATCATCACAAGAATCGCGCAAATTCCCGCTAATACAAAGCTGCCAACCCATAATTCAGTTTTACGTGTTTGTTGCATGATTAATTCCCAAACATCAATGCGGTCAGTACAAAGTCTAATCCTAGTACTGCTAAAGAAGAATGCACAACAGTGCGCGTAGTTGCTCGGCTGATCCCTTCCGATGTTGGAATAGCATCATAACCGTTAAATAGAGCGACCCAAGTAACCGTAATTGCAAACGCAAAACATTTGATCATACTGTTACCAATGTCTTGTCCTAGCTCAACAGAGGACTGCATCGCTGACCAAAAACTGCCGTGATCAACGCCTTTCCAGTCAACACCAACAAGCTGAGCGCCCCAAATTCCCACAGCCATGAAAATCATAGCCAGTAAAGGCATTGAGATAACCCCAGCCCAAAACCGTGGTGCAATCACTCGTTTCAATGGGTCTACCGCCATCATTTCAAGGCTAGACAGTTGTTCCGTTGCTTTCATTAGACCTATCTCTGCGGTTAACGCAGAACCGGCACGACCAGCAAACAAAAGTGCAGTAACAACAGGTCCTAATTCACGGAGTAACGAAAGCGCTACCATTTGCCCCAAACTGCCTTCTGCGCCGTAATCCACCAACACAACATAGCCTTGTAGACTCAAAACCATTCCAATAAACAGACCAGATACGACGATGATCGCTAGCGACTGAACACCTACAGAATAAAGTTGCTTAACAAGCAGAGGAAAGCTTTTGATCGGTTGTGGCTTAGAAAATAGCGCCCCAATCAACATGAAAGTCGCACGACCAAATGCTCCGCAAATAGAAAGCGTGCGTCGACCCAGCGAGGCGACAAAGTGAATGAAGTTATCGACCATCAAATAAGTCCTTTTCGATACTTTGAGAAGGGAAACGAAACGGTACAGGACCGTCGGCATCACCTTGTAAGAACTGCTGGACACGAGGATCAGAGTTTTGAGTCAGCTCTTCTGGCGTACCATAGGCGATGATTTTTCCATCGGCCATCAGGTATACCCAGTCAGCAATACTCATGACTTCAGGTACGTCGTGAGAAACCACAATAGAGGTCAAACCTAACGCTTGGTTTAGATTGCTAATTAGCTCAACCAAAACGCCCATAGTGATTGGGTCTTGCCCCACAAACGGCTCATCGTACATGATCAGGTCAGGGTCAAGTGCGATTGCACGAGCCAAAGCAGCGCGTCTTGCCATACCACCTGAAAGCTCACTCGGCATTAATTGCGCCGCGCCGCGTAGACCGACAGCTTCGAGCTTGAGTAACACCATGGTGCGAATCAAATCTTCCGATAAATCGGTATGCTCTCTCAATGGAAAGGCGACATTATCAAAAACATTCAAATCAGTGAATAAAGCCCCTGACTGGAACAACATGCTCATTTTCTTTCGAGCATGGTAGAGTTTTTTACGCGAGAGAGAGGGAATATTGTCGCCATCAAACCAGATCTCTCCTTGCTCGGGATACAACTGACCACCAATCAAACGCAGCAGTGTTGTTTTACCAATTCCCGATGGTCCCATAATGGCCGTCACTTTGCCCTCAGGAACATGCAGATCAATATCATCAAAGATCATGCGTTCTCCCCGTGAAAAAGTGAGGTTGTTCACGGTGACTAAATCGTTGTTCGACATATCATCTCTTCTACTGTAGGAGCGTTGCAACTCACGGAATCATCAAGCAGATACTCATCGGAGTTGAATTCTACGTTTAATAAAGTAACGTCGGTACATTTATTAGGCTGCAATCATAAGCACATTGGCGTTGAATTTAAAGCACTGTTCAATTAAATAAAGTCGAGTATATCCCTGCAATTTCTCATGGTTTATGACCTAATTAGCACGAAGTGTTTAAATCCTAGACCAGAATTGCTCATTTAAATGAGTGAGATTTACATACATTTTCGTTACTAACCTTTAATTTATTCTTCGTTTATCTTCCATTTTAGGCCGCAAAAGGTCAAAATTAGCGGTTATTCATTTTACTTATTTAATACTTAGGAATTCTCATGCTCGAAGCCGTTGCGTTGCTTATAGTCGGTCTTGTTTTGCTTGTTTGGAGTGCAGATAAACTTGTTTTTGGCTCTGCAGCGATAGCCCGCAACGTCGGTATTTCCCCGCTTGTCATCGGCATGACAATCCTTGCGATGGGCTCATCCGCCCCTGAGATGATGGTATCTGCAACCGCTGCTTGGGATGGCAAAACAGATACAGCGGTGGGTAACGTATTAGGCTCCAACATAGCGAACATTGCGTTAATCCTAGGTATTACAGCGCTGATCAAGCCTTTGTCGATTAGCTCCGCCGTCATCCGCCGAGAACTTCCACTCATGATAGCCGTAACCGTACTCGCTGGTATTCTGCTTTGGAATAGCCATCTCGGTTTTTATGAGGGTGTCTTATTGTTTGTACTCTTTGGGGCATTTTTATTTGCTATGTTGCAAATCAGCCGCAAAGAGCAAAAATCAGGTGATGTTTTTCTTGATGACCAAGAGTCAGAGATCCCAGAAGGCGTCAGTAACCCTAAAGCAATCATGTGGGTGGTTATTGGCTTGATACTGCTTCCTTTGGCAGCCAGCATGCTGGTTGATAACGCGGTAATTATTGCTAAACACTTTGGTATGAGCGACCTTGTTATCGGTCTAACTATTATCGCCATTGGCACTAGCCTGCCAGAACTAGCCGCATCACTTGCGGGAGTTTTAAAGGGTGAAGACGACATGGCTGTCGGTAACATTATCGGTTCGAATGTGTTTAACATTCTGGCGGTAATGGGGATTCCTGGCATCATTAATCCATCGGTGCTCAGTGAGTACGCGATGGGACGTGACTTCTGGGTCATGTTAGGCGTTTCATTGTTACTTGTCGCGATGTGTTTGGGTAAATCACGCAGTATTAACCGTATTGAAGGTGCCATCTTGTTTGTGTGCTTCTTAGGTTACCAAGTGTACTTATTCGCAAACATGACCGCTTAATTACCACGATCAATAAGTAGAGATCTGATATGTCCAATCAATTTGATTTTCGCGCTGCTGCTAAACAAGTTCTTGATATCGAAGTTGCTGCTCTGCAAGAGCTAGATACCTACTTTGATGATCAATTTGAAAAAGCGTGTGAACTTATCCTTTCCAACAACGGCAAAGTTGTCGTTATGGGTATTGGCAAGTCAGGCCATATTGGTAACAAGATTGCCGCCACTCTGGCAAGCACTGGGACTTCGGCGTTTTTCGTTCATCCAGGCGAAGCCGCACATGGTGACTTGGGTATGATCAGCCCTGGTGACATCGTGCTGGCAATTTCTAACTCTGGTGAATCAAACGAAATTCTGTCTCTATTTCCAGTATTAAAGCGCCTAAATATTAAGATCATCAGCATGACAGGTAAGCCAGAATCAAATATGGCCAAGCTGTCTGACTTACACCTGCAAATTACGGTACCTCAAGAAGCTTGTCCGTTAGGCCTGGCGCCAACTAGCAGTACGACTGCCACATTAGTGATGGGAGATGCATTAGCCGTAGCTCTGCTTCAAGCTCGTGGTTTTTCTGCCGAAGATTTTGCCCTATCTCACCCAGGTGGTGCACTGGGGAGAAAACTGCTACTTAAGTTGTCTGATATTATGCACTTTGGAGAAGCGTTACCTAAAGTTTCTCCTGACGCATTAATTCGCGATGCCCTGCTTGAAATTTCAGAAAAGGGGTTAGGCATGACAGCCATCGTCGATGAGCACGATGCTATGCTTGGTATATTCACCGATGGTGATTTACGTCGTACCTTAGACAAGCGTATCGATATTCATACGACGGCAATTGGCGAGGTCATGACGACAAACCCAACCACAGCACACCCTGATATGCTGGCGGTTGAAGGTTTGAACTTGATGCAGAATAAAAACATTAACGCTCTGATTTTATGTAAAGACGAAAAAATTGTGGGTGCACTGAACATGCACGATTTACTAAAAGCTGGCGTGATGTAATATCAGCACAAACATTTAAATCATTTATTAGACGAATAAAGGCAATGGTCAGGGAAGTACTGAGCTAAACGATAGGCCTTCATTATATGAGTTTTACTCGCCTTATTTATTTGCTCTTGATCTTCGTTGTAGCGTGGTGCGGTTATTACCTACTAACCCCTAAAGGCAACGACGCAATTCAAGTAGCACCAGATTCTGAACTGCCCATGTTCAGTGGTTCTGGATTAGAAAATATCACCTACGGTGAAGATGGTGTCCGCAGTTACATCATTCGCTCCACTAACTTAGACCATTATGCTAAGAGTGGAGATACTATTTTTAATAACCCGACTTTGATGGTTTACCGTGAAGGTAGCGTCATTGAATGGAAGGTGACTGCCACAAGAGCAGTGTTAGATGAAGACCAAGTTTTGACTTTATATGACAAAGTCTTAATGCAAAACCTTCTGCCTGGTGCAAGTTTTGATACCATGGCAACAGACAAATTGGTCATTAATCTAACCAATCGTGATTTTAAAGCTGACCAACAAGTAATGTTGGTTGGACCACAATTTGAAACTACTGGAGGCGCAATGCAAGGTAACTTAAAACAGCATACTGCGACTCTGACAGATGAAGTTCAAGGTCGATATGAAACCGTTACACCTTAGCCTACTGGCACTGGTATTGGCGGCGCCTCAAGCGCTGGCACTCAAGTCGGATACTCAACAGCCGGTTTACATAAACTCTGACACCCAACAGGTGGATATGAAGAGTAACCAGGTTGTTTTTGAAGGCGATGTATCTCTTAAGCAAGGGAGCATCAATATCGATGCTGATAGAATCGTGGTAACTCGCGATCCTAAAACCGAAGCAATTAAACAGATTCAAGCATTTGGTAAACCTGCGAAGTTTTCTCAGCTGATGGACGATGGTAAAACACTTAGTGGTCAAGCTACGGAGCTGGATTACCGTATTTCTACAGACGAACTGACCATGAAAGGTCAAGCGCAGCTGGCGCAAGACAACAACACCATCAAAGGTTCTTCGATTCGTTACCAAATTGGTAAACAAAAGCTAGTCGCAGATAGCTCTAAGGAAGAGCGCGTTACGACCATTTTGCAACCCAATCAGATAGAGAACTAATATGGCAGTACTGAGTGCGAAAAACTTGGCGAAAAGCTACAAAAAACGCAAAGTCGTCACTGATGTTAGCTTAGAAGTTGAATCTGGTCAGATTGTTGGGCTACTCGGTCCAAACGGCGCGGGTAAAACCACCTCGTTTTACATGATTGTCGGCTTAGTACCTCGTGATGAGGGCACCATTACCATTGACGACAATGACATCAGTATTTTACCGATGCATAGCCGTTCACGCCTTGGCATTGGCTATCTTCCGCAAGAAGCGTCGATTTTCCGTAAGCTTTCAGTAGAAGATAACATCATGGCCGTACTTGAAACTCGTCAAGAAATGACGAGGGAAGAGCGCCAAGATAAACTGGAAGATTTGTTGGAAGAATTCCACATCCAGCACATCAGAACCAGTGCTGGTATGGCACTATCAGGGGGTGAGCGACGCAGGGTGGAAATCGCTCGAGCTTTAGCGGCCAACCCTCAGTTCATTTTATTGGATGAACCTTTCGCTGGTGTTGACCCAATTTCGGTTAATGACATCAAGAAAATCATTGAGCATCTGCGCGATCGTGGTCTCGGAGTGTTAATCACTGACCATAATGTACGTGAAACACTGGACGTATGTGAAAAAGCCTATATCGTGAGCCAAGGGCACCTAATTGCATCGGGAACTCCGGCAGAAGTTCTCAATAATGAACAGGTGAAACAAGTTTATCTCGGCGAACAATTCCGTCTATGATTATATTAGGAACGGTAAGATTCTGAGCATTACAAGGTAAGTAACACTGAATGAAACCTTCATTACAACTCAAGCTAGGTCAGCAGTTAGCCATGACGCCACAGTTGCAGCAAGCGATTCGCTTATTGCAATTGTCGACACTCGATCTTCAACAAGAAATCCAAGAAGCGTTGGACTCAAACCCATTATTGGAAGTTGAAGAAGGCCAAGACGAGCCTCTAGCAAACGGTGAAGATAAGTCAGCGGTCGAGGCTGCTGATAGCAACAGTGCTAGCGAACCAACAGAAATTGACGTTCCAGATAGCTCCGATGTGATAGAGAAATCAGAAATTAGCTCTGAACTTGAAATCGACACGACTTGGGATGACGTCTACAGCGCTAATACTGGTAGCACTGGCTTAGCTCTTGATGATGATATGCCCGTCTACCAAGGCGAAACCACTGAA
This sequence comes from Vibrio sp. 1069, assembly GCF_033340555.1. Classification (NCBI taxonomy): domain Bacteria; kingdom Pseudomonadati; phylum Pseudomonadota; class Gammaproteobacteria; order Vibrionales; family Vibrionaceae; genus Vibrio; species Vibrio sp. 1069. The sequence goes on from NZ_JAWOWP010000016.1 coordinate 62,295, forward strand.
TCGTTACATGATTACCTCATGTGGCAGCTTGACCTAACACCATTCAGTGAAACCGACCGCACGATTGCATTAGCGATTATTGACGCTGTTGACGACTACGGCTATTTAACTTTGTCGCCTGAAGAGATTCATGAGAGCTTCGATAATGAAGAGATAGAGTTAGACGAAGTAGAAGCCGTTCGTAAACGCATTCAACAATTCGATCCTCTTGGAGTTGCATCACGTAACTTACAAGAATGTTTGTTACTGCAACTGACGACCTTCCCAGAAGACACGCCGTGGCTTGCTGAAGCCAAAATGATACTTGCGGATCATATTGATCACCTAGGCAACCGAGACTACAAGCTCGTCATCAAAGAGACTAAGCTGAAAGAAGCCGATCTTCGTGAAGTCTTAAAGCTTATCCAACAGTTAGATCCTCGTCCAGGTAGTCGCATCACTCCTGATGATACCGAGTACGTAATTCCAGACGTATCCGTTTTTAAAGACAATGGCAAATGGACCGTTTCTATAAACCCGGATAGCGTGCCAAAATTAAAAGTAAATCAACAATATGCTCAATTAGGCAAAGGTAATAGCGCGGATAGCCAGTACATCCGCAGCAATTTGCAAGAGGCAAAATGGTTAATTAAGAGCTTAGAGAGTAGAAACGAGACGCTACTCAAAGTTGCAAGATGTATTGTTGAACATCAACAAGATTTCTTCGAGTATGGTGAGGAAGCCATGAAGCCAATGGTACTCAATGATGTCGCTTTGGCTGTGGACATGCATGAATCCACGATTTCTCGTGTAACAACGCAAAAGTTTATGCATACACCACGTGGTATTTTTGAATTGAAGTACTTCTTCTCTAGCCATGTTAGTACTGACAACGGCGGAGAATGTTCGTCAACAGCAATTCGTGCACTCATTAAAAAACTGGTCGCAGCAGAGAATACTGCCAAACCACTGAGTGATAGCAAGATTGCTGCTCTTCTGGCTGACCAAGGGATTCAGGTCGCAAGACGTACGATAGCCAAATATCGCGAATCCTTGGGAATTGCCCCTTCAAGTCAGCGTAAACGCCTATTATAAGGCACTAACTGAAAAGGAAAGTCTATGCAAATCAATATTCAAGGCCATCACGTTGATCTTACCGATTCAATGCAAGACTATGTAAATTCTAAGTTTCAGAAGCTCGAAAGGTTCTTCGACCATATCAATCAAGTGCATGTTGTACTAAAAGTTGAAAAAATTACTCAAATCGCGGAAGCTACGCTTCACATAAATCAAGGCGAAATCCACGCATCAGCCGATGACGAAAATATGTATGCCGCGATCGATTCGCTGGTAGATAAATTGGTTCGCCAACTTAATAAGCACAAAGAAAAACTAAACAGTCATTAATCATGCAACTGAGCGAAATACTGTCATTGGACTGCACCAAAAGTGCGGTCCACTGCACGAGTAAAAAACGCGCCCTTGAAATGATCAGCCGTATCGTGGCTGATCAAACGGGCCAAGATTCTACCGAGCTGTTCGAATGCATGCTCAATAGAGAAAAAATGGGCAGTACCGGTATCGGAAACGGTATTGCGATCCCTCACGCGAGAATGCAATCAAGCGACAAGGCCATTGCTGTCTTACTGCAATGTGATGAAGCAATCGAATTTGATGCGATTGACAATCGACCTGTCGATCTTCTTTTTGCGCTCCTTGTACCAGAAGAACAGTGCAAAGAGCACCTCAAGACTCTATCCTCTATGGCAGAACGTCTGAGCGATAAGCAAGTATTAAAACTACTGCGTAATGCTCAGAGTGATGAAGAACTTTACGACATCATGATTCACCAATAAGCAGGACTAACTCCATGAGACTAATCGTTGTTAGCGGGCACTCAGGTGCCGGTAAAAGTATTGCGCTTCGTGTACTGGAAGACTTAGGTTACTACTGTGTTGATAACCTGCCAGTTAACTTGCTGGACGCATTTGTTCATTCTGTTGCTGACAGCAAACAGAATGTTGCAGTCAGCATTGATATTCGTAATATTCCTAAAAAGCTAAAAGAACTGACGAGTACACTAGAACAGTTAAAAACTGAGCTTGATGTGACCGTGCTTTTCTTGGACGCTAATAAAGAAACGCTACTCAAACGCTACAGCGAAACACGCCGAATTCACCCGTTATCTTTAGGTGGCACCTCCCTCTCGCTCGATCAAGCCATCGAGCGTGAGAAGCAAATTTTGACGCCACTCAAAGCGCATGCAGATCTGGTCCTAAATAGTAGTGGGCAGTCTTTGCATGAATTGAGTGAAACCGTGCGTATGCGCGTTGAAGGCAGAGATCGCAAAGGGCTCGTTATGGTATTTGAGTCTTTTGGTTTTAAATACGGCCTGCCTTCCGATGCCGATTACGTATTCGACGTTCGCTTCTTACCTAACCCACATTGGGAACCAGCACTACGCCCGCTTACAGGTCTGGATGCTCCTATCGCCGCATTTTTAGAGCAACACCAATCGGTGTTAAGTTTGAAATATCAAATTGAAAGCTTTATAGAGAATTGGTTACCTCTGCTTGAGAAAAACAACCGCAGCTACCTGACCGTTGCAATCGGTTGTACTGGTGGTAAGCACCGCTCGGTGTACTTAACTCAGCAAATCGGTGAATACTTCTCCAACAAAGGACACCAAGTACAAATTCGCCATACCTCACTAGAGAAAAACGCTAAGGAGTAGCCGTGGAGTTAAGTCGTAAAGTATTGATTCAAAACCGCCTTGGCTTACATGCTCGTGCAGCAGTCAAACTGGTCGAACTGGCACAGAGCTTTGAAGCGGTCATCACCATCGACAATGAAGAAGACAAAACCGCCACAGCAGACAGCGTAATGGGCCTGTTAATGCTAGAGTCCGCTCAAGGACAATACGTCACGATCCACGCAACGGGTGGGCAAGCGGAAGAAGCACTGGATGCCATTTGCCATTTGATCGAAGATAAATTTGATGAAGGCGAGTAGTTTACTCGCTTTTTTCTTACCTCCCATTATCTTTCTCTTCCCTGACCTAATAAATAAATTTGCTTAGTATCATAAGTTGTTATTAAAAGGCGCCTAGAATTAAGTTATTATTCAACGCATTGTAAATATCAGGAATTGGGAGGAATGAATGGCAGAGCAAATTGAATTCGACCAAGCTCACCAAGCCCTCCAAGAAGTCACAGAAGCGCTAGAAAATGGCCGCTTCGTCCATGTTCGTCGTCAATTGCAGGACATGGAACCTGAGGATATCGCTCACCTTTTAGAAGCCTCCCCACGTAAGAGCCGTGAAGTTCTTTGGCAACTCACCGACCCTGAAGATTATGGTGAAATCCTTGACGAGCTGAACGAAGACGTCAAAGACAGCCTCGTATCCAAAATGGCACCAGAAGCGCTTGCAGAAGCGACAGAAGGCATGGATACCGATGACGTGGCTTACGTACTGCGTAGCTTGCCTGACAACCTGTCACGCGAAGTCCTGTCGCAAATGGACTCCTCTGACCGTCTACGGGTCGAAACCGCCCTATCCTACCCAGAAGACACTGCGGGTGGACTGATGAACACCGACGTCATCACAATTCGTGGTGACGTCGATGTGGACGTAGTTTTGCGTTATCTACGTATGAAAGGCGAGCTTCCAGAAGCTACGGATGCCCTGTATGTGATCGATGAAGAGAGTAAGCTCATCGGTGAACTGCCGATCACGACGCTTATTACCACTCAGCCAGACGTAAAAATCATTGATGTAATGGAAGACGCGGACGAGGCCATCACCGTCGATACTAGCGACTCAGATGTTGCGAGTCTGTTCGAGCGCCGTAATTGGGTATCTGCACCTGTTGTTGATGAAAACTTGCATTTGGTCGGTCGTATCACCATCGATGACGTGGTTGACGTTATTCGTGAAGACGCGGAACACTCGATGATGAGTATGGCGGGTATGGACGATGACGAAGATACTTTCGCGCCTGTTGTAAAATCAGCTCGCAAACGCAGTATCTGGCTTGGCGCTAACGTATTAGCCGCCCTTGCTGCTGCTTCCGTTTCTAATATGTTTGAGGCCACATTAGATCAAATGGCGGCCATTGCAGTATTGATGACGATTGTTCCGTCCATGGGTGGTGTCGCTGGTAACCAAACCGTCGCACTAGTGATTCGTGGTCTTGCTCTTGGTCATATCGGTGACTCAAACAAACGCGAACTGTTAATGAAAGAAGCTTCGATCGGCTTACTCAACGGTATCATGTGGGCGCTGATTATTGGTGGTATTGTTGTTGCTTGGAAAGGTAACTGGATGCTCGGAGGAATCATTTCCGCCGCCATGCTGACCAACTTATTGGTCGCAGGTATTGCAGGAGTAACGATTCCAATCCTATTGAAAAAAATGAACATCGATCCTGCTTTAGCTGGTGGTATGGCATTAACGACGGTGACGGATGTGATTGGTTTATCTGTCTTCTTAGGGCTTGCCACAATACTGATTACCTAACAGAAAAAACGAAAAAGCCTGATGAACACATCAGGCTTTTTTGATTCTGAATTGCTAGAAAAGCTTATTCACCCGCCACTTTCATGGTATCCAGTAGGATAGAGCCCGTTTGGATTTGTGAGCGCGTTTCAATATCACTACCAACCGCCACAATCTTGGTGAACATGTCTTTTAGATTACCTGCGATGGTAATTTCTGATACTGGGTATTGGATTTCACCATTCTCAACCCAGAAGCCTGCGGCACCGCGAGAGTAATCCCCCGTTACCACGTTCACACCTTGTCCCATGACTTCTGTCACTAGAAGACCAGTACCGAGCTCTTTAAGCATTTGTTCGAAGTTTTGGCCTGTCGACTTCACGTACCAGTTATGAATCCCACCAGCGTGACCTGTCGGCGTCATCTTCATTTTACGTGCGGCATAACTGGTTAACAGATAAGTTGCTAGCACACCGTCGGTAATGATCTCACGGTCTTGAGTGTACACACCTTCACTATCGAATGGACTTGATGCCAAACCACGCAATACATGCGGACGTTCTGAGATATTGAACCATTCAGGAAGCACTTGTTTGCCTAGATGGTCAAGTAAGAAAGAAGATTTTCGGTACAGGTTACCACCGCTGATCGCCATAACGAGATGGCCAATCAAGCCTGTCGCAACATCAGCCGCAAACATGATTGGGTATTGACCTGTTTTTAGACGCTGCGCATCTAGGCGGTTAACCGTATTCTCTGCCGCCTTACGACCCACCGTTTCTGGGGTCCATAAGTCATCACGATGACGTGCCACGGTGTAGCTGTAATCACGTTCCATCTCGCCGTTTTGACCAACGCCAATTACACAACAGCTAGTACTATGTCGGCTAGACGCATAACTAGCTAATAAGCCATGGCTATTGCCATACACTTTCACGCCGTAATGACTATCATAACTCGCGCCATCACTTTGTTTGATTGCACTATTATAATTTATCGCCTCTTTTTCTGCTGCAATCGCCACATTGGCAGCATAGTCTGGATCGGGTGCGTCAGGGTGGAAAAGATCAAGCTCAGGGATCTCTTGCACCATGTATTCTTTCGCTGCAGGGCCTGCAAATGGGTCTTCAGATGTGTAATGTGCAATATCTAGCGCCGCTATAACGGTTTGCTCGATTGCAGCTTCACTTAAATCAGACGTGGAAGCACTGCCTTTGCGTTGACCTCGGTAAACGGTAATGCCCAGCGCACCATCGCTGTTGAACTCGACATTTTCTACTTCACCCATACGAGTTGAAACACTTAAACCAGTGCTTTTAGTAATTGCGACTTCGGCGGCGTCAGATTTTGCCGATGCAAGCTTTAAGGCTCTTGCGACGGCTTGCTCTAGCTCGGTACGTTGCTCAGCAACCTGCTGTTTAATATCCATTGTCTTTCACATCTTGTCTTTGATGAACAATAGGATAACAAGAATTTCGCTTTCTCCCCATGATTCTTGTTAAAATAGTCATAATATTAATCAAAACACAGGCAACTGAAATGGCACGTAAGAATCAAAAAGCGCCATGGGAACCAGAAGAAGAGATCATCTGGGTAAGTAAATCCGAGATGAAGCGAGACATGGAAGAACTGCAAAAGCTAGGTGAGGAGCTTGTCGGCCTCAAACCTTCAGTTCTAGAAAAGTTTCCATTGAGCGAAGATTTGCGAGAAGCAATTGCTGACGCGCAACGCTTTAAAAATGAAGCGCGTCGTCGCCAATTACAACGTATCGGTAAATTGATGCGTTACGAAGATCCAGAGCCAATCCAAGCCGCACTGGATAAAATTCGTAATAAGCACTCTCAATTAACGGCGGTATTCCACAAACTTGAAGCGTTGCGTGATCGCGTAGTGGAAGAAGGTGACAAAGCCATTGATGACGTAATGGAAATGTACCCAGAAGCGGATCGTCAGCGTCTACGCCAACTTGCTCGCCAAGCAGCGAAAGAGAAAAAAGCTGGGAAACCAGCAAAAGCGTACCGCGAAATCTTTCAGATCCTTAAAGGTCTAAACGAAGAAGAGTTTTAATTCGAGGGCTCACGCAATGAGCATTCGATTTAAACGCAAAAAGCAGACGTCAATGTCTGCTTTTTTATCTTTGGTTTTACAGTCAGCGTTACACTAAGCGATTAACGCGGTCTCCGCGCTCGAAAGCGTTAATGTTCTCAATCAGGATTTCCGCTAAACGTTGGATAGATGAGTCGCTGCCCCATGCAACATGCGGTGTCAGTAACAAATTAGGTAAACTCATATTGGCAATCAGCGGATTGCTCTCATCAGCCGGTTCTTGTGTAAAAACATCAAAACCAGCCGCTGCAATTTCTTGCTGTTTTAAGGCATCCACCAGCGCGCTCTCATCCACCAAACCTCCACGCCCTGTATTAATCAAAATGGCGTTGGACTTCATTTGTTGCAACTCTGCTTGACCAATTAAATTCTGAGTATGATCGTTGAGCGGGCAATGCAAAGTCAGCGCATCGGAGCGTTTTAATACTTCCTCAAACGGCACATAACCTGGTCTACATTCTGCCGCCCCTTTACGCTCAGAAAACAACACGGTCATTCCTAACGCTTGAGCCAGATTCGCCGTCGCTTGCCCTAGAGCCCCACTACCAACAACACCTAACGTGCTACCACCAATATCCCCGATTGGGTGCGTAAAAAAACAAAACTGCTGGTTACGCTGCCACTCACCTGCGGCAATATCTTGGTGGTACCCAAATAAATTCCGTCTTAAAGCGAATAACATTGCCATCACGTGCTCGGGCACCGAACGCGTCGCGTAACCACGTACATTAGCAACCGCAATATCATGATTAGCACAGTAGTTCACATCGACGTTGTTAAAACCAGTTGCGGCAACGGCGATCATCCGTAATTTTGGTAGTTGCTCTAATACATGTTGGTCAAGCAGGACTTTATTGCTAATCACGATATCGGCATCTGCTAACCTTTCTATTACCTGCTCAGGCGCAGTTAGGTCGTACTCACGCCAGTGGTGCGGAAAGCCAGGTCGTGGGACCTCAATATGTTCTGGGATGGTCGCTCGGTCTAAAAATACGATGCTTGGCAAAGACATAACAACTCCTTGTTCACGGCTGAAAGACAGGATACATCAACCACAGTAACGAAATAGCCAAAAATAGCGAACTAGAAAGAACCGCTGTTGAGTGCAATTGGCATTAAGGGTGTGGCAACGTTTTATAATCAGGCAATGTACGCTCTGGCGAAAAATAGTTAAAGATCATCGCCTCGGCTTCAGGATAAAAGTCACAGGGTACAAAAATACTTCTCAACTGATCCGTAGCTGGGTGATAAAAACTTAGCTCCGCAGCGTGCAACTCTAAACGCTCTGAAAACTGATACGCCTGTTCAGTTGCATAAAACTCATCACCAATAATCGCATGACCAATCGCCATCAAATGCACGCGTAACTGATGCGATCGACCAGTAATGGGCAGTAGTCGCACAACGGTCGTATGAGTGCCATCAGGGTGCACTTCACGCTTCACTACTTGGAATAAAGTTTGAGATGGTTTGCCGTCGTCAAAACATACTTTTTGTCGTGGACGATTTGGCCAATCACAAATTAATGGAAGATCAATATTCCCTTCTTGCGGCTCAACATGCCCCCAAACACGTGCGTAATACACCTTGTGAGTGAGGCGATATTGGAACTGCTTTTTTAATGCTCGCTCCGCGGGTTTGTTTTTCGCCAGCAACATCAACCCTGATGTCGACATATCCAAGCGATGCACAACTTGAATTTCTGGATACAACTCTTTGAGGCGGCTCCACATGCTGTCGTAATGCTCTGCAAGGCGACCAGGGACAGACAGCAGCCCTGATGGCTTATTCACTGCCAGAATGTCGTCATCCTCAAAAACGATATCAACCCAAGGGTCGGTGGGAGGGGTATATTCAAGCATTGCCATGGGAGATCTCTACAAAATAAAAACGCCGCGATTATATACCCAAATAGCACCCGATGCAGGATTCTGAAGAAAAGTTCAACCCAATAAAACAAAGTCAATCCTTTAGCATAAAAACTAAAAATAGCACGTTGTAAATTTAGTTTGACAACAAGACGCATAACTGAATAGAGTGCTAGATGCACACAGCATGATATTCGCAAAGAATACTTAAAATAAATACATCAAAACACAGCATTTAAAAGACATTACCGTTGCGCAGTATAGGGCGATCGCTCAGCTTGTCATGTACTGCGGTATGTATCTCTTTAGAAAGATACATAAGATAAAAAGGACAATAAGCAATGGACTCCGCCGTTATAGATAAACCCCAATCCAAACTTTCCTTATTTTTTCGTTCGCTAGGCCCCGGCATATTAATGGCATCTGCTGCGGTCGGTGGCTCTCACCTCGTGGCATCAACCAAGGCTGGTGCGATTTATGGTTGGCAATTGGCTGCACTGATTCTGCTCGTAAACCTGTTTAAATACCCTTTTTTCCGAGCGGGCGTACAGTACACCATGGGGACAGGGCTCACCTTGGTTGAGGGCTACGCGAAATTAGGTCGGCCTTATCTATGGCTATTTCTATTTCTTAGCGTGGTATCGGCCGTCATCAATACCGCCGCTTTGTTGATGTTTAGCGCTAGCTTGCTGGGCTACTTCATTCCGTTTTCACTATCAATGGCATCACTCAGCATCATTGTGATTGTCACCTGCCTGATCATATTATTTGCTGGCCATTACAAAGCGCTCGATACGCTATCTAAGGTGATCATGTCGGTGTTAACCATCGCGACTTTACTCGCTGTTTCTATCGCCTTTGGTAACCCTGTTGAGCAAGTAGCCAACTTCGAGCCGCCGTCACCTTGGTCTATTGCGGCTATTGGTTTTATCGTCGTGACAATGGGGTGGATGCCTGCACCGATAGAGATCTCCTGTTTAACCTCAGCGTGGCTAAAACGCCAATCAAGCCAGCAAGAAGTAACATACCGCTCTGCTCTATTTGACTTTAATGTCGGTTATATTGGCACGGCGTTTCTTGCCATTATCTTTGTATCGCTAGGCTCTTTGATGCTTTATGGTTCTGGCGTTGCGCTTGAAAGCTCTGGCGTTGGCTTCTCCCACCAATTGGTTGGCTTATATGCGGCAACGATTGGCGAATGGTCTCGTTACTTGATCGCGGTAATTGCGTTTTTCTGTATCTTTGGCAGCACGATTACCGTTATTGATGGCTATTCGCGCGTTATTTCGGATTCTCAACGCTTACTGCGCTCGCAACCAGACACTAACCCTAAAACCACTTCAGCGATCATGCTGGTAGTCTCCTTACTTGCATTGGGTATTGTGGTTTTCTGGGCTTCTGCGTTATTGCCTATGCTGAACTTTGCGATGATCCTCGCCTTTATGACCACGCCATTCTTTGCTCTGCTAAATTACACATTAGTGAGCAAAACTGAGTTACCTGAGCCTTTGGCTGTTGGACCTAAACTAAAGTGGTTATCGATTGCAGGCCTGATTTACTTGTTTGGCTTCTTGGCTGTATTTATCTGGTGGAAGTGGTTGATGTAAATGAGATAGCTATCAGTGATTAATGCATTCCGCTTAAAGAAACTAAACCGTAAATAAAGAAAAAGGTCTTCAACTGAAGACCTTTTTTAATGAGCAATAAATACTTACTTAGTTGTGGCTCACCACAATCAAACGCAGCGAGTCGAGCTGAACCTGAGCTTGGTTGATGTAACCAGTGAGCTCTTTAATTTGTGCGTCGATAGCTTCAATTTCTTCGTCACGAATATTTGGGTTCACCGCTTTCAGTGCTTGCAAACGCTCAAGCTCTGCATTCAAACTGTGCTGCATATCTTGATGAGCTTGTTTGCGTACTTCTTCGACCTTCTCTTCAATAAGAACATCACCGGCTTCAATTAAGCGGTGTACGTCTTTCTGTACCGACGTAACCAACTTGCTACCTAAGTGACGGTTTACAGGGCTGAGCTGGCGGTTAAAGCTTTCAAACTCCACTTGAGCAGACAAATCATTACCACGCGAGTCCATCATTAAACGGATTGGCGTTTTCGGTAAGAAGCGCGCGATACCACTGCGTTTTGGCGCTTGCGCATCTACCGCGTAAATCAACTCAAGAAGAATAGTCCCGACTGGTAACGCTTTGTTTTTCAATAGAGATACCGCAGACGTCCCCACCCCTTCACTCATAAGAAGATCGATACCACCCTGGATCATTGGGTGTTCCCAACTGATAAAGTGCATATCTTCACGAGATAAAGCCGTATCACGATCAAACGTGATCGTCGCTCCTTCGTATGGCAGACCTGGGTAGCTTGGCACCATCATGTGCTCAGATGGGGTCACAATCAGGGCGTTTTCACCTTTATCGTCTTGATTCAAGCCAATCGTGTCAAAAAGAGAAAGTGCGAAGGTGACCAGATTGGTATCGCCGTCAGTTGATTCAATTTTCTCAACGATTTGTTGTGCTTTTTCCCCGCCATTTGAATGCATTTCTAATAGGCGATCACGGCCTTGCTCCAATTGGGATTTCAGCTCTTTATTCATTTTTGCTGACGCTTCAATGATCTCATCTAGCGTGCTGGTATCACCAGAGGCAAGAATTTCAATCAGATCATCGGAGTACTTATCGTAAACAGCACGGCCTGTTGGGCAGGTTTCCGCAAAAGCGTTCAGGCCTTCATCGAACCAACGTGCTAGGATCGCTTGCGATGTGCCTTTCAGGTAAGGAACATGAATGTCGATATCGCGATTTTGACCGATACGGTCCAAACGACCAATACGTTGCTCAAGCAAGTCTGGGTTAAATGGCAAGTCGAACATGACAAGTTGGTTGGCAAACTGGAAGTTACGACCTTCAGAGCCGATTTCGCTACAGATAAGAACTTGTGCTCCACCTTCTTCTTGCGCAAAGTAAGCCGCCGCTTTGTCACGTTCAAGAATCGACATACCTTCGTGGAAAACGGTGGCGCGGATACCTTCACGCTCACGCAGTGCTTGCTCCAATTGCAGTGCGGTACTCGCACGAGAAGCAATCACGAGGATTTTCTCGCTGCGCTTCTCTTTTACTTTTTCAAGCAACCAATTCACACGCGAGTCAAACTGCCACCAGCTCGCGTCATCGCCTTCAAATTCTTGGAAAATTTCTTCCGGGTAAAGGTTCTTCATCGCACGTGCTTCAGAACTCATCTTACCGCCAATCATTCCAGCAACACGCATTGATGTAGTGTATTGCGGTGGAATATCCATTGGCATCAGATGCACGTTACGCGTAGGGAAGCCTTTGATGGCCGCGCGCGTGTTACGGAACAAAACACGCCCTGTACCATGACGATCCATCAAGTTATCGATCAGCTCTTGGCGTGCCGACGCTTTAGCTTCTTCGTCCGCTTCACTTTCAATAATACGGAAAAGTGGTTCTACGTCTTGTTCAGACAACAACTCAGTGATCTGGTTTTTTGCTTCATTAGGTAGCTTTTCACCGGAAAAGAGTGAAGTAATCGCATCTGCTACGGGCGCGTATTGCTCTTCTTCCTCAACGAATGCTTCGTAATCATAGAAGCGGTCTGGATCCAACAAACGCAGACGAGCAAAGTGACTCTCACGACCAAGCTGCTCTGGCGTTGCAGTCAGTAGCAACACACCTGGAGTACGTTCAGCCAAGCCTTCTACCACTTGGTATTCACGGCTCGGTTTATCTTGGCTCCATTCAAGGTGATGCGCTTCATCGACAACCAGTAGGTCCCATTCACCTTCCAGTGCTTGTTCAAAACGCTTGCGGCTCTTGCGTAGGAAATCCAAAGAACACAGCACATATTGCTGAGTATCAAATGGGTTTTCTGCATCCGCAAACGCTTCGATACAGCGCTCTTCGTCAAAGATAGAGAAATGCAGATTGAAACGACGCATCATCTCAACCAGCCATTGATGCTGCAGTGTTTCAGGCACCACAATCAAAATGCGTTCGGCACGACCAGACAGAACTTGTTGGTGGATGATCATACCCGCTTCAATGGTTTTACCCAAACCTACCTCATCCGCCAACAAGACGCGTGGCGCGTGACGACGGCCAACTTCGTGCGCGATGTAAAGCTGATGAGGGATCAAACCTGCACGCATACCGCATAGGCCACGCATTGGGCTCTTATGCTGCTCAAACTGGTTGGTTAGCGCACGGTAACGCAGAACAAAGTTGTCCATACGGTCGATTTGACCGGCGTACAACTTATCTTGAGGTTTGTTAAAACGAATTTGGTTGCTAAGGAAAATCTCACGCAGAACAACAGCGGTTTCTTGCGTGTCTTCACGAGTACCGAAATAGGTGTAAAGACCTTCATCTTCCAGTACTTCTTCTACTTTTAGAGACCAACCTTCTTGGCAATCGATGACATCCCCAACATTAAAGGTGACTCGGGTAACAGGTGCATCGTTACGTGCGTAAACTCGGTTTTCCTCTGACGCTGCAAACATCAATGTCACAGTACGAGCATCCATTGCTACAACGGTACCTAAACCTAAATCGCTTTCCGTATCGCTAATCCAGCGCTGCCCCAAAGCAAATGTCATGAATTGACTACCTCGTTATTAGTTCTTGATTCGTATTTCTTGTTGGTCTACTCATGCCCGTAGGCACGGATAATAGTTTAGATCTGATTCTGGCTTCTGCTATGCCGATAGCATTCGTCATTCCAGTATGAACTGAGTATTTTTTAAGCCAGCTCAACATGATAAATCGGACGTAGCCTATACGCAGAAAAAGGTCGCTAATCTTACTTGAAGCTGTGATTTAGGTCACGCCGAAACCGCACCAAGCAGAAACTTTTTTTCCCAAACTCTAAATGCAATCAAATTGTAAAATACTCATGCCAATTATTAAGTTGTAGAACGTAAATATTACGTATACTTCTAATGAGGGGCGTTTAAAACCATTGCATATGATTTAAGCGCGTTAGTACACGATTAGGATCAACACGGGTTTGCAGTAAGTTGTCTTGCTACTCGGTTGCACACTAGCCGACATCAGCCCGACAACCTCTATTGCAAGCAATCAGAGTTAGGTCACTTCACACCTATTTGGAAACGACCTAACAACTCGCATGCAGAGCCGTACTACGGCAAGGAGACGCTATGGGCGATACCGATCGGAAACTGTTTGTACTCGATACCAACATTCTTCTTCATGAACCCTTTGCCATCTTCTCTTTCCAAGAACACGATGTCGTTATCCCCATGACCGTGTTGGAAGAACTCGACCGAATCAAAGACAGTAAGCGCGACGTTGCAAGAGATGCGCGCGTGGCTATTCGCACCTTGGAAGATTTGTTTAAAGAAGCAACGCCAGATGAAATCTCTGAAGGCATTCCTGTTTCTAAAGACAACCCCGACCAAGGTACTATTTCCATTTTGGCGGATTTTGAACTGCAGGAAACTGTCAAAGCCTTCGCCGACAAAGCCGGTGACAACCGTATTCTCAACGCGGTGCTTTATCTGCAAAATAAACGTGCACCACGTGAAGTGGTACTGATCACGAAAGACATCAACATGCGTCTGCGAGCCAAAGGGGCTGGTGTACGCTTTGTTGAGGACTATAGAACCGACCAACTGATTGACGACATTCAATACCTAACCAAAGGCTTTCAATTGCGTGAAGGTGATTTCTGGAGCGGTATTGAGGAAGTAGAAAGCTATGCTCTGGGCGGAAAAACTTACCACAAACTCAGTCGCGAACCCTTCGACCCAACCTTTATCAACCAATACGTTATTGATGAAGACAGTGACTTTGCTGGTCGCGTAGAAACCATCAATGAAGACAAGCTAACGCTTCTCGACCTGAGCCGCGAACGTCTAATGCATCGTAAGGCTTGGGACATCACACCTAAAAATATCTACCAGGGAATGGCGTTAGATGCCTTACTCGATCCAGAAATTGACTTGGTGATTCTAACGGGTGCGGCGGGTAGTGGTAAGACATTACTGGCAATGGCAGCAGCATTGGAGCAAACCATTGAAAAAAGCATGTTCGATAAAATTATCGTAACACGTAACACGCCAGATATCGGTGAATCCATCGGCTTCTTACCCGGCTCCGAAGAGGAGAAAATGATGCCGTGGTTAGCGGCGGTGACCGATACCTTGGAAGCACTACATAAACACGATCACTGCACTGAAGGCTCATTGAAGTACATCTGCGATAAAGCCAACATTCAATTTAAATCGATCAACTTTATGCGTGGCCGTTCGATTCAAAATGCGTTTGTACTGCTTGATGAGTGTCAAAACCTCACTGCATCACAAATCAAAACCATCATTACCCGCTGTGGCGAAGGAACCAAAATCGTCTGCTCCGGTAACTTGGCGCAGATTGACTCTCATTACCTCACCCCAGTGACATCAGGATTGACGTACATGGTTGAGCGCTTCAAGAACTTTGAAGGCAGCGCAAATATTCACCTCAACGGCGTGGTTCGTAGCCGCTTGGCGGAATTTGCTGAAGAAAACCTGTAATTGACACCGACTCACAAAGCAAAAGAGCGCTCTAATGAGCGCTCTTTTTATAACGATTCGACTGAGTTACTCAGTGCCACCCACTGTCAGTGAGTCCAGCTTCAAGGTCGGCTGACCAACACCAACCGGCACACTTTGACCTGCTTTACCACATACGCCAACGCCCTTGTCGATACTTAAGTCGTTACCGACCATAGACACTTGCTGCATTGCTTCGATACCTGAGCCAATCAACGTCGCACCTTTAACAGGGCGCGTAATTTTACCGTTTTCAATCAAGTACGCTTCCGATGCAGAGAACACAAACTTACCCGAAGTAATGTCCACCTGGCCGCCACCAAAGTTTGGCGCATACAACCCTTTCTCGACCGTCGAGATAATTTCTTCTGGCGTATGTTCACCTGGAAGCATGTAGGTGTTGGTCATACGAGGCATTGGCAAGTGTGCATACGATTCACGACGACCATTACCTGTTGGGTTCACACCCATTAACCGCGCGTTTAGCTTGTCTTGCATGTAACCTTTCAGCACACCATTTTCGATAAGCGTGTTGTACTGGCCGTTTACCCCTTCATCATCCACATTCAATGAACCACGAAGGTCTTTTAACGTGCCATCATCGACGATGGTACATAGTGAAGACGTCACTTGTTGACCCATTTTGCCAGAGAAAACCGAAGATTCCTTCCGGTTAAAATCACCTTCTAGGCCATGACCTACCGCTTCGTGTAGCAACACGCCAGGCCAGCCAGAACCCAATACCACTGGCATCATGCCAGCTGGTGCTGCTTCTGCTTCAAGGTTGATTAACGCCATGCGAATCGCTTCGTCTGCGTAATGAAAAGCTTGTTTCACACCATTGCTTTCCGTTAAAAAGAAATCGTAACCGAAACGGCCGCCGCCACCAGCGCTACCGCGTTCACGTCGTTCACCTTTTTGTGCAAGCACACTAATAGACAAACGCACCAAAGGACGAATATCGCCTGCATAAGTACCGTCTGTTGCCGCAACAAGCATCTGCTCATGCACACCGCTGATGCTGATCGAGACTTCTTTAATCAATGGTTCTTTAGTGCGGATGTAAGCATCTAGAGATTTGAGCAATTCTGTTTTTTGCTGCTTTTCCCATTCAGCTAGTGGATTCACAGCGGCGTAGTACGCTTGGTTTTCGGTGCGTTTAAACGCTTGGACTTTACCATTCTGCCCTTGCTGAGCAATACCGCGCGCCGCGATTGCACTCTGCTTCAGGCCTTCAGGCTGGATTTGATCAGAGTAGGCAAAGCCGGTTTTCTCGCCAGTTACTGCACGGACACCAACACCACAATCAATGTTAAAAGAGCCATCTTTGATGATGCTATCTTCTAGAACCAGAGACTCATGCCAGCTGGACTGAAAGTAAATGTCCGCATAATCGATCTGGCGCGTCGCAATGCTGGCAAGCGTGTCAGCAATGTCTTGTTCTGTCAGACCATTTGGGGCAAGGAGTGCCTGTTCTATTTGGTTTGTGCTCATAGTTAGCTCTTTTATTTCCGTCTCAATTCATTTTGAAAGCGACTGTGTTGAGTCAGCGGCATATTCTGCCTTACTTGTTGGCTTTGTGACAAATCTATCTCTGTCACCAATAAGCCTACTTCATCCTGAAGCTGTTTATGGATACGTCCCCAAGGGTCAACGACCATTGAGTGTCCCCATGTTTTTCGTCCACATGGATGCGTTCCAGTTTGTCCGCTTGCCAAAATCCAACATTGTGTCTCAATCGCTCTAGATCGCAATAATACTTCCCAGTGAGCTTGCCCCGTCACAGCGGTAAACGCAGCGGGCACCACAATGATATCCGCCCCTTCTTGACGCAATACTTTATAAAGTTCTGGGAAACGTAAATCATAACAAATACTCAATCCAACACTGCCGATATCAGTTTCCGCAACGACTATTTGATTACCCGCCATAAACGTATCCGACTCACGATAACTACCATAACCATCGGCTACGTCGACATCAAACATATGCAGTTTGTCATAGTGAGCAATGCATTTACCGTGCGGCGGAAATACCAGTGTTGTGGTGGTGACACCTTTTGCGGTTTGAATGGGCATGCTTCCGACAATCAGCGTTAACTGGTTCTTTCTAGCGATTTCACAGAGCCGCTGTTGAATCATGCCACTGCCAAGTGGCTCTGCATGTTGATGATAAGCTTCGCGACTGGAAAATAGCACTGTATTTTCAGGAGTAAGAACAAGTTTGGCACCTTGCTTGCTCGCTAAAGCACACTGTTTTTCAATGAAGTCCAAATTCGCGTTAATATCCGGACCCGAAGTCATTTGAATAATGCCAACACGCTCCATGTGTTTCCTCCCTATTCCATTATATTCGGTGAGTTATTTGGCCTGTTCACGCAGTTTTTCTGGCAGCTTGTATTCACCTTTACTTCGCGAAATTTCTTTCACCGTTGGTGAATCTAGTGGGCCTTTCACTTCATAATTGACTTGAGTGAAGACCTCAACCACCGGAGATATCACCGTAGAGATGGCCAAGACATACAAAGCAGTTTGAGGCGCAACGGCAAACGCGGTCAGCATTGGTAGGCCTGATGTGATGTCTGGTGTGAATTTCACTTCCGCATCAACCATTCTGCTGTTCATATTAGCGATGCCGCGGATTTGCATTTCCCCTGCTAACGCATCCATTACGATATCATTGGTGATAAACACACCGTCTTGGATTTTGCCCGTTCCCGTGATCGAGTTGAATGCCATGCCTTTATCGAATACGTCGGTAAAGTCGAGCTGCATCTTACGGATGATAGAATCCAAGCTAAACAAGCCTAACAAGCGTGCCGCACCACTAACTTCACTGATCACGCCTTTACCAAATTCCGTTGAGACGTTTCCTTGCAAGGTTTGTGTCTTCATTGACCAAGGTGCGCCGTCCCATTCCATATTGGCATTGATCTCAAATGGTGCTTGTTGAATGCCTGATGTAATACCAAAGCGCTCCATAAGATCGGTGTTGTTATCACCTTTCATTTTCATGGTTAAGTTGGAATGACTACTCTCTTTCGTCAGGTCCCACCAACCACTCATATCAATGCGGTTTTTGCCGCTACTAAAGGTGATATTTTTCCACTCCAAGCGGTTCTCGCGACGCTGCAAATCAACATTAACTTTGCCCACTTTGTAACCTTGCAGCCAAAAATCATCGATGTTCAAAGTTAAGTTTGGCATCTCTGCGTGAAACTTGCGGTCAAAATTGGTAATCAAAGGTGCGTTTTGATCTTCACTCGCAAAGATTGAACTGCGCTCTTTGGTCATCTCTTCAAACCCTGGGATGTACAGATGCAAGTGCTCTAGAGAGACCGATAGATCATAGGGTTTCAGATAGTTAGCTTTCCCTTTAACCTCTTGACTGTCCACCTCGAGTTGCCAACTCAAATTTTTCTTGCTTGCTGAAAAATCCACATCATGAAACTCAATCCCACCGAGCTGTAAGTTTGGCGTTTCAACTTCAATGCGTGTCGGCAATGGAATGGTCGGCGTTTTCATGCTTGCCAAAACAGACGATGAAGGCTTGCTCTCAGAGACCTGCGCAAGCTCAGCCCATTGGTCTAAATTCAGTTCTTCGACACGCACCGAAGCATCGTGCCCGACAATAGGACTAATCCGGAAGCCACCTTTGCCAACCATTAAATGAGTCGCAGTCAGAACCGGGACATCGCCAGCGATATCTATCTCAGTTTGATACTTCACATTTGGGATCTGTAGTCTTGCTGAAATACTCTCTTGGTTGCCGGATGCTTGCAGTTTCGCTTGTCCAGACTCGCCAATTTGTTTAGCTAAAGGATAAGGATATTGACTAGCCAGACGATTTAGCTGCGCCAGCACTTCAAGCTGATAAGTGAAACCAACATCATTGAGTTGCAAGTCAATGTCCATTTGCCACGGCGCATGGCCCGAAACAAGGTTTAACCAACGCTCACCGACATAGGGTTTGAGAGGCTCGACATCCCAATCTCCTAATGTATTAATTGTCACGTTGTAGCCTTGCTCCGCAATCTCTCCATGGAAATCAAGAGAGATAGGCTGTTGTAATAATTCGGCCGACAAACCCGATGTGGTAACCACATCATTGTCGAAGGTGATACGCCCTGTGGCGTTTTCAAGCGTCATTGGCGGCGCTTCAATATCAACACGATTTTCTGTTAAATCTGCATAACCCCAAGCGCGAGACTCTTTCTCAAAATCAAACGGTATATTGAGTTGAAACTCAGAGTAAACGGGACCACTCACTTGCAGCGCTGTCAATGCGGCACCGACTGAATCCACTAATGGCGTCGCCATCATGTAGTCACGGACTTCATTACCCGGCGCGCTTGCTTTCGCTTCAATCTCGATGTGTCCACCTTCTGCCAACTCAGGGATTCGCCCAGTGATACGCTTAGCATGAACGCCATTTAGTGTGGCTGATTTTGAATCCAAATACATGGCATCATTTTCAAACAGCAAGTCTAGCTGCAAATCCATGATGGTTGGCCATGCCGTATCAAAGCTAAATTTCGCGTCTTTTAATCCAACCCAAGCTTGGAACATGCCATTATGTTCTTTGTAAGGAAAATCACCTAACTCGCCATACCACAACAATTTCGCTGTATTCACTTTTCCGCCCTGAATCGCGGTCGAAAGATAGTCGGTCAAGTCTTGTCCAAGTGCCAGAGTCGGTAGATAGCGCCATGTTTCACCCGCGTTGTAGAGATCCGCTTCGGCATAGAACGATAAAAATGGGCTTTGTTCTTTTGGAAAATCAAGACGAAATGCCCCCAAAACTTGAAGATCAGGCGTTGCTGCCGTCACTTTATCCGACCACAAACGCCAGCCCGCATCATCTTGCTGCCAGATAATATCGACTTCACCTTGTTTGATATTCAGCGGAGCTTGGAATACATCGCCGTACGGAAAGACATCATCAATGACGGTGACTTTTGCTTTAGCTTGATTCACATCCCCCGATACGCTGCCCTGTACGTGATGAAACCCGGGTAGGAGCTCCCATTGTGTCATGGCGAGTTCATCCAGTTCAGCCGAGTAGCGTAAGGTGTCTAAACCACCGTTCATTGACAATCGGACATCTTCGACCCGGCCTTTCGGTGTTAGTTTGTTAATAAGGTCACTGGTCGACTCTGACTCTGGAGCCAGCTTAATGAGCGGAATGAGTGCTTCAATGTCGAGTTGAGAGAGATTAAGCATCCAGCCGTTTGGTTGCCAATCAAACGCGACGTCTAGCTCTGGCCAAGGGGTATTATCGGTTCTGATCTGAAGTGAGTGGCCATTTACTTTCCAGCCTTGTTTATCTGGTCGAAGATTGAAAATTCCAGACTCAATAAACAACTCATGATGTCCATCTTCATTCCACACCAACTCGGAAGGCAGCAATTCAACATAAGCATCATGCGGTTGGCTATGTTTGAGCGTTAGCCAAGTATTTAAGCTGACTTTACCCGACTCTGCTCCTGACTCTTCTTGCATGTAAGTGGTCAGCCAAGGTGTGACCGAGACATCTTGAGCACTCACGTAAAACTCACCAGATACATCGCGCAACGAGCCATGATCTTTAAAGTTAGCGCTTACTAACAATGAGTTCATGCGAACATCGGCAATGCTAACCGTGCCTTCGGCTACGTGACGTTTCCCTTGATTGCTCCAACGAAGCTGCTCAATATCTAAACGGCGAGTTTCACCAGACACCGACTTATACCAAATCCGTGAATCGCTAATAGTGAAGTCTTCGAACTGACGTAAAAGAAGTGAGTCGAGTTGGTCAATGAGTTTCACTTCGCTCTTATCCACTTCAGGCTTCGGATCTTGACGATGAGAAGTCGGCAGAATGTCTACCGTGTGAATGTCTAAAGCGAGGTTATGAATGGTAAGGTCTGCAACTACAGGTTTAAGTTGAAAAAGAGATTGAACAAGGTCGAACTCAATTTGGACTTCTTCAACAGCGAAGCGTGCATCTTGCACGTTTGGTAGATTTGCCTCTAAACCCAGTAACGCGATTGAGGGATGATTATTGCGCCACGTCCCTGCGACATTGGCAATAGAAACGTCAAAACCTGTGCCTTGTTTGACCCAGGTTTTGATCTCATCTTGGAAGTGGTTAAGTTGCGGCAGTGTGACGCGAAGCGTGGTTACTAATATGGCTAATAACACCAATACAGTAACTAAACTCCACGCACAAAAACGCCCAAAACGGTTAACACCAGAATTCACAAATGTTCCAAATTACATCATTACGACGTCAAACTGTTCCTGAATGTACAGGGGTTCAGCCTGAACTCGCACTTGCTTGCCAATAAATACTTCGAGCTCAGCCAACGCATGAGACTCATCGCCCAATAGCGCTTCAGCAACAAACGGCGATGCGTACACGACAAAATTATCGGCGTCGTAAGCACGGTTCACACGAGTAATCTCGCGTAATATCTCAAAGCATACGGTTTCGACTGTTTTCACGCTGCCACGGCCTTCACAAGTAGGACAACCAGAACACAAGATATGTTCAATACTTTCTCGCGTGCGCTTACGCGTCATTTCAACTAAGCCAAGCTGGGTAAAACCGTTGATGTTGGTTTTTACTCGGTCTTTCGCCAGCGCCGTTTCCAGTGAGGTAAGTACTCGCTGACGATGCTCTTCGGATGCCATATCGATAAAATCAATAATGATGATACCGCCGAGGTTACGTAAACGTAGCTGACGCGCAATAGCTTGCGTTGCCTCTATATTGGTATTGAAGATAGTCTCTTCGAGATTACGACGACCAACAAATGCACCCGTGTTGATGTCGATGGTGGTCATGGCTTCGGTTTGATCGATGATCAAATAGCCGCCCGATTTTAGCTCGACCTTGCGCTCTAAAGAACGCTGAATTTCGTTTTCGGTGTCGTACATGTCAAAGATTGGCTTGTCACCTTCGTAAAGCTCAAGCTTATCTGTTAACTCCGGTACATACTCAGAAGTGAATTCTTTCAGGTTCTCGTATTCAAGGCGGGAGTCGACCATGATCTTATCGAGCTCTGTGCCAACAAAGTCACGCAGAATGCGTTGAGCTAAGCCGAGTTCACCGTAAAGTGTTGAACGCGTTTTGTATTTTGAGCGACGCTCCATGACTTTTAGCCACAAACGCTTTAGAAATGCCGCATCTTGAGATAGCTCTTTTTCATCAGCGCCTTCTGCCGCGGTACGAATGATAAAACCACCGTGCTCATCGCAGTAATGGTTCACCACCTTTTTCAAACGCTCGCGCTCTTTTTCACTTTCAATACGCTGCGAAACACCGACATGGCTGGCCCCCGGCATAAAAACAAGATAACGCGAAGGTAAGGTGATATCCGTCGTTAAACGCGCACCTTTTGTGCCGAGCGGATCTTTGACCACTTGCACAACAATGTCTTGTCCCTGGCGTACCAGCTCAGAGATATCACGGACTTGAAACTGCTGTTTTTCGTTTTCTGCCACACATTCGGTATGAGGAACAATATCTGACGCATGTAAAAATGCCGCTTTATCTAAACCAATGTCGACGAAAGCCGCCTGCATACCTGGTAACACTCGGCTTACTTTGCCTTTGTATATATTGCCCACAATACCGCGACGCGATTCGCGCTCGATATGTATTTCTTGTAGTACTCCACCTTCAATCATGGCCACACGAGTTTCACTCGGGGTCACGTTAAGCAGCAATTCTGCACTCATGTGCACACCTCAAAACAATTATAAAAATTCTTGAATTAGCTGATCGGTTTCGAACAAAGGTAAGCCTACTACAGCGTGATAACTGCCTTCGATTCGGGTGACAAATCGCCCTCCGAGTCCCTGAATACCATAACTTCCAGCTTTATCGCATGGCTCTCCTGACTGCCAATATTGTTCGATTTCTTCGTGAGTCAGTGGTTTGAACCACACGTCAGTGGTAACGACCACTGAATGTTGTTGTTCCGATGATACAACGCTCACCGCAGTCATCACTTGATGACGACGACCCGATAAGTCAGTAAGCATACGCTTTGAATCTTCAAAACTTTTTGGTTTTTCTAGCACACGGTCATCGCATACTACGACCGTATCAGAGCCCAATACAACGGAATCAGGCTTAGCCAACGCTAAGCCTGCCTGAGCTTTTTCCAAAGAAAGACGCAACACGTAATCTCGTGCTTGCTCATGAGCCTGTTTGGCTTCCTCAATATCAGGCAATACGATCTCAAAATCATAACCCAGTTGAGCAAGCAGCTCTTTTCTTCTCGGAGAACCCGATGCGAGAACGAGAGATAAGCTTTTCTTCACCGCTTTACCTTACGTGCCATGCACGACGAA
Source organism: Vibrio sp. 1069 (assembly GCF_033340555.1). Classification (NCBI taxonomy): domain Bacteria; kingdom Pseudomonadati; phylum Pseudomonadota; class Gammaproteobacteria; order Vibrionales; family Vibrionaceae; genus Vibrio; species Vibrio sp. 1069. The sequence continues at coordinate 85,669 of NZ_JAWOWP010000016.1, forward strand.
CTCGTCGCATTAATAAAAACATCCATGGCCAAAGTATACAGTTTATTGCCGCCGTCCACAGAGATAATGGATTAAATACTACGTCCTGGTTCAAATATTCCCCACAGAATATCAAAACTTCCAACAACGCAGTAAAAAAGGCAATTAAAATCGACTGTTGCCACAATGCCATGTTGCGAATCAATAGGAAATTCAGCGCCACAAGGTAGATAACGATCGACATCATCATGCCACGAATTCCAAGCGTTGAGCCGATCAAGATATCCCACAATAAGCCCAACACTAGCGCAGTTCCGACGTTCACTCGGTGCGGTAGTGCCAACACCCAATAACACGTAACAAGGAACAACCATGACGGACGTAACACATCTAACACACCTGGCCATGGAATGGTTTGCAGTACCAGCGCAACGAAGAAACTGACGCCAATCACCATTCGGCTGCTCAATACATTATTGGCCATCGGTTACCTCTTGTTCTTGCTCTAACCCTTCATCTACATTGGACCGCAGTACTTTGTGTTGACGGTCTTCATTCGGCCAAATCAGCAGTAGGTAGCGTAAGCGATCAAACTCCACAACCGGCCCAGCCTTGATTGAAGCGAACTCTTGACGCGTATCGTGATCCACATTGGTAACCGTCGCGACTGGGTATCCCTCAGGGTAAATACCACCTAAACCGGATGTCACCAATAAATCACCAACCTGAATATCTGTGCTGGTTGGAATGTGCTCCAGTTGGATTTCATCCATTTCACCATTGCCCGATGCGATCACTCGGATATCATTGCGGATCACCTGGACAGGAATTGCATTTTTCGCGTCCGTTAGCAGCAGAACACGTGCGTTGTGCGCTGCGACAAACGTAACCTGACCAACGATGCCTTTCTCGTTGATAACAGGCTGACCAACGTAAACACCATCAATACGGCCTTTATCGATCACCACTTGATGACGATAAGGTGAAGTATCCACCGCCATTACTTCTGTCACGACTTTCTTTTCATCACGGACAAATGAAGATCCCAACAACTTACGTAGGCGTTGGTTTTCTTCTTTATATTGGTCGAGCAAGATAAGCTCGCTTTTCAGGCGTAACACTTCTCGCTTTAAGCTGCGATTGCCTTCAACTAATGCCTGATGAGAATTAAAACGTTCAAATACGCCATCGAACATACTACGAGGCAAATTCGCTGCGTACTGAATCGGTGCAACCATACTGTTTAGTAGGTATCGAACGTTGGAAAACGTATCTAGACGACTATCGGCCAGCATTAAGCTCGCCGACACGATGACAGCAAAAAACAGACGTAATTGCAGAGACGGACCTCTGCCGAAAATCGGTTTCATCTTGTTTTTGACCTGATTGCTTCCATGATTATTGAGCCTTACTTGGCACCTAAAAATACTTAACTAAATACTTTTAGGTATGGAGCATGTTTGAATTACAGAGAGAGCAGAAATGAAGGTGAAGCCCGACATGAGCTTCACCTAAACCTTTATTCTTCAGAGAACAGATCGCCACCGTGCATGTCGATCATTTCTAGTGCTTTACCGCCACCACGCGCAACACACGTTAGTGGATCTTCCGCGATAACCACAGGAATACCAGTTTCTTCCATTAGTAGACGATCGAGATCTTTCAGTAGTGCACCACCACCGGTTAGTACCATACCGTTTTCAGAAATGTCTGAAGCAAGCTCTGGAGGACACTGTTCTAGTGCAACCATGACTGCTGATACGATGCCAGATAGCGGCTCTTGAAGCGCTTCTAGGATCTCGTTTGAGTTCAAGCTAAAGCTGCGTGGTACACCCTCTGCAAGGTTACGACCGCGAACTTCAATCTCTTGAACTTCATCACCAGGGTAAGCAGAACCGATTTCGTGTTTGATCTTTTCAGCCGTTGCTTCACCAATCAAGCTGCCGTAGTTACGACGTACGTAGTTGATCACAGCTTCATCAAAGCGGTCACCACCGATACGTACAGACGATGAGTAAACCACACCGTTTAGAGAGATAACGGCAACTTCAGTTGTACCACCACCGATATCGACCACCATTGAACCTGTCGGCTCAGATACACGTAAACCAGCACCAATTGCCGCCGCCATTGGCTCGTCGATTAGGTAAACTTCACGCGCACCAGCACCAAGTGCTGATTCACGAATTGCGCGACGCTCAACTTGGGTAGAACCACAAGGAACACAAACAAGAACACGTGGGCTTGGCTTTAGGATGCTGTTATCGTGCACTTGCTTGATAAAGTGCTGAAGCATTTTTTCGGTTACGTAGAAATCAGCAATTACGCCGTCTTTCATTGGGCGAATAGCGGAAATGTTGCCAGGTGTACGACCAAGCATCTGTTTTGCTGCGTGACCGACTGCAGCAACGCTTTTTGCAGAACCTACACGATCTTGACGAATAGCAACTACAGAAGGTTCATCAAGGACAATTCCTTGCCCTTTTACGTAAATTAGAGTGTTGGCTGTACCTAAATCGATAGATAGATCGTTAGAAAACATGCCACGAAGTTTCTTAAACATACTCTTCGCTCATCCTGCAAAAATATAGAAGACAAAAATTGCTCTAAATGTACCAATGCCTCGCTGTCACAGCAAGGTATTGGTACACAAACATGAGCAGAAAGCCTCAATTTCTTGCAGTTTCCTAACTTAAGGGCAAAAACCTAAGTTGTTACTGTCCGGTTAACCCTGGCTCACCACGGTAAATCACGCGATCGTTACCACGATGAATACCAAAGGTGACGACGGATGATGGGTCTTCATCTCCTTTCCCTCTCCAGTTATATTGGAGCCAAGGTTGACTCATGTAGCTACTTCCACAAGTAACATAATCAGTTTCCAACGTTTGCGGAGATGTCGTACTAGTATCATCCATTCTCAGCCAGAAGCGTAATTGTTGGCGTATTGAGCTACTATAATCTTCGGAATATGGAGTAGCATAAAGTTCGTCGTTGACACCTGAATCAACTGTCTTTGTTACTCCATTCAACGAACCGTCTGAACCAGAAGCTTCAGACCACACCTCTTGATAACAAACATAGTCTTCATCAGAAGAATAATCAGAAGCAGAGTCATCAGTATTAGTGATAAAGCGAGAACCATTCCAGTATTCTGTACGCAGAGGAATATTGATGGTACTGACAGAAGTACCACCGACATCATCCATTGCCATTCGGCCATAGCGAATATCTGGTTGAGTTGGAAAAGACTTACCAATATCGTCATTTAATTCGAGGTTGGTATCTTCTGAAGTAAGAAAGTCGACATCATCCACTTTATCTGCCACTAGTAATCCAAATCCATTTGTAAATGGCCCATCTGCTTCAGTCGTTAACGGAGAACTATTGGTTTCTGATTTATTAAATTGGAAAGACTGGTTTGATACTGACAGCTGTGATCCTGACCATGAGTCACTGCCATCCCAGTAGTTTAGATAATAATTTTCCACCCGATCGCTAATGTCTTCGTTATCATCCGTGTCCACAGCCAGCAGTTGGACATCAGCAATTAAATCAGAGCTGAAACTACTGTAATTGGTAGTAGCTTCGCCATCCATATTTTGTGCTTCGACCACAAAGTCATAACTGATAGGCTGACTCATGTACATGAAGCCATCATGGTCAGACGCATAATCCCAGTTATTGCTTACTAAGCTCAACCAGGCAGGATAAAAACGTCCGATATCACGATAGCCGGGGTTAACATTCATACCCAAATAATTTGCCTGAGTATCTGCGGTTACTTTCAATACCCCTACTTCGCTCCATGAAAGCCTACTGTACAACAGATAGGTATTATTGGTTCCCGCGCTATTGCTATAGACCAAAGTGCCAGAAAGAGAACCATCATCTCCACCATCAGGCTCAGCGACTGAATGCGTCAATCCGACCGTTGATGTGATCGCACTACCCGCAATAAAGAAATTCTGAGTGACGGGTGAACTACAATAGCCGGATATTTCTATTTCTGTTGTTCCATCTTCGGGATCACTGTCATCACCATCTGACACCCAGCGCAATGGACGGACAGAGAGTTCAAAAGAGTTCCCTGCTGCGGTAAATGCTGCACTACTGGAATCCGTAATACTGCCATCCATATTCGTATCATCCGGAGAACAAATCGCAAATGTCCAAGGACGTGAATAGACGGTGAACTGGCCTTTTAGTGTCTTCGTATTTCCGTCACCTTCAATCGGACAATCATCACCACTACAAGTGAAGTTATCATCAGTCAGAGTAACTAACATTTCACCTGAATCTTCCAGAGTTAAACCTTTAGAAGATTTTCCACTGGAAAATGATGGGGAGTAAGTTAAAGAGCCAACAGCACCTGATGCAGGGCGTACCCATTGATATAAAACATCCGGCTTACCGTCATAGTCAATATCGTCAACTTCATTATCGTCATTGCATGCCTGAGCCTTTACTTCAACCTCTTTCAGCTTTCCTGCGATTACATACTGGTCGTCAGCTGAAAATTTAAATGGCACAAACTTGAAAGTTGATGTCTGCGTTTTTGATGAGTCATTGTCCACTGTAACTTTTAACGTATATTCTTCATCAAGATCAATACTACTTTGATCTTTAACGCTCACTTGCAGTTTCAACTTACCAAGTTTCGAAGACACATTGCTTGTCGTAAAGCTAGGATAAGAGCCAGTACCAGTGCTTTCTACAACATCTATAGAAAAATTATCTGCATCAGGGTAAACCTGCACAGTAACGCCAGTGCTTTCCGCATAGCCATTGTTCTTGGTTTCTATTGCAAAACTAGGTTGTTCTGTTCCGCACATCAACGCATATTGTGCTGCTGGTGATAGCGTTACTTCATAATCATCTGAAGGTGTAAAACAGTGGTTGTCTGTAGCAATGATACTTGCCGAGTTATCCATCGAAATACTTCGAGCAGTAACCGCACCATAAACTACTGCATTGTTTTTTAACTCTACACTTGCTTCTGTATAGAGCAGTCCTGTCAATTCAGCACTGTTATCAAGAGTAATTTTATCGTTACCATGACCAATGATTATCAGCTCGGCTTTTCCGACTGTATAAAATTTCGCATTGTTTTTCAGCTCCAGCTTTTTCACATGAATTTGCACTTTTTGTGAGTCTGGAATATTTATTTGTGCGCTGTTATCAACCTTTAGCTCTTCTATCCAGTAAGTTCCCGTTTTAAATGTAACTTTAGCATTGTTTTTCACTTCTAGTTTTTCCAGTACCTCATAACTAGAAAATGTTTTACTCTCCTGATGATCGACAACAACCTCTTTAGAGCTAGTCTTAAAACTCTCTAATTCCAACCGTTTAATCATCAGTCCTTCATTACCAAAACAACCTTCATCGTCACATGATGCATTATTTTCTAAAGTAATTTTCGACTGAGGAAAACCAACGTAACGCTTACCGTTCACATAAGGGGCCCCTGAAATCCGAGCATTATTTTTCATCTTTAGAAGCGCATTAGAATTGCCAGTCCAAGTTTGAACTGGAGATGGAAACAACTCACAAATTTCACTTGTAGGAGGCTTATCGAATAAGAAGTATGAAAACGGCTCAACAACGTGACCACGTTCAGCATCTCTATCCATATCTTCTTCATTAATCAAAGCAACGCTGGTTTTAGTCACAGAACAACGCCTTAGCCAACCACCGTTATTACCATTTCGAGTACGCTTAGACGCCAATAAAACCGGAGCAGATTTGAAGCCAGTAACCGGGAAGTAGCTAAGCTGCTTACAGCCCTCAGTAACTGGTTTAATGACATTATCATTCAGAGCGCTAAGCGTATTACGGGTTGAACCATTACCTAGCCAAAATTTTCGCCCTTGAGTAAAACCTTCACCATAGCCTGCCACAAACGCCACTTCTTCAGGTTGATCAAGTACCGCATTTTTTGTCACTTCAGAGCGGTCAATGATTAATGAAAAGCCTGTACGAGTAGGATCTAGAGCGATCGTATTTAGCCAAAGTGGTTGGCTACCAACCATATTGTTTCGAGTTTGAATTTGAACCAAAACACCTGGTGGCTTTGAAAAAGCAGTGTTCAAACCAAAGTTAATAAAATTAACCTGCTTGCTGATGTTATTTGTCCCATCAGGCTTATTAGAAAATGTATGTTTAGAGCTCACTTTGCCTGCAACAAGCATGGCACCACTATCAAACTTAATAACGCCTGGTTCCATTACCAAGTAGTCAATATCATTCATAGGTGCATCAACATAAGTTATTCTCTCGCCAGTATTTTTACATTGCCATTTATCGTTTTTACGATTGTATTTTAGATAGCGGCAAGCGGCTCTGTGAGGAGGTAATAACTGCTTTATTGTTGCTTTGGATGAACTGATAGACCAGATTTTCAAATCTGAAGGGTATTCTGTGGTCTTGCTATCAAAGTTAGAGCGACTCGCATCGATCGTCGGCATAACAAAAACCAGAGGAGGTTGTGAGTAAGAATTCTGAAACTCGATGTCACAAGTCACACTTGGCCCTGCTACAGTACATTTATCTGCTGGCACAGTGCCAAATTCAAACTGAGGGTTGTTATTTACTGCAGCAAAACTGATTGACGAAAAAAGGAAGAGAGCTACCGCAAGTAACGATGATATTATTTTTTTCATTGTAATTTACTCCCTCACCCAAACTTCTTGCTGTCGTTGAACTTGTGATAAACCTGAACCACAAATGGCCACGCTTTTGATTACATAAAGGCCAACACTCTTACCATTATCGGTTAATACCCCAGTATTTTGGCAATCCAACTGAGTAATTTGGCATCCCTTGTCGAATAAACCGCTGTCCGGTGCTCGCGAGCCATCTTTAATACCGTTACACACACTCACTACGGCAGCCGATCGATTAACAGGGAAAAACTGCGTTAACAGCCAGTCATTACTCGACTGAGCGGTAAACCATGCTTTAGTCCCCAAAAATTCCCGCGTTACTCCGCTTTGGTTCGACCAACTCACCTTCATCAAAGATGCCGCTAAATAGCCCATCACAAGAATGACAAACAGAGTCACGATTAGTACATTGCCTTGTTGACGATTACGGAACATTTAACACCTGCACATCTTGTTGGTACACACTACTTTCACCGGACTGTTCAAACACGAACCTCAGATGCACGAGCCCGCCTCGATGAAGCGATGTATCGTCATATTTGAAATAACTCTGAGATTGATCATCAACATAAACAAGATTGTCGGCAATTATTTCGCCGTTACGCTGTATCTGTGGGCCTACAAAGCAATATTTCACTGACTTAGATGGATCATAGAGATAGTGTCGATTAGAAACGGAGCGACTGGTTACTAAACTAGCGCCATCAATAATCTTATATGCTTTATCCGAATCTGGAGAAAGCGCTCCAACATCAACACTATGAGTGGATGAGGTTAAATCACTTAGCCGTGTTGGGTTAATCACCATTTTCAAGCCACTATCAAATTCGGGAGCATTAGTACCAAAAAAACCCACCACAAACTGTATATCATTTCCAGAAATTGCATAAAAACCAGAATGCTCTATCGGCATAAACATCAGACAGTTTTTCTCTTTCTCATTGATAAAAAAACTATTCGGCACCGCATGACGAATTTCTCGAGACATTTTCTCAATAACGAACTGAGCCTGAGTTTGTAGTTTCTGCCTATCGATAGTGTCGGCATAGCCCTTTGCTCCTAACTGCAAATAGCCAGCAATTCCAAGCATGATAAAACTACCAACCACAATAGTGATGACCATTTCTATTAAAGTGAAACCACGATTTTTCATTAGTAGTTTCCCCTTATCGCAGACAGTGTTAAAGGCTGTGTTTGTCCGGCGTAAATAGTCATAGTGACTCGTTTATACGCCGTGATATCTTCCAGTGAAGGATTATTTACACCCGTACCGTCTGATTCAACGTATTGCACTTTCACTTCTACTCGAAAGTTCTTGTAATCATTTTCCATAGACGTACCAAGAACGTTACTCAGCTCATATAAGGGCGAAGAGTTACATTTAGCCTTTGTGCTTTTCGTATACCAGCAACCGATATAGTCATCGACATCATTAAAACTAGTTGGATTGGATTCACCACTATCCGCCCCGAGGCTTGTGGAACACTCCGTACCACCAAGGACAGTCTCACCACAGCGTACCAAACCACCATCAAAATCACTGTTTTCATCAAAGCCTCGCGCCAATATCTGAGACATGAAACCTTGGCCTAATGCGGCCGCGCGGGTTTGATAATGAGGGATGGCGGAATCTCGAATTTGAGGGACAAGAAAAGAAGTAAACGCCACCATCGCAATGCCCATTAAAACAATCGCGATGATCATTTCTATCAAAGTCATGCCACTAGATTTCTTCATGAGCATGTACCTTTTGAAACATAACCTTGAGTATTAATTTCAACTTGGCAGCGGCTTCGACCGTGCTTATCTTCAATTAAGATGTTTACAGCACCACTTACAGGATTGCCGAGAAGGTTAAAATTAATTGTATTTGCGGCACCGCTGATAACGGAAAACCTTGCGGACTTATCGATAACCACGTCACTACGAGCATCTCGTGCACTGCCTGCTAGTACACAGGCAGCAACCGAACCAACACATGAGCTAGAAACTTGTAAACGAAAGTTGTTATCAGGACTTGTAGCATTCGACTGCATACGATTCACCTGCACTTGGCGAATCACAGAAATCACACGTTCTTGTAATGCATATGCAGAGAAACTGCCAGAGTCCATAAAACGGCTGGCTGCAAAAAGTGAAAGGATAGAGAGGAGAACAATCACGAGGATTAACTCCATTAACGTGAACCCTAATGCAGAGCTGCGAATTTTCATAACCCAACCTTAGGCTTAGAACAAGCGAGATAAGTATACGATGAAATTATGAGATTAATGATAGGTTTATAATTTTTCGATTCGAAGTGTGAACAGACGAACAAATAACCAATAGCTAGTTATTTTGCCCTTTTGAACGACCAATCTCTTCTTCAATTCGATCATACGTTTCTTTGTTGCTTAGCGTCTCAGAAACGTGCTCTGCGGTCTGCTTAGTTTGCTCCCACTTAGCCTCATAAGTTTCTGATTCAAAGCTGATAAATCTTGGTAATACCACATAACCAATCACACCCAAGATAATTAGCACAACCACAAACTCTATTGCACTAAGACCCGATGATTTACGCATATGAACTATTCCGAGATTAATCAAAGTAAAGAGATAAAGGCCAGACTAGCTGGCCTTTGAAACTTTAGAATTCGTTACAAATTGTAGTTGTACCATCAACTACTGTTACAACTGCAGCAGAAGTACCGCTATTTGCGGCATCAACATAGCGAACACACTTGTTTTTGTAACCTTCATAACCAAAGAAGATTGTACCAGTTGTTGATGTGCTACCAACTTTCCAATCTTCACTTAGGCCATCGACCACCAAACCTAGAGCTTGTGATGTAGCAGCAGGGTAACCGTATACAAGGTTCAAAGTGTTGTTACCAACACTGATAGAGCCTGGGTTTTTAGACTCAACACCCTCAATTGCTGCTTTACCGTAAGTAATACCAGCAGCACCAGTGATAGCGCCTTTCAGACCTTCAAGAGCAGAGTTACGAGCATCATCTTGCAGGTTAAGGAAACGTGGTGCTGCAGTGACCGCTAGAATACCTAGGATTACAATTACCACTACCAATTCGATAAGGGTGAAACCACCTTGTCTTTTCATTGTTTACTCTCTCTATGTAAGCATGCAGTACAACTGCAAAGTTTTGTTTAGGTCACGCGACCATTTTGGATATTGTCAAAACGGTTTGGGGCAGCAACGTTCACTAAAACTGACCGTGAAGTGGATACTGTATCTACCGCTTGAGCAGAATGACGATTCGCCATTATTCAGTTCATGCTGCAATGAGAAAAACACATTATTGTTTACCCACTATTACAGCCTGTTACTTATGGTAATGATTGCATTATACCGACTTTCATTACCAATTATAGTGATTAGGTGTCAAAAAATTCACTCTGCCGACATTTCGACGTCTATTTTCAGTTGATTAGCAGTTAAGATAACTACAATCGACTGACCATTTTCATAAGTGTAGTGACAGACATAACGATCAGTTTTGATGGCTCCACTGATATCTATTAACTTGTTGGTCATTATTTTACGTTGGGGGTAATGCACCGCTAGCCAATAACCACAATCTAATACACCTTGCTGAGTAAAGGGAGACACTAACCCGTCCTCAGTCATAGTAAGGTTAAAACCATCCATCAGCATATGCTCTGGCTCGCCTTGTACTAGCCAAGCTTGACGATAACGCTGAACACTATCTTGCATCCAAACTCTCGCCAACTTAGCCCCTGTTACTTGTGCTTGCTCGGTCACAGGACGTAATTTGACCGCCAAACCCACCGCCATAATCGTAGCAATAACCCCAAACACAATAAGCGTTGCTCGGCTTTGATTTTCAACCACTATTAGCCGTCTTTGATGATGTCGAGCATTCCCCACATTGGTAGGAAGATACCCAATGCCAGCACCATGACCATGCCTGCGACAATCACCAAAAGTAATGGTTCTATTCTTGCGGTCAGCGTTTTTAGAGCGTAATCGACTTCTCGATCGTAAAAGTCCGACACCTCCAGCAGCAACTCATCAATACGACCAGTTTCTTCACCTACTGCAATCATCTGAATCACCAATGGGGTGAATATTTTACTGTTGATGGCCGTCACTGAAATGGTGCTACCCGCTTCAATTGCGGACTTCATCTCAAGAATTCGGTTTTCTAAAAAACGGTTCCCTAAGGCTTCCCCGGCCAAAGCCAAAGACTGGTTAAGTGGCACCCCTGATTTCAGCATCAACGAAAAGGTTCTGGCAAAACGAGAAAGCTGCGCACGATTAACGATATCGCCTACAATTGGCAGCCGAAGCCGAAACTTATCGAACTTCTCCCGACCATCAGCCGTCGCCACCCACGCTCTGAACACCGTAAACGCGCCAATCATTGCCACAACCAGCAACACCCAATAATTAACAAAGAAATTAGAAGTCGCGATCAAAATACGCGTCGGCAGTGGTAGCTCAACCCCAAAGCGCGTGAACATCGATGCAAACTCAGGGATCACCAAGATATTCAATACAAACATGGCAATGGTGATAAAGATAATGACAAACGTCGGATAACGCATCGCCGCTTTAATGCGTTTGCGAGTCTCAAGTTCCTGTTCGTAGTAATTCGCCAGTTGCAATAGCGCTTGGTCAAGCCGACCCGTATTCTCACCGACGTTGATCATAGAAACGAACAGAGGGCTGAATACTTTACTGTGTTGCTGCATCGCAGAAGACAAACCTCGGCCATTACTCAGTTCAGAAACGACATCTTCTAGCGCCTCTTTGAGCTGTTTGTTTTCGCAATTTTGCAACAAGCCACGCATAGAGCGCAGCAAAGGTACGCCAGCTTTAGTCAAACTAAACAACTGGCGAGAGAAAAGAATAATTACTTCCAACGGAATAGCAGGCACAAACAGCTTAGATAAGCTCACTTGGCTTTTTGCCGACTCTTTCTCTAAACGTACATTGAGCGGGATGACCCCTTTATTCATCAATGCTTCCGCTGCAGCTTCAGAGTTCACTGCTTCGATTTTGCCGTTAGTGGATGAGCCGTCTAGCGTGCGGCCTTGATAACGAAAAGTTGGCATTCACTTACCTATATGAAAATGGGATCAGTCTTACCAGAAGCATCGCCCTCACCTAGGGTCATCACTTCGTCCAAACTGACGGTGCCTTGTAGCGCCAGTTCCATTGCAGAAGCAAGCAGTGGCTTATAGTTTTCTGAGCGGCGCGCGGCTTGCGCAAAGCCAACCGCATCATTAGCGCGCAACTTATCCATCATCTCTTGCTCAAGTTCGAGCATTTCAAACACACCGATTCGGCCTCGATAACCAGTCAAATTACAGTTTTGGCAACCTGCGCCTTTATAAAAAATGGTGCTAACTTGATTTGGGAAACGCCCAGCTAACCACTGCTGGCGAGACTCATCTAAGTGGTCTTCTGTTTTACAATCAGGGCAAACTCGGCGCACAAGACGCTGCGCCACCACAGCTCTGACTGCACTAGCAACCAAGTAACCCGGCGCACCCATGTCGATCATACGTAACGCACTGTCGACAGCATCGTTGGTGTGGAGAGTGCTCAATACTAAGTGACCCGTTAGTGCAGCTCGCAGACCAATTTCTACCGTCTCTTGGTCACGCATCTCACCAACAAGAATGATGTCTGGATCTTGACGTAAAAAGGTTCTAAGAACACGCGAGAAAGTTAGATCGATCTTGCTGTTAACCTGTACCTGAGTGATGCGAGGCAGACGATATTCAACCGGGTCCTCTGCTGTAATGATCTTTTTCCCAGGTTCGTTGAGCTCACTCAATGCGCCGTAAAGCGTGGTGGTTTTACCGGAACCTGTCGGCCCGGTAACCAAAATCATGCCATGCGGACGCGCCAACTGTCGACGTAAGCGAGCAAGCAAGTCTGGCGGCAAGCCCGACTCTTCTAACGGACGCAAACCAGCGGACTGGTTAAGCAGGCGCATTACTACAGATTCTCCGTACTGCGTTGGTAACGTCGACATACGAATATCAATTGATTGGCCACGAACTTTGATATTGAATCGGCCATCTTGCGGCAAGCGCTTTTCAGAAATATCTAGGTGTGCCATCAACTTCAGTCGAAGAACCAAAGCCGATGCAATATTCACTTCATTTAAGAGCGTTTCATGCAATACGCCATCAATACGCTGGCGCAAACGCAATACTTGATCGTCTGGCTCAATATGAATATCCGAAGCTCCAACCTGTACCGCATCCTCAAACATGGAATTAACCAGCTTTACAACGGTAACCTCTTCACTGTCGGCCTCATCAATACCGTAATCAAAGCTTTGTACATCTTTATGCTCTTCATGCAGCTGCTCAGCAAAGGAGGCGATCTCTTTAGTACGGCGGTAATAACGGTCAAAGCTTGAAATAAGCTGACGCTCTGAAGCCACAATGAACTCAAGGTTGTATTGACCTAACAAGTTCATCAATGATTCTTGGATGAACAAGTCCGCTGGGTCGCTCATAGCAACGCGCAGTGTGTCCCCATTTCGAGCAACGACCATCGCACGTAAGCGACGTGCGTGTACCTCAGGTAAAATCTGCACGGCTTCAGCATCCACAGGCGCACGACCAAGATCGATCAGTGGCAAACCAAGCTGCTGAGACAAGAAGTCCAACATTTGCTTTTCGGTAATAAAGCCAAGGTCAATTAACGCATCCCCTAGCTTCTGCCCGGTACTGCGTTGTGCGTTTAGTGCTTGCTGGATTTGTTCTTCAGAGACGATACCTTCCTCAACCAGAAGATCGCCCAAGCGTTTTCTCAACTGAATTTTCATTGTGCGCTCTCCAACTCTTTCAAGATGCTCAAACGGTCACGGATAAATGCTTGCGATTGATTCGAAATGCCAACTTTACCCAGAGCTTGGTTGTAAGAGTTAATCGCGGCAGTAAAAGCCAGGGCGCGCTCTTGTTGAATAGCCAAACCTAACCACCAGCGCGCGTTTTCCGGCTCACGCTGAGTTAGGAGTTGATAGCTCTCAAGCGCAATGTCATTTTGCTTGTGTTTTTGTGCCAATGCCGCACGCATCGCCAAGTAATCTCGACTTGGTACTTGAGGCAAATGAACAAGCGGGCTCAGCGCCGCTTCAGGTTGATTAGCTTTCACTAACAACTTAGACAAGGCCAAGCGAAGTACTTGGTTGTTCGTATCTAGGTTGATACCTTCTTGAATAATCTCATATGCTTTACGCGTGTCACCTTTACCAAAGTACAACGCTGATAGCTTTTGACGCGTGCCTGCATTCATTGGCTCATAACGCAACGCCTCGGCATAAGCCGACAACGCTGTTTGCATATCGTTAGCATCGAGTGCTTTTTCCGCTCGACTAACTGCCTTAAGAGAAAGCTGACGATGTGTAAGCTCAACCTGCTCAATACGCATTGAGCTGTTTTCTGATGTCGTGCGGGTTACGTGATTAGATTGTTCCTCGCTCGGCATCGTTGCTAACTGCGCGAGTAAAACTGCATCATCTGAGGCGATATTTATCTCAGATTTTGGCGTGAACCTATCAGTCTCTTGCATGTGAGGCTGTTGCGCTACCGGCTGCGTGGCTGGTTTGGTGTAAACCACATGAGTTGTATCGGGCGTCTTTTTACTCGTTGGCGAGTGAGTGCGCTCCGATGAAACAATTGGTGAGACATTCACAGACGACAATGGCATAGCGTCGGTTTGAAATTGTGATAGCTCGCCTGAAGGGACAGGACCGCGAGAGACCGCCCAGCTACCAACCGCAAGGCTTAACGAAAAACCGGCGACAAGCCAAAGCCAAGGTTTACTGCGTGAGACACTTGGAATCTCCGCACGAGTAAGCTCTGACGGCGATGTTTTTTCAGCAAGTTCTGATAATGCTTTATTGATGGCACTCAAGGTTGACTCCATCCCCAAAATACGGGTGTTTTAAACTTAGGTTTACGGGCATCAAACGTATCGTGCATAGCGGCATAAACGTGATGATTTTTCAATAGTGTGCAACGATCATTAAATGCAGCAAGCAACGACTTGTGACTAATTTGGTTTATCAAGCGCGGAATCCCCATGGATGAACGCCAAATCGCTTTTTTCTGTTCAATAGAAAAAATGTGCGCCCCATTGCCTGCTTTATCTAAACGATTATTGATGTAAGCCACGCCTTCATCGATAGAGAGAGGACGTAACTGGCAACTAAACGTAATGCGTTGACGAAATTGCCTTAGCTCATGATTAGCTAATCTGTCATCCAACTCAGGTTGTCCGAATAACACCAATTGAATGAGCTTATCTTGTTCCGTTTCTAAGTTGCCAAATAGACGTAATGTTTCTAAAGCTTGTGGGGAAAGAGCTTGCGCTTCATCAACGATCAAGACGGTTTTCTTTCCCAAGGCATGTACTTGAATCAAGTGCTCTTGAATGAGGGAAACGATACGCAGCGGATCATCGTTCTCGATACCCAACGCTCTGGCGACAGCAAACTGCAACTGTTCCCCATTCAACACTGGATTGGGTAAGTAAATAAGCTCAACTTCAGATTCAATCTGCTCGATCAGCTTACGGCATACCATGGTTTTTCCAGTGCCGACTTCTCCCGTCACCTTAATCACCCCTTCTCCCATTTGCACGGCAGCTAGGATGGTTTGGATCGCCTCATAGTGAGGGACTAACCCCAAGAACATTTCTGTATTTGGGGTTAACGAAAAAGGCTGAACTCGGAATCCAAAGTGGGACAAGTACATACTCGAATCACAAACCTATTAAAAAACAGAACCTTTCCCAGCGCTTATTGCGCATCTGGGAACCACTCTTGCAGCAGATCACGAGAGCGCTCTAGCTCTTTCTGCCAAGAGTTCACGCCAACTACGGTCGGTTTTAGCAAGATGACCAATTCTGTTTTCTCAGTTACGTTATTCACGTTGCGGAACAAATGCCCCAGTGCTGGTACATCGCCCAAAAATGGGACTTTAGAAACAAGCTCACGATTTTGCTGTTTCATCAACCCGCCGATAACCACAACATCGCCATCTTTAGCACGAATAACCGAGTCTGATTCACGAATAGAGCTTTTCGCTAATGGCAGTTGGATGTTTTGGAAATCTCCGCCCAAGTTCAATTGCTTCACTTCTTCCGTGACTTCAATAACTGCGGGGTGAACATGCAGGAACACATTGCCTTTGTTATCAATTTGCGGAGTCACATCAAGGGAAATACCCGAGAAGAATGGCGTCAGTTCCACTTCAGGAACCGCATTTGAGTTTTCACCGTTGCCTGCATTGCTCGATAGCTCGGTAACAAAGTACTCATCGGTACCCACTTTGATAACAGATTTTTGGTTGTTGGCAGCGGTAATACGAGGGCTCGAAAGGACGTTCAAGTCACCTTGCGTAGACATGAAGCTCAATACAGCATTGAAGTTACCATCCGAAATAGTCACGTTAGTTTGACCGCCCAATAGCGTGCCAATCGCATCCAATGGTGGTAATGTCGACGCAGGGCGGTTGACTACGATACTACCCGAGTTACCAATTGATGCCGATAAGTTTGACCAGTTGATGCCTTGTTGGTAGCCATCATTCAACGTCACTTCTAGGATTTTAGCTTCAAGAATGACCTGGCGCTGCATGCGCTCCTGCGATACACCTAAGAACTCGCGTACTTCGCGAATATCATCTGGAAATGCTCGAACCGTAATAACTCCCGCTTGTGGCGTTACAACCACACTTTGCCCTTTGCCTGAACCAATTAGATTCGCAACGGCTTGCTGTAGCATAGGCCAGAAGTCACTTTCAGTGATGGTTTCGATGCGTGTACCACCCGTAGATGTGGTTGAGCTATCGTTGTTGTTTCCATTGTTAGAGTCTGACGAGTCAGAACTGTCTGAGCTACCACCAGAATTAGACGTACCAGCCGAGGTTACAGAGCCCGTAACAATGCTGGTTAACGAGCGACCAGAACGCTTGAACTGTAGGTAATCGACTGGAATGGTCACAGTACGCATACCTGCTGGGTAGATTTGAATAACTTTGCCAGACTTCACCACGTCATAGCCATACATATTCTGTACGACATTCAGAACTTCATCCAATGTCACATCTGACAAGTTGACGGTGATATTACCTTGTACCGATGGGTGAATCGCCACGCTGTACTCTGTGCCTTTCACCAACGAGGCGAAAAAGCTTCTTGCATCGACCGCATTCGCTTGAATACGAAAACGCTTCGAGGTGCCTTGCTCTGATGCAACGTTCGAGTCTAAATTTGGCATCAAGTCTGCCTCAACAGAAGAAGGGATTTCTTCCAATGTGCGGCTGTTCGCTTGATTGATCGATTCATTGAGCGCTTCTTTAACTTCCACTGGATTCCGATGACCCATTGAACATCCCATTAAAGAAGCAATCGTTATTCCTACAACTAATTTGCGCATATCTGATCGGGCTCTGGTTATTATTGTTTTACGTTTAAATCAAAAAGCTCTAGGTCCCACTGACGGTTACCACGCTTTAAAGTTACAAATTCACTATTAATGCTCGCGACGCGATAACCCTTAAATAGCTCGCCTTTTTCGACAAGTTTGTTATCCATAATCGCGATACAATCAGTACTTGGCTTACACACAATACTGTTGAGCTTAGGCAGTCGATACCGTTTAACTTTTGGTTTCGCTGACGTTTCAACCGCTGGCTTTTCCCAACCAAGTGGGGCCGTTGGGTCCTGGTTTGCCCAAGCGGTTCCTGCCGCTGCCATAACAAGCAATGAGATGATGAGTTTGTTAACCACCAATAAACTCCTCTCTAGATCCTAGTGTGTAGACTTCTAACACAAGCTTCGCTTTCGGGTACTCTTCGACTTTATAACTAAAGCTGCGCCAGTAATAACTCGCAGGAAGGCTCTCCAATTTATTCAGATAATTAGCAATAGAAAAATAGTCACCAGTCAGTTCCATACGAACAGGATGCACGTAGTAACCAGAGTATTGCGATGCTTCTTTATCTTCCGTTATTGGCTCAGATGGCAAGGTTTGCAGAGACAAAAGGTGAATGCCACTTTGCTGCTCCAACACATTTTCAAGCAGCTCAGCCATTTGCGAAGGTGTAATAAGATGCTCGATGATCTCCGCTAATTGCATCGAAAGATGCTGACTCTCAGCTAACAGATTAGATATCGCGCGATCAATCTCAGCATTTGGATCTTTCTTAAGTTGCGCCTGAATACGTAGCGTATCGATTTCAATCTTTTGATTTGCTTGCTTTAAATTACTTAGTTGCCTCTCATTACTGATGATCTCGTTAAGCTTTGGCTCCAATACCAGCGTAAAGAGCAACATGATTACGACAACTAAACCGCACAATGCGGTGAGCACTTTTTCACGCGTACTCATTTCGCCAAAGCGCCCTTCTAATGAGAGCCAGAATTCGTTCATTTCTCTTTATCCTCGCGCGTTTTTAGTTCAAACGTCACAATATCCTTATCATTTCGACCTATTTTGACGTCGTCAAACGTTCGGCCAACCAAGCTAATTTCATTTTTAAATTGGCTGACCCAATTTGGCACTGAGCTCGGTTTTTTCGCTAGTCCCTTCAGGTCTAAGGTATGGGTATTGATTCGAATTTCGGACAAAGAAATTTCTTGGTTTCCTAGCTTCGCTAATGATTGCATCACGCCAGAGTAACCCGTGCGTTGCGAGTCATCGTATTTCCCGACAGCTTTAAGCGAGTCTCGCTTCGCCTTGACTTCACGCTCTAAGCGGGCTTTAGCTGCCAGCTTATTATTGTCAGGTTGATGCTTACGTAGCTTGACTTGATAACGTTCAAGCTCTGACTTCATGATATCGCCTTTACTTTTTACAATAGCAATCTCATCTTCCAAACCGCTGCTCTGCCAAGTGACATAACCGTAAGAAAATAGAATTGCAGCCGCCGCAACGCCCCAAGATAACGCGATATTTTTTAGCGTCAGGAGCTCTTTTTTCGGCTTTAAGTAATCGGGATATAAGTTGACGCGTCGAGTATTTGAAGTAGCCGCAGTGTCAGCCAAAACATGTCCTGATAGCTCATGTTCTGGTGGTAATAACGGTGAAACCTTAGTACTTAAACGGTAGTTCAGAGCCTGAACAAGCTCGCTCTCATCCTCTTCATCACAGCACACTTTCAATTGATGTAATTGCACGTGGCGTAACTGAGATGAAAGATAGTCAATCGAACGTTGCAGTTCTAACGACAGACTGTCCATCTGTAAATCGCTAGACGGAACCCCCGTTAACGGTGGCGTCACACTGCGAATAGAGCGGTGGAACGCAATAGTATTTTCGACAAAAGCGCTTATACGGAAATGACCACGCACACTGCGTTGTAATAATAGGAAGTTTCCTAGTTCACCCGCAGTCTCTCCCCAAATATCGTCTTCAGGAAGAATGGCCTCTAATGGTAACTGGGCTCGACTGGCCAGTAACACAATCTTATCCAATATTTTTCGCGATAAGACGTATGCTTGCACTTTGGTTGAATTCGGTAACTCGACCGCATCGGCAATAATGTCGATAGCACGCTCAGAGATCAGTTCTTTCAACAAAAACGGTAATGCGGCTGGCCATTCTTGACGCGGCATGACCGGTTTGTCGATTTGGTACATCTGGTAATAGTTATGAGAAAGAACAACCGTTAATGAATCATACGCACTCGCTGCAACGCTCAATGCTTGCTCAACGGCTTTTTCCCAATTGGACTCAGAAATATCAAATTGGTATGGACGACTACTTTTGATTGAAGATGATAAATAAACGGCGTCTGGCTAAATAACCAAAAAGCAGGAGCGACCACCACTAGATGATCGCTTAAGCTTGTCGAATAGTGCTTTGAAATCCATGATTATTATCTTTATTTTTTCCGCCAGCGATTTCGTCTTCCCAATTTAACTTGGGATTCTGATTGAGAATTCGGCAACGCTTGGGGACGAGGAAGAAACTGCTGCTCCGCAGAAAAGTAACGCCCTTGCCCACCATAAACCCCGAGCTCAATTAATGTGTTGAGCTCGTTCTGATTCTCAATTCCCACTGCTATAATTTTAGTTTTACTGTTTGCCGCCGCACCTAGCATACTGCGAACAAATAGCTGGTTTTCATGACGTTGGTCGATTTTTGCTACTAAACTGCGATGAAGTTTAAGGTAACGAATGTCCACTTCTTTTAAATAGTGAGTGCTGACAATGGTACGCCCAGCCTGCCCAACCATTAAGTGGCACCCTAAACCGGCCAGCATTTTAGCGACTGGTCGCATAAAGTCTAAGTGTCTTACAAATTGTGCTTCAACAAACTCAAAACTGAGACACTTTCTCTGCTCACGTGACAACTGTAAGAGTTCATCACGAAACCATTTAAAGTACTCTCGGTTAGAAAATGGCGTTACATTCAAATTGAGCACATACGATCTTGAGTTATCAAAATTATCCTTAAACTCTCTTAAGAATTTATTAATAACCGACTTATCCATTTGCGCTTCATAACCAACCTGTCTGATCGCAGAAATGAACCGAGACGCTTTAACAATCCCATTCTCAGGATCGCGAATCCGACATGTTAACTCTTCATATAATGATTTTTTATGCGTCGCGTCACTTATTGGGTGTGCAGATTGTGCGTAGAGTATCACACTTTCAGGTGTAAGTGCTGTGTCAAATAACGTTCTCCACCTCACACTTCCGCGAGCTTCTTCATCGTGGTTCCATTTTTTGAAGCGACTCCAATTATTGTTATTTTGTAGTTGCGCACTACGCAAAGCAGTCTCGGCTTCATCAATGATTTGGCTGTGTCGCTCACCTTCTTTATAAGTGGTGATGCCAATATGGCACCAGTTGTCTGGATCAAGTGGCTCTGGCGGCATTAACTTTTCTAACTGGCGAATGCATTGCGAGGCAAGGTTAGCCACATCTTTCGCACTTTGGTGCGGTAGAAAAAGCGCAAAATCAGCATCGTAATAACGGGAAAATACAACATCTGGGTATCGTTGAACTAAATTGGACAATAAACTCCCAACTTCAACAATAAACTCATCCGTAATTTGCTTATCTTGCTCTTCTTCAACCAGTTTCCAGTCTTGAATACGCACTAGCAACACGGCGCCGCGAGCCCCACTTTCTAGTAACGCCGATTCCAACTTGCTATCAAATAACACTCGGTTAGCGGTACCGGTTAGCTTATCAAGGAAGGTTTGAGTTCGAATAAAGGTATCAAATCGGCTTCGCTCTTGACGCGCATCTTGTAACTCTTCGATTAATACATCGAGCGCTTCACTGGCGGTGTAAGGCCATTCTTTTTTGTCACCTTTGGCATACTGCTCCACCCTACCAGCCAGGATCATTCTGCCTCGCTCTTCGAGCATTTCGGAGCCTTCTAATTGCTCTTTAAGCCATGCCACGCCGCGCATTAAGCAGAAGATGATCAATACAACGGCAAGCGTGATCGACCAAAGCGCCTGCATTGAGTAGCTGTAACCTAAGTAAGGGGGAATTGCTTTAAAGTGAATCGTGTAATCTTGATTGTGAGTCAACTGGTACTCAGCCTCAAACAAGACTGACGCTTCCATTTGATGAGAAGTATCTTTGAAGCGATAAACAACGGCGTTGTTGGTCGACAACGTCATTTCGACAATATTGGAAGCCTGCAGCATCTTCGGCATCCAGCGCTGCATAGAATAAGCAGCGTCAGGATCTTCCATCTCCTTGTCGACCACCTCTACGATCCCTTCTAAATAATGGGTGAGATATTCCTGCCCAAGACGTTTAAAAGAGAGGGTGCCACCGACAAACAAGATAAACATGGCGCAGATAACGATCATGGTGACAAAGGCCACCAGCCGTGTGCTTAACTTAAGAGTTGGGGTATACCTCATGAATACCAAATTCCTTTTTTATTCATCATATACCTTATTGAAATATTTATACTTGATAAGAGTTCATCAAACAATCGGATTAGTCTGATAGTGAGAGGCTGGAGCATAAAGAAAATCACACTCATTGATAAGTTTTATTGTTACGCCTAACCTTGCCAAGATAAGCCTGTGAGATCATTAGATTGCGACAATAAAAAAGGCCGCGATATTCGCGGCCTTTTCGATTCAAGCATAAGCAGAATTTAGAACGGGATATCGTCGTCAAAATCCATTGGTGGCTCATTGTACTGCTGCTGTGATTGCTGCGGAGCCTGTTGTTGTGGTTGCTGTTGCTGAGGCGCATTGTACTGCTGCTGAGCTGGCTGTTGAGGCTGACCCCATCCACCTTGCTGCTGCTGTTGACCGCCCATAGGTGCGCCGCCACCTTGAGCACGACCGCCAAGCATTTGCATCACACCATTGAAGCCTTGAACAACGACTTCAGTTGAGTAGCGATCTTGACCACTTTGATCTTGCCATTTGCGAGTTTGCAGTTGCCCTTCAATGTAAACTTGAGAGCCTTTACGCAAATACTCACCTGCTACTTCCGCAAGTTTGCCGAACAACACAACACGGTGCCATTCCGTTTTTTCGCGCTGTTCGCCAGTCGCTTTATCACGCCATGAATCAGAAGTCGCAATAGTAATGTTTGCTACTGCACCGCCATTCGGCATGTAACGAATTTCAGGGTCGTTACCTAGATTCCCCACCAAAATAACTTTGTTAATTCCACGGCTGGCCATGATGTGCTCCGTTTCACTCTGGATATATAAAATTTTAGCGCATTAGAATAGCACGCTTTAATGTTTTGATTAAAGTCTAATACCATTGTGATCTATTGAGTCATCCTCTAGAACCCAAATCGTATTTCAACTTACGTGTGTAGCATTTTTGATTCGCGTTGCAGACATCGTTTCGTGAAGCTTTGAATTCGAACGCATTTATTCAGTAAAGCGATGGTTATGGCCTCTCTTTAATGCCAGTTTATGGCTTCTATTGAACCCAGGGAGATTGGAACACGTGAGAAAGTCGGCTTACGCAAGAAAGCTATTTCTGATCAGTATGGAAGATAATGCGCAAAAAAAAGTGGCGGCACTCGAAAAGTACGTTGATATGAGCATCCCGGTGATTTCAACCGCAGCACTCATGGAAGCCAAGCCACAACACCGTAATAAAATTCTACTGATCGACTTCAGTGAACATAAATCACTTGTTCAATCGATCAAAAACTTGCCTCTTGTATGGAAAAACTTTGAAACCGTTGTCTTCAACGTGCCTAAAAGACTAACCACAGATGAACTTCTTTCATTTGGTCAATTAAAAGGTGTGTTTTATTCTGAAGATACGCTAGAGCAAATTGGAGAAGGGTTAAAAGGCATTGTTAACGGTCAAAACTGGCTGCCGCGTAATGTAACCAGTCAACTTTTACACTATTACCGCAATGTCATTAATACTCATACCGCACCAGCTACGGTAGACCTAACCATTCGTGAGCTACAAGTACTGCGTTGCCTACAAGCTGGCGCCTCGAACAGTCAGATGGCCGAGGAGTTATTCGTCAGTGAATTCACCATCAAATCGCACTTGTATCAGATATTCAAAAAGCTATCCGTAAAGAACCGAGTACAGGCAATCGCCTGGGCAGACCAAAACTTAATGTCATGATGCAATGTGAGCGGCTCTGATAACTGAAATGACGAGTCGCTCATCTTTTTTCCGCACCGAGTCTCACATTTTTTCCTACTTTATTCATGATTCATTGATACCTCTCGTGTTAAAGTTATGCGCAGATTCTTGATAAAAACGAGATAGGATATTCCCCCAATGATAAAAAAATGTCTGTTCCCTGCTGCAGGCTATGGCACACGCTTCCTACCGGCAACGAAATCTATGCCAAAGGAGATGATGCCAGTCGTGAACAAACCGCTTATTGAATACGGTGTCGAAGAAGCAATCCAAGCTGGTATGAACGGCATGTGTATTGTGACAGGTCGTGGCAAGCACTCGATCATGGACCACTTTGATAAGAACTACGAACTGGAACATCAGATTAGCGGTACCAACAAAGAAGAGCTGTTGGTAGATATCCGTGAAATCATTGAATCTGCAAACTTCACTTATATACGTCAACGCGAAATGAAAGGCTTGGGCCACGCGATTCTAACTGGACGAGAATTGGTAGGCGATGAGCCATTTGCTGTTGTTCTTGCTGATGACCTTTGTGTGAACGAGCAAGAGGGCGTACTGGCTCAGATGGTGGCACTATTTAAGCAGTTCCGCTGTTCTATCGTTGCAGTGCAAGAAGTACCAGCCGAAGAAACGCACAAATACGGCGTTATCTCTGGTGAAATGATCAAAGACGACATCTACCGCGTAGACGACATGGTAGAAAAACCAGAGAAAGGCACGGCACCTAGCAACCTTGCGATCATTGGTCGCTACATCCTGACTCCCGATATTTTTGAACTGATCGAAAACACCGAACCAGGTAAAGGTGGTGAAATTCAAATCACTGACGCGCTGCTGAAGCAAGCAAAAGCGGGCTGTGTATTGGCTTACAAATTCAAGGGCAAACGCTTTGACTGTGGTAGCGTTGAAGGTTACATCGAAGCAACTAACTATTGTTTTGAAAACCTGTATCTAAAAGATGAAAAAACCTCTGAGCTAGGTAAGCACGCAACACAAAAAGCAGTATAAAGCATCGTCTTAGTACGAAATTACTGTATCGAAAGCCCAGCACAACGCTGGGCTTTTTACTTTACTGTTTTTTTATCCAGTAATTTTCTTTGCACATTTCTCACACTATGTAATACTTGCCCCACTTGGTTATACATAGAGCAAAAACGATGGATAAAATAGAAGTTCGCGGTGCCCGAACCCATAACCTTAAAGACATTAATCTTACAATCCCTCGCGATAAACTGATTGTCATTACTGGACTAAGTGGCTCCGGTAAATCCTCTCTCGCTTTCGATACATTGTATGCAGAAGGCCAACGACGCTACGTAGAGTCTCTCTCTGCCTACGCTCGTCAGTTTTTGTCTCTGATGGAAAAACCCGATGTCGACCACATTGAAGGGTTATCACCTGCGATTTCTATTGAACAGAAATCTACTTCTCATAACCCGCGTTCAACCGTCGGTACAATTACCGAAGTCTACGACTACTTACGTCTATTGTATGCTCGTGTGGGCGAACCCCGCTGTCCAACGCACCATGCCCCTCTTGCTGCGCAAACCATCAGCCAAATGGTGGACAAAGTCCTAGAGATGCCGGAAGGCAGCAAAATGATGCTATTGGCGCCTATTGTCAAAGAACGTAAAGGTGAGCATGTTAAAACGCTTGAGAACTTAGCGGCTCAAGGCTTTATTCGTGCGCGTATTGATGGAGAAACTTGCGATCTTTCCGATCCTCCAACCCTTGAACTACATAAAAAGCACACCATTGAAGTTGTGGTAGACCGCTTTAAAGTTCGTCCAGACTTACAACAGCGCTTGGCCGAATCTTTCGAGACAACACTCGAATTATCAGGCGGAATTGCAGTTGTCGCGCCAATGGATGGCGACGGTGAAGAGATTATTTTCTCCGCCAACTTCGCTTGTCCACAATGTGGTTACAGCATGCAAGAGTTAGAGCCGCGACTTTTCTCATTCAACAACCCTGCTGGTGCATGTGGCACTTGTGATGGTTTGGGTGTGCAGCAATACTTCGATCCAAGCCGAGTCATTCAAGATGATTCATTAAGCTTGGCACAAGGTGCGATTCGCGGTTGGGATCAAAAGAACTACTACTACTTCCAAATGCTCACCTCATTGGCCGATCATTATGGTTTTGACCTCCATGCCCCTTTTAATTCTCTGCCAAAGAAAACGCAAGATGTCATTCTAAAGGGCTCAGGTCGTACTGAGATTGAGTTTAAATACATCAACGATCGTGGCGATATTCGCGTTAAACGCCATCCATTCGAAGGTATTCTGAATACCCTAGAACGTCGCTATCGTGATACAGAATCCAACTCTGTCCGTGAAGAGCTTGCAAAATACATCTCCACTAAATCTTGTTCAAGCTGTGGCGGTACTCGTCTACGCCTTGAAGCACGTAACGTGTTTATTGCTGATACGACACTACCTGAGATTGTTGAACTCAGCATTGCTGATGCATTGGAATTCTTCCATTCCTTGAAACTGGAAGGTCAACGCGCCCAAATCGCTGAAAAAGTGATGAAGGAAATCAACGACCGCCTGCAATTCTTAGTTAACGTCGGTTTGAACTACCTAAACTTATCACGCAGTGCAGAAACCTTATCAGGCGGTGAAGCTCAACGTATTCGTTTAGCAAGCCAAATTGGTGCAGGTCTTGTTGGTGTCATGTACGTCTTAGATGAACCGTCGATTGGCCTCCACCAGCGTGATAACGAACGACTCCTAAAAACACTGACTCATTTGCGCGATTTAGGTAATACCGTACTTGTGGTAGAACACGATGAAGATGCGATTCGCTGTGCAGATCATGTCATAGATATTGGTCCTGGTGCTGGCGTACATGGTGGTAATGTTGTTGCGGAAGGCACCATGGAAGAGATAGTCGCGAATCCGAATTCTCTGACAGGTCAGTACTTAAGTGGTGTTAAAGAAATCGCAGTACCGAAAGATCGCACGCCGCGAAATCCGAAAAAAACGGTTGAGCTATTAGGCGCTACAGGTAATAACCTTAAAAACGTTAATCTTTCAATTCCTGTTGGGTTATTCAGCTGTATTACAGGAGTATCTGGCTCAGGTAAATCAACGCTGATTAATGATACTTTCTTTAAAATTGCGCATACCCAACTTAACGGAGCGACAACGGCTCAGCCTTCACCTTATAAATCGATTAAAGGTCTAGAGCACTTCGATAAAGTCATCGATATCGATCAAAGCCCAATTGGCCGTACACCTCGCTCTAACCCTGCAACCTATACGGGGATCTTTACACCAATCCGTGAACTGTTTGCAGGCACACAGGAGTCGCGTTCTCGCGGTTACAAACCGGGCCGTTTTAGTTTTAACGTACGCGGTGGTCGTTGTGAGGCCTGTCAGGGTGACGGTGTTATCAAAGTAGAAATGCATTTCCTACCAGATGTTTATGTGCCATGTGATGTGTGTAAAGGTAAACGCTACAACCGTGAAACGCTCGAAGTACGTTACAAAGGTAAAACTATTGATGAAGTGCTAGAAATGACGGTCGAAGATGCACGCACCTTCTTCGATCCAGTTCCTGCCATCGCTCGCAAACTACAAACACTGATGGATGTCGGTTTGTCGTACATACGATTGGGTCAAGCGGCAACAACACTCTCCGGTGGTGAAGCACAGCGTGTGAAACTGGCGCGAGAGCTATCCAAACGTGATACAGGAAAAACCTTGTACATTTTGGATGAACCAACAACCGGCCTTCACTTCCATGATATCCAGCAGTTGCTCACTGTACTGCACAGACTTCGCGACCACGGAAATACTGTCGTGGTGATCGAGCATAACCTGGACGTCATTAAGACTGCGGACTGGATTATCGATCTTGGTCCTGAAGGGGGTCAGGGTGGCGGCGAGATAATCGCTCAAGGCACTCCGGAAGATGTGTCGCAAATCGAGGGTTCGCACACAGCTCACTTCCTCAAGCCTATGTTGAAGTAGAAAAAACAGGTAAAGTATCGAGACCAGCAAGTGCTGGTCTTTTTTCATTCAAAACAACGCAATAACTATGGCTACTATACATGTAAGTGGAACAAAGCTTTCTCCCGAAAAAGTACAGGTTCCCCTCAATCGCAAGTTTCTCATTGCCTTGGCAACACTATTTGTGTTGGCAATGCACTTTTTCATGCCCAACCCCGGCGGTTCGGGGCTTTCGCTTTCGTTCAATGCGACAACTTGGATTGCTTTTAGCTTTGCATTAGGCATTGGGTGTTACCAACTTGCGAATAATCGAGTACTACGTTACTCAAAACTAACCATCGGCTTGTTCATTAGTGCTCTTATCATGACGGTGCCCATTCTGTACCCAAATGCGAATAGCAGTTTGGCTGCCAATAAGCTCATTGGCCTGTGGTGTGGTGTCCTGTTCTTTATTGTCTTACAACAATTTCATTTCAGTAATAAACATCGCCAACGCCTATTATGGTTCATTGTCCTTGCGGTTGTTATCGAAGCCATTTTTGGTTTGACACAATATCTGTATCTCAAACCAGGCAATCCGTTTGGTTACGACACGGTGGCCAATCGTCCTTATGGTATTTTCCAACAGCCCAATGTAATGGCCAGCTTTCTTGCGACAGGGTTGGTGATTGCCAGCTATTTACTTGCACGTCAGCCCTACAAATACGATCGTAAGTTAAGCGATGTTTACCTTCTCTATGCCGTACCAGTTTTAACTTTACCACTAATTGTGGCGTTGGCTTCACGCACTGGTTGGTTAGCCTCGGTCATCGCCGTGTTGTTGGTCATTCCATACATGTACCGCTTTGCAACCAAAGGGCGCTTTATCCGCTGGGTTGTGTCACTTGTAAGTGGGCTCTTACTCTCAGTCGTTGTCATGCATCTTGCCTTTCCTGATGGAGGTGGGTTAGCCGCAGAAAAAGTAAATATGGAGTCTCCTCGAGCGTATACTTTTCCGCAAACATTAGACATGGTGATTGAAAAGCCTTTTACTGGTTATGGATATGGCAAGTTTGAATCTGAGTACATGCTGTATACGGCTCGTCAACATGCCCTAAATGAGAATTACCCAGCTGGTTTGCCAGCCATGGATCATCCGCATAACGAGCTACTTTACTGGGGAGTAGAAGGTGGCTTACTGCCAATACTCGGCATCTTCTTAGCGATGGCACTGGTACTGTATCGAATCTATCAAGCCAAACGCGGAACTCGTCTTGCGTTGCTGGCCTTGTTTATACCTATCGTATTGCACTCACAACTGGAATACCCTTTCTACCACTCTCTCGTGCATTGGTTGATCTTCGTTATCCTACTGTACTGGGTCGATCAGCGCGTCTCTCGTTATCGACAAGTCGGCTTTAGTAATGTGACCAAAAGCTTGCTGCGTGTTTTTAGTTTGGTACTTCCCGTTGCGTTTACGTTTTACATGGTAAGCGCATTACATACGAACTATGTATTGACGAAGTTTGAGACCACTAGACCAACTAACCCTGATATTCTGAATCAAGTCAGTAACCCTGTGGTTTGGAAAGACAGGTTTGATTGGGATGTCTATAGCACGTTTTTAAACCTTGGGCTGTACCAACAAGACGCAACCTTGATTCAGCCTTATATCGATTGGTCGCTAAAAATCATCAAAGATAAGCCTCGTCCTGCATTTTATAATAATTTGATTTTGGCCTACCAAGGCTTAGATGACTCAAGTAAAGCGGAGCAAATTAGAGCTGAAGCGCAGTTTTTGTTCCCGAAGATTGATTTCAGTGACGTCAATTACCAACCACCTTCTCAAGCAATCTCTGCCTCACCAGTCCCCACTTCAGGAGCTGAGTAATATGACCCGTCCTGATATGGGTTGGCACTTTTTAACTAAAACGCTCGATGTACTTCATCGGGCGTTTTGTATTTTAAAGCCGTATGAGGCCTCATTTGATTA
>NZ_JAWOWP010000017.1:0-105731 GCF_033340555.1 Vibrio sp. 1069
GTACAGTTTGGTATCAACCCGAAAGATGGTCGTATGGTCATCATCGAGATGAACCCGCGTGTATCTCGCTCTTCTGCGCTAGCATCAAAAGCAACAGGCTTCCCAATTGCGAAAATTGCCGCGAAACTGGCTGTTGGCTTTACGCTAGACGAACTACAAAACGACATCACAGGTGGTGCAACACCTGCGTCATTTGAACCAACTATCGACTACGTCGTAACTAAGATCCCTCGCTTTAACTTCGAGAAATTTGCTGGTGCAAACGATCGTCTGACAACTCAGATGAAATCGGTTGGTGAGGTAATGGCGATTGGTCGTAACCAACAAGAATCTCTTCACAAAGCACTGCGTGGCCTAGAAGTTGGCGCAACTGGTTTTGATGAGATGGTCGATCTGGAAGCGCCAGATGCACTGACTAAGATTCGTCACGAACTTAAAGAAGCAGGTGCAGAGCGTATCTGGTACATCGCCGATGCATTCCGAGCGGGTATGTCAGTCGACGGTGTGTTCAACTTGACTCAAATCGACCGCTGGTTCCTGGTTCAAATCGAAGAAATTGTAAAACTCGAAGAACAAGTCAAGGCGGGCGGCTACGCAGGTTTGACCAAAGAAGTGCTTCGTCAGATGAAACGCAAAGGCTTCTCTGATGCTCGCTTGTCTAAATTGCTTGGTGTCGCTGAAAGTGAAATTCGCCGTGCTCGTGAGCAGTTTGATATTCATCCGGTTTACAAACGTGTGGATACATGTGCAGCAGAGTTTTCTTCTGACACGGCTTACATGTACTCATCTTACGATGAAGAATGTGAAGCAAACCCAACAGACAAAGATAAGATCATGGTTCTTGGTGGCGGTCCAAACCGTATCGGCCAAGGTATCGAATTCGATTACTGTTGTGTTCATGCATCACTTGCGCTGCGTGAAGACGGTTACGAAACCATTATGGTTAACTGTAACCCAGAAACGGTATCTACTGACTACGATACGTCTGATCGTCTGTACTTCGAGCCAGTAACTCTGGAAGATGTACTGTCTATCGCTCGCGTTGAAAAACCAAAAGGTGTGATTGTTCAGTACGGTGGTCAAACGCCACTTAAACTGGCTCGTGCTCTAGAAGCGGCTGGTGTGCCAATCATTGGTACTAGCCCAGATGCTATCGACCGTGCGGAAGATCGTGAACGCTTCCAAGCCGCTGTTGACCGTTTAGGTCTACTTCAGCCAGAAAACGCGACAGTAACAACGATGGAGCAAGCGGTTGAGAAATCGAAAGAAATTGGCTTCCCATTAGTTGTTCGTCCATCTTATGTACTCGGTGGTCGTGCGATGGAAATCGTATACGACGAGCAAGACCTGCGTCGCTACTTCAACGAAGCAGTAAGCGTATCGAACGAGTCTCCAGTTCTGCTAGACCGTTTCTTGGATGATGCAACCGAAGTTGATATTGATGCTATCTGTGACGGTGAACGCGTCGTTATCGGCGGTATCATGGAGCACATCGAACAAGCGGGTGTTCACTCTGGTGACTCTGCATGTTCACTGCCTGCATACACGCTAAGTCAGGAAATTCAAGACAAGATGCGTGAGCAAGTCGAGAAGTTAGCATTCGAACTCGGTGTACGCGGTTTGATGAACACGCAGTTTGCTGTGAAAGATAACGACGTTTATCTAATTGAAGTGAACCCTCGTGCTGCTCGTACGGTACCATTCGTATCGAAAGCGACAGGCGCTCCTCTAGCGAAAATCGCTGCACGTGTAATGGCGGGTCAATCTCTAGAGTCACAAGGCTTTACTAAAGAGATTATCCCTCCTTACTACTCAGTGAAAGAAGTGGTTCTGCCGTTCAACAAATTCCCTGGTGTTGACCCTCTATTGGGCCCTGAAATGCGCTCAACAGGTGAAGTAATGGGTGTGGGTGCAACGTTCGCAGAAGCTTACGCGAAAGCAGAGCTAGGTTGTGGTGCGGTTTATCCTGAAGGTGGTCGTGCGCTACTGTCTGTACGTGAAGGTGATAAAGAGCGTGTTGTTGACCTAGCTTCTAAGTTAGTGAAACTGGGTTACCAGTTGGATGCGACACACGGTACTGCTGTAATTCTGGGCGAAGCGGGTATTAACCCACGTTTGGTAAACAAAGTACACGAAGGTCGTCCACACATTCTTGACCGCATCAAGAACAACGAATACACCTACATCGTAAACACGGCTGCTGGTCGTCAAGCGATTGAAGATTCGAAAGTTCTACGACGTGGTGCACTGGCAGAAAAAGTGAACTACACAACGACACTGAATGCAGCGTTCGCAACATGTATGTCTCATACTGCAGACGCAAAAGCGTCAGTAACTTCGGTTCAAGAGTTACACGCTAAAGTGAAAGCGAGTCTAGACGCGTAACAGATAAAAATCAGTAAGCTCATTAATCAGGGCTTACATGACAACCTCATTGCCCGCTCATTTGAGCGGGCTTTTTTATATCGAGGTTTTTCTAAAATGAAGAGCATTAAAGTGTGCTAGGAACGATTGGTATGCTTCGCTTTTGAAGATCATTAAGCTAATGATGGCAAGCAATGTACCCAAAGATGAAGAAATAGTACTACCACTTGCTGCAACAAAATTAATGCTGCAAGTGAGAATGATAAAAGAGATAGTAAGTAAGTTTATTTTTGCAGCAATACTTAATCCTTTGCTTATTGTCAGAATGTTTGGAATGCATACAACAACAACCGTAATAGCTCCCAATGTAAGAAGGTAAGTATCTAGAGCAATGTGTTGAGTGAAAGAAAACCAGTCATTCCAAATGCTCAAGCTAATAGCCAGACCAATAGTCAATGCCAAGTATAAACATATACTTAGTGAGATGTTTGCTATGCTAATTGATTTAGTATTCAACTTTCAATTCCTCATAGATTCCAATTGCAAGATTTCTTAACTCTCCCGAATAACCACTTCCTACTATGCTAATTGAGCCTCCAATTGCATCTAGAAGCTGATGAGAAATGGATGCGGATATTGTTGCTTGCGAATACCTCTTAGGAATTTCTCCTGACAACATTAGCTGTTTACGAGCTTTACTCGAAATACTCGGAAGGTTTTTACGGATGATTTCTTTAGTTAATCTTGTTCTCTCTTGTCTGTTTAAGCCTTTTAGAATCTCGGGAACGCCTTTCTTAGTGGTTTGCTTAAGAGATTGAACCATTTTTATCGTTTGATATCCGCTAGCACCCGCTCCAGCTAAGGATATGTAATCTAAAGCTTTAGTTGTATTTTGATACCACTCATTACTGTCTATATCCGATAATTTATCTGGTGATTTAGATACCATACGGGTTCTTGCTACTCCAATAGCACATTGGGCTGTGGCAGCAACAGTAGCGGCGTGTGAGATATAGGACATAGTTACGCCCACAGGACCACTTACTGGTATTGTTAGCCCCGAACCAACTACTCCAATCCAGCCAATTGCTGCACCAATACAGCTAATGCTCGCTGATAGAAGCTCTTGATTGAATCTTGATTTTGATTCTTCCTGTTTTATTTTTTTTGCAAATTCTTGAGATGATTGTAATTTTATCGGTTCTCGTAGAATGATAAAGGTAGGATTGATATGGCATGTGGATTTAAAGTCTCTTAAGCGTACAACGGTGAATTTGTTATCAATATAAATTACACCCGCACCGCTAGTCTCTGGTTTAGCGTCAATAACGTTGAATAGCTGATTAACATTCACTATCTGTTCGATTTTTAAGCGTAATTGCTGTTCTTTTATTGATGGTCGAGTCAGTAAGGCTTCCATTATTTTCGTTTTTTATCAGATTAAATATTTCCTATTAAGACAGCATTTTCTTTTTCTATCAAAATATTAAGAGGCTCTTGAGGTGAGGCTCTATATTTGGATGTAATTGATATTTTTAATGTATCATTCTCTAGATTTATTGACTGATGAAAACTAGGAATAGATTGGTGTCTTGACTTTCCATTGGTAGTTTTGTGAATAAGTGCTACCGTTTCTTCCTCTTTGATACCTCTTCAAAAAGGAAGTGTAGTGGAAATCACGGTTGAGATTTTGTTGGCCTTATTTTTGGTTGCGACTGCCGCAGGCTTTATTGATGCGATGGCTGGTGGGGGGGGGCTCATTACGCTCCCTGCGCTTTTGGCTGCGGGGTTGAGTCCGACTCAAGCTCTAGCAACCAATAAGTTACAAAGTTCGTTTGGCAGTTTCTCTGCTAGCTGGTATTTCGTGCGTAACGGTATTGTCAGCTTAAAGGAAATGCGTTTTGCGATACTCTGCACTTTTATAGGCGCTGCAATCGGTGCCGAGGCTGTGCAGTTTATTGATGCTAGCGTACTCACCAGTTTGATCCCTGTTCTTTTGATAGCCATTTCCCTCTATTTTTTACTCGCGCCAAGTACGCGAAAAATCGATGGAGAACCAAAGTTATCTGAAGCGATGTTTGCGCTATGCATTGGTGGCGGAATCGGTTTCTATGATGGCTTTTTTGGCCCTGGGACTGGATCTATTTTTACTGTTTGTTTTGTTGCACTAGGTCACTTTTCTTTGGTCGAAGCCACTGCTAGAACCAAAATTCTCAATTTCACGTCAAACATTGCGGCACTACTCTTTTTTATCTTCGCTGGGTTGCCTGTGTGGAAGCTTGGCTTAACCATGGCTGTTGGCGGTTTTCTTGGTGCTCAGTTAGGAGCGAAGGTCGTGGTAAGTAAAGGACAAAAATGGATTCGTCCTCTAGTTATAGTGATGTCGATGCTTATGGCAACGAAACTTCTTTGGCAACAACATCAGCAATGGATTCTGTCAGTGCTTTAACTCGTTCGCTACGATATGTGCTGTGACGTAAGCAGATATGTATTGGTCGAACTAACTGATCTAGCTCTTCAAAGTCATAGCAGAACTTAGATGTGATATTAAGTGTCGTTAGGATAGATTTAGGGATTAAAGCGGGAGCCATACCTCCCAAAGCCAGTTGTGCTGCCGCAGTATACGAATCCATTTCCATCAAAGGTTCGATTCCGTGTTTGGATAAAATAGCTTGTTGATATGTGTTGGCAGGGTTAGTTAAGTCATTGGTCAAAATAGCTTTAGGTAGTTGTGAAAGTGAATGTCGACTGACAATTGAGAAAGGTTCATCGGCGAGGTGAAGGCTCATTAATCCATGATGAGGTGGTAGATAGCCAGCGCAAAATCCCAATGTTGCTTTGCCTGATTTCACATTCTCAATAATGCGTGGCGTATGATTGGTCGATATTCGTATGTACTGATCATGGGCAAAGTGTTCTGCCATGATCATGCTGAGGTATCCCGCCACTAAGGTTTCAGAGCAGTCCATTTTGATTAAAGAAGTATCTTCTATTTGTTGTTGATCGTGGATTTTTCCTCTTAACTCATTGAACGTGGGTTCTATTGTGTTTATGAGGGCAAGGCCATCGGAGGTCAGCTTTATGTGCCGACCATTTGGCTCTATCAATTTTTTTCCTAACTTCTTCTCTAGATTTGAAATACGTTTACTCACGGCAGATTGACTAATATAGAGTTGACTGCCTGTGCGGCTCATGGTTTTTTCTTTACTGAGGACAAGTAACGTTTCAATACCTTCAAGCAACATAATGATTAATGAAAGTTAGGAATGGTTGAGATAATTTAGCGAATTGCCCAAGAATTGGCGAATCAAATGAGCATAAATGAGAGGAGCCGACACTTGGTCGACTCCATGGTGAGTGATGTTGTTGGTGTTTAACGGTTAATGGCGAAAGTTGGCAGGGATAGATGCCAACGAATCGCACCGAGACGTATAATGAGCGTTGAGATTACACCAGCGAGTAAAGCCGTTGAGTGGTCATAACCCATGTTTACCGCCATCGTATGGAAGATGCCGCCAATAATACATGCCGTAGCATAGACTTCACTTCTTAATACCATAGGAACTTCGCGAGCCAGCACGTCTCGTATAATGCCACCGCCACAGCCAGTAATAACCCCCATTATCACCGCGACCATCCCAGATGCATTGTAGGCGAGTGCCTTTTCTACTCCTATTCCCACAAATACAGCGAGACCGATGGCATCACAAACGGGTAATACCCACCATGAGAGTCGCTTGGGTCTTCGAATAACAAGCATGGTTAGTAGACACGTAACAAATATCACCCATAAGTAAGTCGTATCTGTTATCCAAAATACGGGAGTGGCACCAAGCGCCATGTCTCGGATTGTTCCGCCACCTATAGCAGTCACACTGCCGAGCACGATAACGCCGAATGGATCCATTTTTAAACGGCCCGCCAGTAATACGCCAGAGATAGCGAAAACAGCGGTACCGAACAAATCGATCATATAAAGCAGCATGGAGTCCATGTTACTTAGTACCTTTAAATAGTGTGAGAAAAAATGGGCGGAAATTGTACGGTATTTGCCACGAAATCGTTAGCGTTTTTGACGAACGCTTTTAAAGTGCTCACACACTTCCTTGATCGCGTTCAATGTGCGTGGTGTCGGACGGTTAATCCAATCAGAGTTTAGGGACCAGATGTGTTTGTTTTTAAGGGCAAGAAGCTCATTACTCCACTCAGCCCACATACCATCGTTACTCATTGCGTGACGAGAAGTAAAAATAACCTCTGGCTGGCGAGTAATGACTTGTTCGATGCTAACTTGAGGATAAGGCGCGCTGGATGCGGCGAAAATGTTCTCACCACCGCAAAAAGTAAAGACTTCACTTGGCCAGTTCTTTCCGGCGACAGTGATGATAGGCTTTTCACTCAACTGATAAAAGTAACGAACTTTCTCGTTCGTGTTGTACTGTTCTTTTAGTGTACTCAGCTGCGTTCTAAAATCTTCAGCGGCCTTTTTTCCTACTTGTGGAGTTTCGCTGTATTGGCTGAGTTGCTCGATATTATTGGCGATATCTTCTAATGAACCTGTAGTGGAGTAATAGATAGGAATACCGAACTGTTTAATTTTCTCCAACTCTTTAGCGGGGTTTCCGGCTGGCCAAGCAATCACTAAGTCCGGTTGAAGAGCAATAATGCGCTCTAATTTAATTCCTTGATAATTTGAGACTCTTTCTAGCTGCTTTGCCTGTTCTGGATAATCGCTCATTTCGCTGACAGCAACAAGCTGGTCTCCTAGCCCTGCAGCAAAGGCAATTTCGGTGGCATGTGGAGCTAAACTTATAATGCGTTGAGCGGGTTGAGCGACGGTCGCTGTCGAAACAAACAGCGTTAATGCGAAGCATAATTTATTCATCATAATCCTTGATAAATTATTCCTAAAAGCAAACTTTGGATTGCGATCCAAGCCAGGACGCGCCAAACGAGCAGCGTATGTATTTGTGAAAGGTGAATAGCCGATGGCGCAATGCGCCCACCGATTTTTGCGCGCTCTGCACGCACACCTTGATAGATAGCAGGGCCGCATAAAGACAGTTGTAGTTTGTGTCCGATAGTACATAACACCCAACTAGGTCCTGGTAAGGGCCAAGACTTCGCTTGCTGTTGTATTCCAGAGAGCACATTACTTGTATTCTTTCCGGCAGCTAAAAGTATGGCAAAGAGACGAAGTGGAATAATATCCAGAGTAGCAACCAGTTGAATCACAGGTTTACCAAAGGGCAAATATTGGCGTCGGCTAGAGGACCACACTCGCGCTAATTCTGTTGTGAGTCGATACATTAACGCACCAATACCACCTGTTAGTGCGTACCAAAATAGCACACCGATCACGTTGCGGCTGTATGCCATAATCAGGGTTTCTGAGCCAGCTTTACCTATGCCAACGAGCGAGAGGCTACCAGTATCGCGATTAAGGTATGGTCTCAGTAATGCTCGACACTGAGCTTTGTCTTCCGAAGACATACTAGTTACGAGCTGTTTCGTTAACGTTTCGCTGTTGCGCCAGTCTAGCGCAAGGATCAATAGAACCAGTTCATATAAAGGGATTTGCCAAACAAATGGCTTTACTGCAATCAGTAATATCAAACAAGGAAACAGTATCAAGCCTAGTGCAAGACTGCCTGAGATTACACTCTGTGAGTAATTGTGATTATTGTTCACTTTGTTGGCTAGCTGTTCTGCTAGCTTTCGCCATAAAGTGATGGGGTGCGCTGAATGGGGGATTGGCACTAGAAGGTGCAAGAGCAGTGCGCCCCACATTATAAGGAGCGCACCGTTGGCATAAAATGACTGAAAAACTTCTTCCATGAATGAGTCGTTTACTTAATGAGTTCCAGCATTTTGAATACCATTTCGGAAGAGCTTTTTGCTGCTAGAGGCAGGAACTCATCAAAGCTCATTGGTGATTCTTTATCAGCGACATCAGAGATTGCACGCACAACAACAAACGGAGTGTTGAATTGATGACAAGTTTGAGCGATAGCAGATGCTTCCATTTCTACAGCGATAACTGACGGGAAGTGTTTACGAATAAACTCTTGACGCTCAGCAGTACAAACAAACGCATCGCCAGTACAAATTAGGCCGCGAACCGCATGAGTGTTTTCCATTTGTGCTAGGGCTTTTTCGGCTAAGTCCATTAGCTTGTCATCCGCTTTGAATGCAGCTGGTTGACCGGCCATTTGGCCAATCTCATAACCAAAAGCGGTTACGTCTGCATCGTGATGACGAACTTCTGTAGAGATAACTACATCGCCAAGGTTTAAGCTTGAATCGAAACCGCCAGCAGAGCCTGTGTTAATCACAACGTCTGGTTGGTATTCATCAAGAAGGATTGTCGTGCCCACCGCCGCTGCAACTTTACCGATGCCCGATTGTAGTACGACGACTTCAACATCGTTAATTTGACCAGAGAAAAACGTACAACCTGCTTTATTTACAGTTTTGCAGTTTGTAATTGCTTGCTTCAGGATGGTCACTTCTTGTTCCATCGCACCGATGATACCAACTTTCATAACACTCTCTTTAAGTAAATATTTTAGTTGGCCGAGAGTATAGCACTCCCCGTTGGCAGTTTTCTATTTGATGAGCTTCGCTTGAGTGAGCTTTTCTCGTAATTGATCGGCGCGCTTTCTGTTTACGCCAAAGTCAGAGTAGCCCACACGAGATTCCGAGCGCACAATCAGTTGGTCTCCTGCTATTTTTAGTTCGAGGTCATCCACGAAGCGCATGATTTTAGATGTGCACTCGATACGAAGGTAGTTGCTTTCTTTCACCGCGGTTTTCGCGCCTGGCAGTTCAAGCGCAACTTGCTCAATAGCGTCGATGTTCGCTGAATCCACTAAGATGAATGGCGTTAGGTTGTATTTTTCTCGCGTGTCTTGGGTGGAGACGCAGTTTGGTTTGTCACCACAAGGTGATTGAGAACGATCCGTCATGGTTGTGACTCCTTGGCTACAAGCGGTTAAGCCGAGCAAAGTAATGGAAAGGAGAGCGGCTTTTTTCATTGTATTTACTCTTATAATTTTGTTTCTAATTATATGGATACAAAAGAAAAAGGATCCAATAACAGGACCCTTTTTGTGAGGTTAGCTGAGATTAAACTTCGAGGTAATCGAGAATGCCTTCTGCCGCTTTTCGTCCTTCATCAATTGCGGTTACGACAAGATCAGAACCTCGTACCGCATCGCCACCCGCGAAGATCTTTTCGTTGCTGGTCTGGAACTGGAACTCTTGCTTCGCTGGGGCTTTGATACGACCCCATTGATCCAAATCGACATCAAACGGTGCTAACCAGTCCATTTTGTGCGGCTGGAAACCAAACGCCATGATAACAACGTCTGCTGGTAGAACGTGCTCGCTGCCTTCAACGGGTTCTGGACGTCGGCGACCCGCTTCATCAGGTTCACCAAGTGCGGTTTTCACCACTTTGACCCCCGAGACTTTGCCTGACGCATCCACTTCCACTCCCAAAGGCTGAAGGTTGAACATGAACTTCACGCCTTCTTCCTTTGCGTTTTTTACCTCGCGACGAGAGCCTGGCATGTTGGCCTCATCACGACGATAAGCACAAACTACGTTGGAGGCACCTTGGCGAATTGAGGTACGAACGCAGTCCATTGCTGTATCACCACCACCCAGTACGACGACTTTCTTTCCTGCCATATCGATAAAGGGTTGGTTACTCTCAAGATCCATGACTTTGTAGGTGTTCGAAATTAAAAATGGCAGCGCGTCATACACACCCGGCGCATCTTCATTATCTAGACCTGCACGCATGTATTTATAGGTGCCAACGCCCAAGAAAACAGCATCGTATTCATCAAGTAGCTCTTGCATTTGGACATCTTTGCCTACTTCCATGTTCATGCGGAACTCGACGCCCATTTCAGTGAACACACGGCGGCGGTTTTCCATCACGCCTTTTTCAAGCTTGAAGGAAGGAATACCGAAGGTCAGAAGGCCTCCAATTTCAGGGTAGCGGTCAAACACGACTGGCTTAACGCCATTGCGCACTAGGATATCCGCGGCAGCCAAGCCAGCTGGGCCTGCTCCAATGATTGCGACCTTTTTATCGGTCCACTCCACCTTGGACATATCTGGCTTCCAGCCCATTTCAAACGCTTTGTCGGTAATGTACTTTTCTATGTTACCGATGGTGACGGCACCAAAGTCATCATTAAGCGTGCATGAACCTTCACATAGGCGGTCTTGAGGACAAACGCGCCCACATACTTCCGGTAGGCTGTTGGTTTGATGCGATAGTTCAACCGCTTCAAGAATACGACCTTCATTGGCAAGTTTTAACCATTGAGGGATGTAGTTGTGGACTGGGCATTTCCATTCACAATATGGGTTGCCACAATCTAAGCAGCGATCCGCTTGTGCAGTCGCCTGTTGTTTAGTGAACGGTTCATAGATTTCAACGAACTCGATCTTACGAACTTTGATAGGCTTTTTCGCAGGATCTACACGCTGCACATCGATAAATTGATAAACGTTCTGGCTCATGATTCAAACATCCTCCATGATTACTGTGCTTGAACACGCAGCTCTGCGGCACTGCGGCTCTGGTGACCAAGTAGCGTGCGAAGATCTGCCGCTTGTGGTTTCACCAAATAGAACTTTGGAATCCATTCATCAAAGTTCGCCAAAATATTTTCAGCATGACTCGACCCTGTTTCTTCAAGGTGTTCCGCAATTAGGCCACGCAAATGT
This sequence comes from Vibrio sp. 1069, assembly GCF_033340555.1. Taxonomy (NCBI): domain Bacteria; kingdom Pseudomonadati; phylum Pseudomonadota; class Gammaproteobacteria; order Vibrionales; family Vibrionaceae; genus Vibrio; species Vibrio sp. 1069. The sequence continues at coordinate 11,113 of NZ_JAWOWP010000017.1, forward strand.
TCTTGGTGGATGTAAAGATCGGACAATGAGATGGCTTCGACAGACTCAGTATTAACTCGACCTTCAAAGCTTTGGTTCTCATCCAGAACATAGGCAAAGCCTCCAGTCATACCCGCGCCAAAGTTCACACCTGTCGCACCAAGAATGGCAACAATACCGCCAGTCATGTACTCACAAGCGTTATCGCCAGCACCTTCAATGACGGCTATCGTACCTGAGTTTCGTACGCCGAAACGCTCACCTGCTTTACCGGCTGCAAATAGTTTACCGCCGGTCGCGCCGTACAGACAGGTGTTACCAATGATGGTTGCTTCATTACACTTAAATGCAGTGCCAAGGTGAGGTTTGATAACCACTTTACCACCCGCCATGCCTTTGCCCACGTAGTCGTTCGCATCGCCCGTGAGGTAAAGCTCTACACCACCTGCGTTCCAAACACCAAAGGACTGGCCTGCGGTGCCGTCAAGATAGATTTTGATAGGGGAAGCCGCCAACCCTTGGTTGCCATAGCGTTTTGCTATTTCGCCAGATAAGCGTGCACCAACAGAACGATCAGTGTTGATGACATTGTAGAAGAAACTTGCCGATTGACTGTTTTCGACCGCATGCATGGCATCATCAACGATCTTTTGGTTGAGCTCAGCTTTATCAAACGGTTTGTTTGGCTCTGTCCAAAATAGCGGATGGCCCTCAGGTGATACTGGAGCTTCTAGAATATTGGATAGATCCAGCTTGGTCTGTTTCGCTGTAAATCCCTCTACTGCCTCAAGTAAATCGGTACGACCAATCAAGTCCGTCAGCTTTTCAACGCCAAGTTCGGCGAGTAATCCGCGCACTTCGTCTGCCAGGCCGATGAAGTAATTCATCACCATTTCTGGTAGACCTTTGAAGTATTCTTTACGCAGTGTCTCGTCTTGAGTCGCAACCCCAGTTGCACAGTTGTTGAGGTGACAAATTCGTAGGAACTTACAACCCATAGCGACCATTGGCGCAGTACCAAAACCGAAGCTTTCTGCACCTAAAATTGCGGCTTTAACTACGTCTAAACCAGTCTTTAGACCACCGTCTACCTGTAGGCGGATCTTATGACGCAGACCATTAGCAACCAGAGCTTGTTGTGTCTCTGCCAACCCCAACTCCCAAGGGCTACCAGCGTATTTTACCGAAGTTAATGGGCTTGCTGCGGTACCACCGTCGTAACCCGAAATGGTAATAAGATCAGCGTAAGCCTTGGCTACACCCGTTGCGATGGTGCCGACACCTGGCTCGGAGACGAGTTTTACCGAAACCAGCGCATTCGGGTTGACTTGTTTAAGGTCGAAGATCAGCTGGGCCAAATCTTCAATCGAATAGATATCGTGATGCGGAGGAGGGGAGATCAGAGTCACGCCTTGTACCGAATAACGCAGTTTTGCGATTTCTGCGGTGACTTTGTGTCCTGGTAGCTGTCCACCTTCACCCGGTTTCGCACCTTGTGCCACCTTGATTTGCAGTACATCCGCATTAGTCAGGTAATGCGGCGTTACACCAAATCGGCCAGAAGCAATCTGTTTGATACGTGAGTTACGCTCAGTACCGAAACGGCGAGGATCTTCACCGCCTTCACCCGAGTTAGAGTAACCACCAAGACGGTTCATCGCCGTTGCAAGTGCTTCATGCGCTTCTGGGCTAAGTGCGCCAATGGACATTGCCGCTGAGTCAAAGCGTTTGAACAGTTCAGTGCGTGGTTCTATTTGCTCAAGTGGCAGCGGTGAGTCTGATTTTTTCAGCGACATTAAGTCACGCAGCATGGCAACAGGGCGTTGGTTTACCTGCTTAGCAAAGCTCTGATAGTCGTTACTTTCGCCAGATTTAACGGCCTGTTGCAGCGTGCCGACGACATCCGGGTTGTAAGCATGATACTCACCTCCATGGACGTACTTTAACAAGCCGCCATGATCAATCGATTTGCGTTTCGCCCATGCTTTACGAGATAAGTTTGTAAGATCTTGCTGGAAGTCGTCAAAATTCGCGCCTTCAATTCGAGTTGTGACGCCTTTAAAACACAGATCGACCACATTTTGGCTCAAGCCAACTGCTTCAAACAGTTGTGAGCAGCGGTAAGAGGCGATGGTTGAGATCCCCATTTTCGACATGATCTTGTACAGGCCTTTGTTGATGCCGTATTGGTAGTTTTGCATCACATCGCGGTAGTCTTTCTCTAGTGCTTTATCATCAATCAGTTTACCTAACGCTTCATAAGCAAGGTATGGGTAAACCGCAGTGGCACCAAAACCAAGTAAGACGGCAAATTGGTGTGGATCACGGGCTGTTGCGGTTTCGACAACAATGTTGGCATCGCAACGTAAGTTCGCGTCAATCAGACGAGTTTGAACGGCGCCGACTGCCATTGCTGCCGGAATTGGTAACTTACCTTTGACCAAGGCTCTGTCCGAAAGAACCACTAAAACCGTGCCTTCACGAACGACTTGCTCTGCTTGCTCACACAGATCATTAATGGCTTGTTTAAGATCTTTTTGTTGTGGGTCGTAGTTGATATCGAGAATGGTATTACGGTAATGATCGTCACTCAGCTCTAGTAGTTGCTGCATGTCAGAATAGAGCAGTACTGGAGAATCAAAGGTTACACGATGCGCGTGGCCATCGGTTTCACAGAAGACATTCATTTCCTGACCGATGCTGGTCGCCAGCGACATGACGTGTTTCTCACGCAGTGGATCGATTGGTGGGTTGGTGACCTGCGCGAACTTCTGACGGAAGTAATCAGTCACCAAGCGCTCTTTCGAAGAAAGAACCGCCATCGGGGTGTCATCACCCATCGAACCGACGGCTTCTTGCCCCATATCACCGAGGACACGCAATACTTGATCGACTTCTTCATTGCTCATAGCAAACTGCTTTTGATAAGTCTTAAGCAAGTCTTCATCAAAGCTGCGCTCACCTACTTGATCTTCAGGCAGCTGAGAGAACGGTGTTAGTTTGCGAACGTTGTTCTCCATCCATTCGCGATAAGGGTGACGAGATTTCAGGTCATTATCGATCTCGCTAGATTGCCAAAGCTTACCTTTACGAGTGTCGATGACGAGCAATTCCCCCGGACCTACACGACCTTTTTTGGCAACTTCATCTGGGGCGTAATTCCAAATCCCTACCTCAGACGCCAGAGTGATCAACTTGTCTTTGGTAATTACATAACGCGCAGGACGTAAACCGTTTCGGTCTAGGTTACAAGCAGCATAACGACCATCGGACAGTACGATACCTGCTGGGCCATCCCATGGTTCCATGTGTTTGGAGTTGAAATCGTAAAACGCACGCAAATCCGGATCCATGTCAGGGTGGTTTTGCCATGCTGGCGGCACAAGCATACGCATGGCACGGAAGATATCCATGCCGCCAGCTAAAAAGAGATCTAGCATATTATCTAGGCTAGACGAGTCTGAGCCTGTCTCGTTCACAAACGGTGCTGCAGTTTGTAGGTCAGGCAGCAGTGGTGACGAGAACTTGTAAGCACGAGCGCGTGCCCATTGTCGGTTACCTTCAATGGTATTGATCTCACCATTATGAGCAAGGTAGCGGAACGGTTGAGCTAATGGCCAACGCGGTTGAGTGTTGGTAGAAAAACGCTGGTGGAACAGACAGATAGCAGATTCCATACGTAGATCGGCAAGATCAAGATAAAAGCGCGGTAAGTCCGCAGGCATGCATAGGCCTTTGTACACCAAAACTTGAGTCGATAAGCTACAGATGTAGAAATCCGGATCTTCGGTGATTTGTTTCTCGATGCGACGGCGTGCGATGTAGAGACGACGTTCAATGTCGCGTTCGCGCCAACCTGCCGGTGCAGAGACAAAGACTTGCTGAATATTTGGAAGCGAGTTGGCCGCAATTGGACCGAGTACTTCTGAATTAGTTGGTACTTCACGCCAACCAGCCACAGTTAGCGTCTCTTGCGCCAGTTCTTTGTTGACGATGTCTTTAGCGAGTTGAGCTTTGACTGGATCTTGGTTGAAGAAAATCATCCCTACGGCGTATTGCTTGCCAAGGTTGAAACCATTTTCTTCGGCAATAAGACGTAAATAGGAATCGGGCTTTTGTAATAGAAGACCACAACCATCACCAGTTTTACCATCGGCGGCGATACCACCACGGTGAGTCATGCGGTCAAGTGCAGAAATTGCTGTACGTACCAGCTTGTGGCTTTGTTCGCCTTCCATATGCGCGATCAAGCCAAATCCACAGTTGTCTTTCTCAAGACTTGGATCATAAAGAGCCATTGCAATTCTCCCTTTGCTTATCCGTCATCCCGACAGATATATCAACACTGCTTACGTTGATATCGATGACTAACTATGCGTCATCTTTATAGCTTTATGTATAATTATTCAGTAAAAGTTGTGAAATATTTAACATTTTTTGAGTGTTTTATTTTCATCAACTTCACAAGCTATAGCTTATTGTAAAAAAGGTCAAGTTATTAGTGGATCATCACGTGAATATACGATTTACCATTTAATAAGCTAAAATAGTTTAATAATTTCAAATAGATAGAAAATTGATTGTTACAAAAAAGTAACATTTGATTCTGTGGGAGATAAAAAAGACCAGCATAAAATGCTGGTCAAAATAGAAAGATTGGAAGGAATTGTTTTCTTTCTTCACCGATAGCCATCGATATTGCTGATGGCTATTAGGCAATTGAAAGAGAGAAGCATGACTGCTTCGTTAAGCAGAAAGCATCAGTGAATCTGCTTTTGCTTCTAGGTTTGTGCCACCCATTAGGTAATCATCGATAGCACGGGCACATTCGCGGCCTTCATTGATACAACGAACCACCAAAGATTGGCCTGTTCGCATATCACCAGCAGCAAATACGCCTTCTTGGTTAGTAGCAAAATCTTGAGTTGCTACGTTACCGCGATCGTCTAGTGCGATATCCAGTTGAGCAAGTACGCCTGTTGGTTCAGGGTGTAGGAATCCCATCGCTAGAAATGCCATATCACATGGAATCACACGCTCGCTGCCTTCTACTTCTTTGAAGCTTGGACGCTCGCCTGGTTTCGCATCTTGCCAAACGATATCAGCTAAACGAAGACCGGTAACTTCACCTTTGTCATTGCCGATGAACTCTTTGGTTAGGATATTCCAGTGACGATCAACGCCTTCTTCATGAGACGTCGAAGTACGTAGGATCATCGGGTACTGTGGCCATGGCATATTGGCAGGACGTTTCTCTGGTGGAATCGGCATGATTTCAACCTGAGTGATGCTTGCTGCACCGTGGCGGTTTGATGTACCTACACAGTCAGAACCCGTATCACCACCACCGATAACGACAACGTGTTTACCCGCGGCGTGAAGTTCTTCACCCTTAAGATCCATGTCGTTGGCACGGCGGTTATTTTGACCTAGGAATTCCATCGCGAAGTGAACGCCTTTTAGTTCACGACCCGGAACGGGCAAATCACGTGGAACCGTTGAGCCACCGGTTAGTAGAACCACATCGAACTCTTGACGCAATTGTTGAGCATTTACATCAACACCGACGTGTTGGTTTACTTTAAACTCAATGCCAGCTTCTGCCATTAGATTGATCTTGCGATCAATGACTTCCATGCTCAGTTTAAAGTCTGGGATACCAAAACGTAGCAGACCGCCCACTTTCTCGTCTCGCTCGAATACCGTCACAGTATGACCAGCGCTGTTTAGCTGCTCTGCTGCCGCAAGGCCAGCAGGACCTGAACCAATGATCGCAACGGTTTTGCCAGTGCGAGAGCGTGGTGTTTTTGGTTTGGCGTACCCTTCACGATACGCCGTTTCTACGATGGTTTTCTCGATATTACAGATAGTGATTGGATCTTGGTTGATGCCAAGTACACAAGCACTTTCACACGGAGCAGGGCAAACACGACCAGTGAACTCTGGGAAGTTATTGGTTGAGCTTAGAATGTTCCAAGCTTCTTCCCAGCTATCACGATAAACCGCATCGTTAAACTCTGGGATGATGTTACCGATAGGGCAGCCGTTATGACAAAACGGCACACCACAATCCATACAACGAGAAGCCTGAGTATTGATCTTGTCACCAAACTCCTCGTTCAGAACGAACTCTTTGTTGTTCTTGATGCGTTCAGCTGGGTCGATCTTCTGTGGTAGTTCACGACCATGCTCTAAAAATCCAGTAGGCTTACCCATTATACGGCCTCCACTTGAGTTTCGTTTCCTTGAGACTGTGCTTCAGCTTTACGCTTTTGAAGAACCGCTTTGTAGTCACGCGGCATTACCTTAACCATAGAGGCTAGGCTTGCTTCAAAGTTGTCTAGGAAAGACTGAGCGACTTCACTTCCTGTGAATTGAACATGCTTAGTTAGCATGTCGAGTAATAGATCTCTGTCTTCTTGCTCGATTGGATCTAGGTCTACTAACTCTGGGTTCAGTTTTGACTCAAAGTCACCTGATTTATCCCATACGTAAGCCACGCCACCACTCATACCTGCGGCAAAGTTACGACCTGTTGAACCAAGGATGATGGCTGCACCGCCAGTCATGTATTCACAACCGTGGTCACCGACGCCTTCTACTACTACTTTCGCGCCTGAGTTACGAACACAGAAACGTTCACCAGCCATACCACGAATGAAAGACTCACCCGAAGTTGCACCGTAGAAGCACACGTTACCAACCACGATGTTGTCTTCCGCGACAATGCTTGATTTCGCATCTGGATAAAGTACTAAAGTACCGCCGGATAAGCCTTTACCCCAGTAGTCGTTCGCGTCGCCTTCCACTTCGAACTTCACGCCCTTAGCTAGGAATGCGCCGAATGACTGACCTGCAGAACCTTTGAACTTCACGTTCATTGGCTGAGGTAGACCTGCATCTTTGTACACTTTCGAGATTTCGTTCGACAACATGGTACCTGCAGAGCGGTCCGTGTTGACGATAGGGAACTCGGCATTCACCGCTTCGCCTTTCTCTAGTGCAGGAATCGCTGCTTGAATCAGCTTACGGTCTAGCACTTCTTCTAGGTTGTGGTTCTGTTGAGCTTGGTTGAATACACCATCAGCTTCACGTGGTTGCTCAACGTGGAGAACAGGAGACAGATCTAGGTTCTTGTATTTCCAGTGAGAAATGTCTTGGCGGATCTTCAGTTTCTGACCTTGACCGACCATTTCATCGATAGTGCGGAAGCCAAGCTCAGCCATGATTTCACGTAGACCTTGTGCCATGTATTGGAAGAAGGTAACGACGTCTTCTACGCGGCCATCAAAGCGCTCGCGAAGCGTCTTGTTCTGAGTCGCGATACCAACAGGACAAGTGTTCTTATGACACTTACGCATCATGATACAACCTTCAACCACTAATGCTGCGGTTGCTACGCCCCATTCTTCTGCACCAAGTAGTGTTGCCACTGCAAGGTCGCGAGGTGTCTTCATCTGACCATCTGCTTGAACCACGATACGGTTACGTAGACCGTTCTTCAGTAGCGTTTGGTGCGTTTCTGCCAAGCCAAGTTCCCAAGGAAGACCGGTATGGCGGATTGAAGACATTGGTGATGCACCTGTACCGCCGTCGAAACCTGCGATTAGTACAACGTCCGCTTTCGCTTTCGCTACACCAGAAGCGATCGTACCTACGCCTGCTTCTGATACCAGCTTCACGTTTACACGGCCTGCGCGGTTCGCGTTCTTCAAGTCGTAGATAAGCTGAGCCAAATCTTCGATTGAGTAGATATCGTGGTGTGGTGGTGGAGAGATAAGGCCAACGCCCGGAGTCGAGTGACGCGTTGCACCGATCCAGTCATCTACTTTATCGCCTGGTAGCTGACCACCTTCACCTGGCTTCGCACCTTGAGCCATTTTGATTTGCAGCTCTTCAGCGTTAGTTAGGTAGTAAGAGGTTACGCCGAAACGACCTGAAGCCACCTGCTTGATTGCAGAGCGTTCCCAATCGCCGTTCTCTTTGCGCTCGAAACGCATTGGGTCTTCACCACCTTCACCAGAGTTCGATTTCGCGCCAAGACGGTTCATCGCAACAGCCAGTGTGGAGTGTGCTTCGTAAGAAATAGAACCGAATGACATAGCACCCGTCGCGAAGCGTTTCACGATGTTGTCAATTGGCTCGACTTCGTCGATAGAGATAGAACCGGCTGGATTCTTAATGAATTCTAGCTGGCTACGCAGAGTTACCGCGTTGTCACCTTGTTTATCTACGGCTGTCGCGTATTGCTTGAACTGATCGTAGTTCTTGTTGCGCGTAGACTCTTGCAGTAGAGAAATAGTCTCTGGGTTGAATAGGTGCTTTTCACCACGCTGTTTCCATTGGTAAACACCACCAACATCCAGCATTTGAATTGGGATTTCGCGTTGTGGGTAACCGATGCGGTGACGGATCAGCACTTCTTTGGCGATATCATCAAGGGTGAGACCTTGGATACGAGAAACCGTACCAGTGAAGTATTTGTCTACCACGGATTTGTGGATGCCCAAGGCTTCGAAGATTTGTGCGCCATGGTACGACTGTAGCGTCGAGATACCCATCTTCGAGAAGATCTTCAGAAGACCGCCATTAATCGCTTTACGGTAGTTGTTGAACAGATCGCGCGGGTTCGCTTCTGGATCCAACTTCTTCGTACGTTGAAGTTCAATGATGGTTTCAATCACTAGGTAAGGGTTAACCGCATTCGCACCGTAACCAAGTAGCGTTGCAAAGTGGTGCGTTTCACGCGCGTCACCAGTTTCAACCACGATGTCACACTTCGCACGTAGACCTTTACGGATCAAGTGGTGGTGCACTGCGCCAACAGCCAGCATTGCTGGGATCGCCGCGTGGTTTGAATTCACTGCGCGGTCAGTGAGTAGGATGATTGAATAACCATCGATAACCGCGTCTTCTGCGTATTGGCAGATACGTTTTAATGCACGCTCAAGTTTGCCTTGATCTTCACTAGCTTGGAATACGATATCCAACGTTTTCGCTTGTAGGTGCTCGTTATCGATCGCACGCAGTTTTTCAAGCTCAGAGTTGGCTAGAACAGGCGATTCCAATTCTACTTTCTGACAGTGAAGTGGTGTTTCAGTCAGAAGGTTTTGGTCTTTACCCAAGTAAGTGTTCAGCGACATAACCATACGCTCACGGATCGGGTCGATCGGTGGGTTAGTTACCTGTGCGAACAGCTGCTTGAAGTAGTTTGAAAGATGTTGAGACTGATGAGATAGAACCGCAAGAGGCCAGTCGGCACCCATTGCTGATAATGGCTCTTTCGCATCATTCGCCATTGGAACTATGATTTCGTTCACTTCTTCAGTGCTTACGCCAAACGCTTGTTGGCGGTGTAGAAGGTGTTCTGGCTTAGGTTGGCTGAACTGGTTGCTCGCATCTGGCAGCTTCTTCAAGCTCAGTAGGTTTTCTTCTACCCACTTCTCGTAAGGCTGTGCCGTTGCGATGGTGTCTTTCACTTCTTCATCAGAGATGATTCGACCTTGTTCTAGGTCTGCAACGAAGATACGACCCGGTTGTAGACGACCACGGAACTCTACGTTCTCTGGTTCAATATCCACAACACCAGATTCAGATGCCATCACTAGGAAGTTATCTTTGGTCACTGTGTAGCGAGAAGGGCGCAAACCGTTACGGTCTAGTGTCGCACCAACTTGAACACCATCAGTAAAACATACTGAAGCAGGACCATCCCATGGTTCCATGATGTTCGCGTGGTACTGATAGAACGCGCGACGTTTAGGATCCATGTTTTTGTTTTCTTGCCATGCTTCCGGGATCATCATCATCAATGCGTGTGGCAGGCTGCGACCAGAAAGAACTAGGAGCTCAAGTGCCATATCGAAGTTAGATGAATCCGAGCTGCCTTCCTGACAGATTGGAAGAAGCATGTCGATTTCAGCCTGAGTAAACAGGTCTGATTCTAGGATTGCTTCACGGGCTTTCATCCAGTTCAAGTTACCGCGAACTGTATTGATTTCACCGTTGTGGGCAATGTAACGGAAAGGCTGTGCAAGACGCCATTTCGGGAAGGTATTGGTAGAGAAACGAGAGTGTACCAGCGCCAGTGCAGTCACCATGGTCGGGTTTTGTAGATCAAGGAAGTACTGAGGTACTTGCTCGGTCGTTAACTGACCTTTGTATACCAATGTCTTGTAAGACATGGAGTTAATGTAGAAGTCGTCACCAATGTTCGAAACGCTTTCTAGGCAAACACGTACAGTATAGTTACGAAGTACGTACAGTTTGCGCTCTAGCTCTTCAGGCGTGATGCCAGGGCCGCCGGAGATAAACACGTGCTCAAATTGAGGCTCTGTGCTTAGAGGGTCGGCACCAATCATGGAGTTGTCGGTTGGTAATACGCGGTAGCCGATAACTTCAAGGTCTAGACGCTGTGCGTTGCGTTCTAGAATGTCACGGCATTGTTCGCGTTTGTATTCGTCTTTCGGGAAAAGAACGACACCAACACCATACTTTTCAAACGAAGGCAGTTTAATGCCTAGCTTAACGGCTTCTTCTAATAGGAATTCATGAGGTTTTTGTAGCAAGATACCCGCACCGTCACCGCTGCATGGGTCACAACCTTGACCACCACGGTGTTCCATGCGAGCCAGCATATCCAATGCTTGAGTCACTACTTCATGAGATTTACGGTTTTTAAGGTGAGCAACAAAACCGATACCACAAGCGTCATGCTCCAGTTCCGGAGTGTACAGACCCTGTGGATTTTGCTCTCTATCTACCATAGATACATCCTTCCAGTTCAATGTCGACGCAAAAGTACCGGGCAGCAAATACTACCTAGACTATTGATTACGTCTTGTCCTTTATATTTATTATCGCCACCGATCTAGGTTGACCGGTCTTGATTCCTTTCCGTATCTCGCAGGAAAAGTTTTGCGAGAAAAACAATCCTTGGTGGTATCCCTTTATTTATTATCACTATCTAGTGATTTATATAGGTAGGAGTGGGATAACACCGACAAATCCCGCAGTGTGCTTTGTAATAAAAGTCACAAAAATAACGGGGTTGTGTAAGTATCCTACAATTTTGTCACTTCAGAATGCAATGAAAAAGTCGGCGTTGTGACCCAATTTTTTCGTTTAATTATGCATTTTTAGTTTAACATTTACGCAACATGAACGATTTTTGTCTTTAATTATGCAAGTTTATTGATTTTGACCTGCATGATGGGTGTTTGAATTGATTAATATTGTGTGTTTTTTCTTGCAGGGATGTAATTTATTTACACAGATCGTAGTGAGATTGATTACGATTTATTGTTGGTGAGAATTTATGCAGTTACATGAGTTGGTCAATACAATCGGCCAAGATCTTCAGCGTCGATACGGTGAAAAGGTTCATAAGTTAACATTGCACGGTGGATTTAGTTGCCCTAACCGCGATGGCACGATTGGGCGGGGAGGATGTACATTTTGCAATGTGGCTTCGTTTGCAGATGAAGAAGTCCAGATAAAAAGCATTCACGAACAGTTAAAAGATCGCGCAGGTGAAATTCACAGAGCGAAGAAGTATCTCGCTTATTTTCAGGCCTACACCAGTACCTATGCCGAAGTACAAGTTCTCAAAAACATGTATGAGGAAGCACTAAAGGCTGCAGACATAGTTGGTCTTTGTGTGGGGACGCGTCCTGATTGCGTCCCTGATGCGGTATTGGATTTACTGTCGGGCTATGTACAGCAAGGTTATGAAATTTGGCTAGAACTAGGTCTTCAAACCGCCAACAATGACACCCTAAAACGTATCAATCGTGGTCATGACTTTGAGTGTTATGCCGAAATCACTAAGCGTGCGCGAACACTCGGAATCAAGGTTTGTACTCACTTAATTGTGGGTTTACCCAAAGAAACCCGCGCCGAAAATATTGAAACGCTGCAAAAAGTGTTGGCCGTGGGAACGGATGGCATCAAGTTACATGGCTTGCATATTGTCGAAGGTAGCACCATGGCGAAAGCTTGGCGTGCTGGAAAGCTAGAAGCCCCTGAATTAGAAGAATATGTTGCGATCGCCAGTGAAATGATTCGTATGACACCACCAGATGTGATTTATCATCGCGTTTCATCAGCAGCCAGGAGGCCCACGTTATTATCGCCTCTGTGGTGTGAAAACCGTTGGCTAGCGATGACGGAAATTGGTCGAGATCTCAGTGCTCATGGTGCTCAAGGGAGTCTTACGGGGAATACCTTTATCTATACTAAACCGGAATTAATAGCAGATCGCTCAATAAATAACTGATATATTTTAACCAGTGTTCTTTGAAGGTTTAAACGATGGATCAGTTACTCAATTGGCTTTGGGGTGGTCAAGGCGGTTATGGCTATGTCGTCTTGTTATTAATCGCAGGCGTGTGTGCGTTAGCACTGATCTATTTGCACTTTCAGACGTCACTTAAGAAACTAGTAACGGATTCTCCCTATCCAGTCATAGTGGTGGACACTAGCCATGCTCAGCTCTTGCTATCTAACCAGGCTGCGATGCAGTTATTAGGCATTCGCTCTTTGGGAACGAGGTATTTGTATCCTGCTTTATTCGATATTCATGAGCTTGAGCAGTTTCTCGCTCGCTTCTCTAGTCGTCATTTTCGTCAGCAGGCTTTTGACTGGCGACTATCTGATAGTGAATCTATTAAAGTGGAGCTGTCAGGCAGAAAGAGTTTATTGCGCAATCATCGAGTTTGGATTCTTTATGCTCAGCCATATCAAGCCACTCACCAAGAGCAGCAACAAGAACTTGCGCAATTAATCATCGCACGTTCGGCATTAGACTCACTTTCAGAGCTGATTTGTACCCAAGACCGCCAAGGCAATCTGTTAACGACCAATCGAGCATTTGATCAATTCTGGCAAGGGCGAAGGGAAGAAGCTTGCGCACCCAAGACCTTGGGTGAGATGACCAGAAAAAGCGAACGTAAATGGACAACGGATCCACAAGGTCGAAGTTGCTTATTGGAAGTCAATCAAAACTCTCTTGTTTCGCCGAGTGGTGAGCTTATCGGAACGCTGTCTATTAGTCATGACGTGACTGAATGGCACAAGATGCAACAGAATCTGCGAGATGAAATGGAGCGTCGCAAAGATACAGAGGTGGCGCTAGCGCAAAGAGATACTATCTTACAAACGATTCTGGATGCCAGTCCGGACTCTATTGGTATTTTCAATGAGAACATGGTCTATCAAGCGTGTAATCAGCCTTTTGTTAAGGCGTTAGGCATTTCAAAAATTTCTGATTTGATAGGTAAGCGCCTCCAAGACGTGATTCCTAAAGAGATGTACGCGCGCTTAGCAGACAGTGACTTAGAAGCATTACGCCAGTTAGAGCCAGTTCGATACATAGATAAAGTCGTGAGTAGTGATGGTAAAAGTACGTGGTTTGATGTGGTGAAATCGCCTTTTAAAGATAAAGCATCAGGAACGAATGGTGTGCTGATCATGGCGCGTGATATTTCTGAGCGTTATCTTGCAGAACAAAAGTTGGAAAAAGCCAACCTAGAGTTAGAAAAATTGAGCTTTATGGATAGCTTAACTCAAGTATCGAACCGACGCCGTTTCGATGAACAACTGCAGGTATTGTGGTACCACCATGCTAGAGAAAAGCTGCCGCTCACCATCATGTTATGTGACATCGACTTTTTCAAAGATTACAACGACTGTTACGGTCACCAACAAGGTGATGAAGCGTTAGTCAGTGTTGCTACCGTGTTTACACAAGTCATCAATCGTTCTTCGGATTGTGTTGCGCGTTATGGTGGCGAGGAGTTTGGTTTTATATTGCCGAATACCACCACGGAAGGTGCGCGCAACGTAGCGCAGCGTATTCATGAGAAAATTCTACAGCTTGATATGGAACACGACAGTTCAGAAGCATCTGAACGCCTTACCGTCAGTATCGGTCTGGTCTCTTACATTCCTCAGCATGGTGATGAACCCGAAATGGGCATCGCTATGGCTGACAGTGCGTTATATCAAGCTAAAGCTGATGGACGTAATCGCACCTGTATTCACCCCAGTTCTTGCTAACGCTTTGTGACCGCTTGCTCTAAGTTGATAGCTGATTGTTTAAATCACCGTATTAAACACGTTAAAATTACAGAAGCCTGTGTGCTCGTTGGTTTATCTTTCTATCTCGTGTCACAAGCGCAGATCGCACCGTGTGTTTTTCACTAATCAAACAGACCTAAATTGCGTTAGGTCGAGTGCATTTACCTGTTTTTCATCATCGAATGGCGCTATCTAGCCACCACCATGGAGTAGTTAATGAAACCCATGAAAAATCTCGCCCAGTATTATGTCGACTTGCTAGTCAAACTGGGGATTGTTCGCTTCTCTATTTTGCTAGCCCTTGCGCTGGTGGCATTAGCTGTTGTGGTGCAGGTAGGGATTACTTTAGCTCTCAAAGGGCGAGTAGATGATATCGACATTGTCCGTTCGGTGTTTTTTGGTCTATTGATCACCCCTTGGGCGGTTTACTTCCTCTCTGTGGTTGTCGATCAACTAGAAGAGTCTCGCCAGCGTTTAACTAAGCTGGTGTCCAAACTGAAGGACATGCGTTCGCGAGATCAAGAGCTGAATTACCAACTTCAACAAAACATTGAAAAGCTTAACCAAGAAATTGAAGAGCGTATTAAAGCGGAAGAAGCACGTGAAGAGGCGATGCAAGACCTCGAAAACGAGGTGTTCCAACGCGAACGTACTCAATTAGAGCTGGCAGAACGTACCGCATTACTACGTTCATTTATTGATGCCTCACCAGACTTAATTTACTACCGCAATGCGGATGGTGTTTTCTCTGGCTGTAACCGCGCGATGGAAGAGCTAACGGGCAAGAAAGAGCACCAGTTAGTCGGATTAAGCCCTTGGGATGTGTATAGCAAAGAAATCGCCGAGCATATCGTTGATACTGACCAAAAGGTTTTTGCCGATAATCAAGCGATTACTTACGAGCAATGGCTCGAATACCCAGATGGTCGCAAGCATTACTTTGAGCTGCGTAAAGTGCCATTTTACAGCAAAGATGGCCGCCACCTTGGTCTCGTTGGGTTCGGTCGTGATATCACTGAACGTAAGCGCCATGAAGAGTCGTTAGAGAAAGCAAGCCGCGACAAAACTACCTTCATCTCAACCATCAGTCATGAGCTGCGAACGCCGCTGAATGGCATTGTAGGCTTAAGTCGTATGCTTCTAGATAGTCCGTTGACAGAAGAGCAGCGTAAACACATGCAGACCATCAATGTGAGTGCGATTACGCTAGGTAACATCTTCAACGATATTATCGATATGGATAAATTTGATCGCCGTAAGTTAGAACTATTACCTGCGCCACTTAACTTCGAAGACTTCGTCGCAGAGATTGAGAGTATCTCAGCTCTGATGGCGGAACAAAAAGGGTTACGCTTTGACTTAGAACGTTTAAGCGACTTGCCAAAAGCAATTGAAGTGGATGCAACCCGTCTACGTCAGGTGATTTGGAACTTGGTCAGCAACGCAATGAAGTTCACCAAAGAAGGTGGCGTTGTGATGACAGTGAGCGCGGATGTCGAAGACGATTTTGCGACCATTATTATGGAAGTGGAAGACACAGGTATTGGTATTCCAGACGAAGAGCTAGATAAGATCTTTGCGATGTACTACCAAGTGAAATCAGGCAAGGACAACCTGCATGCGGTCGGTACAGGTATTGGTTTGGCGGTATCTAAACAACTGATCAATATGATGGATGGTGACATTACGGTTACCAGTGAGGAAGGCTTTGGTAGCACTTTTACTGTATCGATCCACGTTCCGATTGTTGAACTAGCTGAGCCAGTCATTGATGCGAAACGCGACAATGTGCGCCTCAACATATTTATGGTCGAAGACATCGAGCTTAACGTAACTGTGGCTAAATCGTTACTTGAGAGCCTAGGGCACTCTGTCACCGTGGCAATGACGGGCCAAGAAGCGTTAGTGAACTTTGTGCCAGAAAAATACGACTTAGCGTTGTTGGATATCCAACTGCCTGATATGACGGGCTTTGATGTCGCCAATTATTACCGCGAGCATTATAACAATCTTCCTCCATTGGTCGCCTTAACTGCTAATGTAATGAAAGATCGTCGTGAATACTTAGATAACGGCATGGATGATGCGATCAGTAAGCCGCTGGCAGTGAATGCCATTCAGTCAGTGATTGATAAATTCTTCGCTCACCAGTTAGAACAACCTAAGGAAGTAGTGAGCGGTCCCGAAACAGTGGAAGAGCCAGTGCCTTCTCCTGTGATTGAGACACATTTGCTCGATATGGATATGTTAGAGTCTTACGTCGACATTGTTGGTGCAACACCTGTCTACGACAGCATAAAAATGTTTGAAGATATGATGCCAGACTATATCGATGTCTTAGATTCGAACATGACAGCGAAAGATCAAGATGGGATTGTTTCTGAAGCGCATAAAATCAAAGGTGCTGCAGGTTCAATTGGCCTGAAACGTATCCAAAGTGTGGCGCAAAAAGCGCAATCGCCTGATATGCCAGCATGGTGGGAAAACATTTCAGACTGGGTTGAAGAGATCAAAAATGAATACCAAAACGATATTCAAGTCCTCAAAAGTTGGTTGGAACAAAGGAAATAACATGAAAAGAATCGCACCATTGGCATTAGCCATGGCATTGATGGCAGGCTGTAGTTCCGTTCCAAATGTGAATTGGCAACAAAACAGTCAGATTACGATTAATGAGGTTAATGTTGAGCTCAAAAGTAATTTATGGGTTAACCTCATGCCGAATATTGGGGACGTGGAAGAGCAAAGTATTCAAGGTGCACTTTACCTCGAAGGAGATCAGTTACTTCCTGCAAATCTAACGGCAGAAGCTCTTATTATTAAACAGGGGCAAAAAGAGTGGTTGGTGGACAGTGCGTCTTTAGATACTCGAACGCACAGTGAAAGCCGATGGGAGGTGGCGTTCTCGTCTCACATTGATGTGAACACAGAAAAATCGGTTGATATCGCAGTGCTTCTAGACGATGCGGGTAAACAGCGTTGGTTAGTCGAAAAGTACGTGAAGATTAACAAGGTTTATTAACCGCAATGATGTTGCATTAGTCGTTAGACCTAAAACAAAAAGGGCTTGCTCAATGAGCAAGCCCTTCGGATATTAGCGGTTAAATCTAGTCTTCTAGATCGCCACAGAAGCGGTAACCTTCGCCGTGGATAGTGGCGATGATTTCTGGCGTACCTGAAACAGACTCAAAGTGCTTACGGATACGACGAATCGTTACGTCTACAGTACGGTCGTGTGGCTTAAGTTCACGACCAGTCATCTTCTTAAGAAGATCGGCACGAGTTTGAATCTTACCCGGGTTCTCACAGAAGTGCAGTAGTGCGCGGAACTCAGAGCGAGGTAGCTTGTAGCTATCACCAGCAGGGCTTACTAGAGAGCGGCTGTTGATGTCTAGTACCCAACCGTTGAATTCATACTTTTCTACCGAGCGCTTCTCTTCTTGCACCGCGTTAGAGCTCATTGAGCGACTAAGTAGGTTACGTGCACGAATAGTTAGCTCACGTGGATTGAATGGTTTAGTGATGTAGTCATCTGCACCAATCTCAAGACCTAGGATCTTGTCTACTTCATTGTCACGGCCTGTCAGGAACATTAAAGCAATGTTCGCTTGCTCGCGTAGTTCACGCGCTAGTAGAAGGCCATTCTTGCCTGGAAGATTAATGTCCATAATAACCAAGTTGACTGAGTTATCAGACAACACTTGGTGCATCTCTTCACCGTCACTGGCTTCAAAAACAGCGTATCCCTCTGCTTCAAAAATACTCTTAAGAGTGTTACGAGTTACTTGCTCATCTTCAACGATAAGAATCTGCGGGGTTTGCATTGGCGGTACCTAAATTTGTGACAAAATTGTGCTAATAGAATAAATTCTAGGCAAAAATATAACATACAGGTAATGTGATTTTGATAATAAATCAAGTTGATCAAAAAAACACTTCTTTCAGTTATCCGCCCTCCATGGAATTTTGCCAACTCACCAGTATCCAATGGCGACGTTTATTCTAAAGGGCTTGTTTACCTTTCATTTCCTGCTTTCAGTGGGGCCTGAAACGTAAACACCCTAAGATATTGAGCGGATTTTATATTGTTAACAGCATGCTAACAATGCTCAAATGTTAATTCCATTCAGTTTGTTGATTTATATCAATTGATGAAATGTAACTGTTATTAATCGTTTAAGACTTATGATAGAAAAAAGTAATACGAACATAGACGCATCGTTATGGAATGCTTATTCAGAATCTTTTTTCAGATTCGAAGCCGAGTGGCGTGTTTCAAACTATGCTGTGATAACCGCTTGGAACCCATACAGTAACTTGAGGTCCAAAGAAGAGAACAGCATAAACAATCACGCGTTAGAAAAACAGCTACAGCACGTTAATTACGCGCCTGTCACGGTAGGTGATAGCGCTTTTACATGGTATGAGGAAAGCTTTGCCGTCGAGTTGTCGCCAGAGGTAGCTGTTGAATTGGCGAATGACTTTCAACAAAACGCGATTTATTACGTCATTAATGACCAACTTTATCTTATTGCGTGCTCGCAGCCGAAAGTTTTTCATACGTTAGGCTCCATTAAACCTCGGCTCGTATAGAAGGTATAGAAAAGGATACTGCTCACTGAAGCATCGCTTGGGTGAGAAAATTCACGGAGGAAATATGAGAGACATTACACCCGATATTTGTGACCAATTTGAAGACCAAGTGAGCTTGCTTACTTTACCATTGCAGAACTTTGGTCAACGTAGCGCTTTTTACGGTGAAATCGTTACGGTGCGCTGCTATCACGATAACTCGAAAGTGCGTGAAGTACTGGGCGAAGATGGAACGGGTAAAGTATTGATTGTTGACGGGCATGGATCGTGTCAGAGAGCATTACTCGGCGATCAATTAGCGATACTCGGAATAGAAAATGGGTGGGAAGGCATCATTGTCTATGGTGCAATACGCGACGTAGCACAAATATCTCAAATGGACATTGGCGTTCAAGCTCTTGGAACTAACCCGTTTAAAACAGAGAAACGCGGGATAGGAGAGGTAAACGTAACCTTAACGATGCAAAACCAAATCGTTCAACCTAAGCACTACGTTTACGCGGACTGGAACGGTGTATTGATTTCTAAGCAAAAGCTGGACTTCTAAAAACGAAAGCCTAAACCAACCTCAAAGCCTTGTTGCCAATCTTGGTAATCAAGAGTCGCGTGAAGATCCAGTTTATCGGTAATTTTTACGCGACTTGATACTTCAGCCGCGAGGCTGCTGTCGTCTTGGCGAATACCTTCCGCTGTTTCGTTCTTGTAAGAGCGAACTGTACTTTTCAGCGTGACACGATCATTAAAGTGATAGCTGATCCCACTCAAAAAACCACTTTGATTTTGGGTAGGAGAGTTATTGACTCGCGCACCGACATAAACGTCTACCGAATCAAAAAGTTCGTAGGCGTAACCCGTATCGATATTCCAAACATCAAAACTGTCAGACTGATAACTGTCGCTGGAAATGAATAGTTTATGAGGAGAAGGGGATGTTTTACCTGGAAGCGGCGGAAGCACGTTGGCTAGACAAACACCAGGCACAAAAAACAGCAACAGAAAAAGCCATCTTTTCATGTTCACCACTCCTTGTGTCAACTTTTTTATTAGTATGCGCCCAAAGCTTCTCACTATTAAAGCATAGAATATGAAAGCTAGCTCACCTATTTTCTAAATAATTCGATCCTATGAACATAAGTCACAGTTAAGTTGTTGTTATGTGTCACAACCCTCTCGAATTATTTGATCGTACGTTTTATGGCACAGATTAGACTAGTTATTAGATAAAAAACCGAACTGGTGATGATAGTTAAGTCCTTTACAAAAACTAACTGTAGATTTCCAAATGATCAATAATGTGTAATTAACTATAAATATCAATGACATTGCTTAGCAGAAATCTCTGAAAGATGGAAAAACAAACAATTTTTTGTTGACTATGTATCAGAAACTCGGTAAACGTAGAGTTAAGCAAACACAATTAACGTTGAATATTTATTTATGCCATCTAACAGCCTAGTAGTAATGACCACGACCATTATTATTACCGACACGACACATGTTGGGGCAGGCTGCTGAGCGAAAGAAATTCACAAAAAAGGCCTGTATCCAACAAGATACAGGCCTTTTTTTATGCTTTTTTATCCAGAATTTAGACAAATTTAAGAAGATATACCGGAGGAAGGGATGCGAGTATTGAAGTTTGGCGGATCATCACTAGCTGATGCAGATCGCTTTTTGAGAGCGGCAGACATTATTGCCAATAACGCTCAACAAGAAGAAGTAGCGGTTGTTCTTTCCGCTCCTGGTAAAACAACAAACAAATTGGTTGCGGTCATTGAAGGCGCATTGCGCAATGGTGAAGCAGAACTACAAATCAAAGAGTTGGAGGAGTCGTTTAAAACGCTCTTCACTCAAATCCAAGCAGTACTACCCAATATCGATGGTTCAGCTTTCGATAACCAAGTGAAAACTTCTCTCTCTCAATTACGCCAGTTCGTTCATGGCATCAACCTTCTTGGCATGTGCCCAAATAACGTCAATGCACGCATCATCAGCAAAGGCGAACGCGTTTCAATTCAATTGATGAAGGCAGTGCTTGAAGCGAAAGGCCAACCTGCGCATCTTATCGACCCAGTCGAGTATCTATACGCAAAAGGCGATCACCTAGAAGCCATGGTCGATGTTGAAGTTTCGACTCAGAACTTCCGCCAGAATCCTCTTCCTCAAGGTCATGTGAACATCATGCCTGGTTTTACTGCCGGTAACGAGAAAGGTGAACTAGTTACACTAGGTCGTAATGGTTCAGACTACTCAGCGGCGGTTCTTGCGGCGTGTCTGCGCGCAGATTGTTGTGAGATCTGGACTGACGTAGACGGTGTATACAACTGCGACCCTCGTTTAGTGGAAGATGCTCGCTTACTTAAATCTCTTAGCTACCAAGAAGCAATGGAGCTTTCTTACTTCGGTGCTTCCGTTTTGCATCCGAAGACCATTGCTCCTATCGCGCAGTTCCACATCCCATGTCTGATCAAAAACAGCTTTAACCCACAAGGTGCAGGAACTCTGATTGGGCAAGACACTGGTGAAGACAATCTGGCGATCAAAGGTATCACGACGCTAAACGACCTAACCATGGTTAACGTCTCCGGCCCAGGTATGAAGGGTATGGTTGGCATGGCAAGCCGCGTATTTGGCGCAATGTCTTCCGCTGGTGTGTCTATTGTTCTTATTACTCAGTCTTCTTCTGAGTACAGCATTAGCTTCTGTATTGAGGCAGAAGATAAAGCAAAAGCGCAACAAGTACTGGCCGATGCGTTTGAGTTGGAACTGAAAGATAGCTTATTAGAGCCGGTCGAGTTTATTGATAATGTTTCAATCATAACGTTGGTTGGTGACGGCATGCGTACATCGCGCGGTGTTGCATCTCGCTTCTTCTCATCTCTTGCTGAAGTGAACGTAAACATTGTAGCCATCGCACAGGGCTCATCTGAGCGTGCAATCTCAGCCGTGATTCCTGAAGATAAAATCTCTGAAGCGATCAAAGCGTGTCACGAGAACCTATTCAACTCTAAGCACTTCTTAGACGTATTCGTGGTTGGTATTGGCGGCGTTGGTGGTGAGCTGGTGGATCAGATCGAGCGTCAACAGGCGAAGCTTGCGGAAAAAGGCATCGTTATTCGCGTGTGTGGCTTGGCAAACAGCAAAGGTCTTCTGCTTGATAGTGAAGGTCTGCCACTCGATCATTGGCGTGATCGTATGTCGGCTGCGACAGAAGAGTTCAGCCTAGCGCGTTTGATTTCTTTGGTTCAACGTAACCACATCATCAACCCAGTATTGGTTGACTGTACATCAAGTGAAGATATCGCGAACCAATACGCTGATTTCCTAGCTGCTGGTTTCCATGTCGTTACACCAAATAAAAAAGCAAATACAGCAAGCATGGCTTACTACCATCAGCTTCGCGATGTTGCGCGCAGCTCTCGTCGCAAGCTGATGTACGAAACAACTGTGGGGGCGGGTCTACCGGTAATCGAAAACCTGCAAAACCTAATCTCAGCGGGTGATGAGCTAGAGCGCTTCAGCGGTATTCTTTCTGGCTCTCTGTCATACATCTTCGGTAAGTTAGATGAAGGTATGAGCCTAAGTGAAGCAACTAATATCGCAAAAGAAAATGGTTTTACTGAACCGGATCCTCGTGATGACCTTTCTGGTATGGATGTCGCGCGTAAGCTTCTGATCCTAGCTCGTGAAGCTGGCATGTCTCTAGAACTAGAAGACGTTGTGGTTGATCAAGCACTGCCACCAGGTTTTGATGATTCTGGTAGCGTTGATGAATTTATGGCGCGTTTACCTGAAGCAGACGCCTACTTTAAAGAATTATCTGCAAAGGCAGCGGAAGAAGGCAAAGTACTGCGCTACGTTGGTGAGATTAATGAGGGCAAGTGCACAGTAAGCATCGCAGCGGTGGATGAAAACGATCCAATGTATAAAATCAAGGACGGTGAAAACGCACTGGCATTTTACAGCCGTTACTATCAGCCAATCCCACTAGTGTTACGTGGCTATGGTGCAGGCACCGAAGTAACGGCTGCGGGTGTATTTTCTGACGTGATGCGTACTTTAGGTTGGAAACTAGGGGTATAACAATAATGAGTTCAAGTGATATGGATGTAGTGGTTTATGCCCCAGCATCAATTGGTAATGTAAGCGTTGGCTTTGATGTGCTGGGGGCTGCCGTGTCTCCAGTGGATGGCACACTATTGGGTGACCGTGTATTGGTGAAATCTGGGGCTGATCCGTTCAGCCTTAAAACGGCGGGTGATTTTGTTGAGAAATTGCCAACTGAACCAAAAGAGAACATCGTCTACGACTGTTGGCTCGTGTTTTCTCGCGAGCTAGACAAAAAAGGCGTCGAGCTAAAACCACTTGAGATGACGCTAGAAAAGAACATGCCAATTGGCTCTGGTTTAGGCTCAAGTGCATGTTCTATCGTTGCTGCATTAGATGCATTGAACCGATTCCATGGACAGCCACTTAACGAGACAGAGTTACTGGCACTGATGGGAGAAATGGAAGGCAAGATTTCTGGTGGTATTCACTACGACAACGTCGCACCATGTTACCTTGGCGGTGTGCAATTGATGCTTGAAGAGTTGGGTGTCATCAGCCAAGAAGTGCCTTGCTTTGATGATTGGTACTGGGTGATGGCGTATCCGGGTATCAAAGTATCCACAGCAGAAGCGCGTGAGATCCTACCATCTCAATACCGCCGACAAGATATCATTGCCCATGGTCGCCACCTTGCAGGCTTTATTCATGCGTGTCATTCTGGTCAGCCAGAACTTGCTGCAAAAATGATCAAAGACGTGATCGCAGAACCGTATCGTGAGAAACTGCTTCCGGGTTTTGCGAATGCACGTCAATACGCAGCGTCTGCGGGGGCATTGGCTACCGGTATTTCTGGCAGTGGGCCGACACTGTTCAGTATTTGCAAAGAAAAAGATGTCGCTGAGCGAGTTGCTCGCTGGTTAGAACAGAACTACGTACAAAACGAAGAAGGATTCGTCCACGTTTGTCGTCTAGATAAGCAGGGTTCGAAAGTAACAGGAAGTGAGCTATGAAGCTTTACAATATAAAAGAAAATGATGAACAAGTTTCCTTTGGCCAAGCCGTTCGCCAAGGGTTAGGTCGCAATCAAGGCCTATTTTTCCCATCGGAATTACCAAAATTTGAAGATATCGATGCGCTGCTTGCAGAAGACTTTGTCTCTCGTAGCACTAAGATTCTATCGGCATTAATTGGCGATGAACTTGCAGAAGAGCAAGTGAATGCTCTTGTTGATGCTGCGTTCCAATTCCCTGCGCCTATCAACCAAGTAAAAGACGGTGTCTATGCACTGGAGCTGTTCCATGGTCCAACGCTTGCGTTTAAAGACTTTGGTGGTCGCTTTATGGCGCAATCTCTTGCTGCGGTTTCGGATGGCGGCAAGATCACTATTCTGACTGCAACTTCTGGCGATACTGGCGCAGCCGTTGCGCATGCTTTCTACGGTATGGAAGACATCAACGTTGTGATTCTTTACCCAAAAGGCAAAATCAGCCCGCTGCAAGAGAAGCTATTCTGTACGCTTGGTAAAAACATTCACACTGTTGCGATCGATGGTGACTTCGATGCGTGTCAGGCTCTGGTTAAGCAAGCTTTTGATGATTCTGCACTGCGTGAAGAGATCGGTCTGAACTCAGCAAACTCAATCAATATCAGCCGTTTGATGGCGCAAATCTGTTACTACTTTGAAGCAGCTGCGCAAATGAGCAAGCAAGAGCGTGAAAACCTAGTCGTGTCTGTACCAAGTGGTAACTTTGGTAACCTAACTGCTGGTCTACTGGCAAAAGCGCTGGGCTTGCCTATCAAACGCTTTATCGCTGCAACGAATGCCAATGACACGGTTCCTCGCTACCTAGAAACAGGTAAGTGGGAGCCAAAACCAACAGTCGCAACAACATCGAACGCGATGGACGTGAGCCAACCAAACAACTGGCCTCGTATTGAAGAGCTGTGTCGCGTGAAAGAGTGGGGCTTGGAGACGCTAGGTAAAGGTGCAGTATCTGATGAGCAAAGCGCACAGTCAGTAAAAGATCTATACAGCATGGGTTACCTGTGTGAACCGCACGGTGCGATTGCTTACCGCGTTCTTGAAGAACAATTGCAAGACGGTGAAACCGGTCTGTTCCTATGCACTGCTCACCCTGCGAAGTTCAAAGAAGTGGTGGATGATATTCTAGAATCAGATATCGACCTTCCTGCGCCACTAGCGAAGCACGCTGCGATGGAGCTGCTATCGGAAGATCTCGACGCAGACTTTGACGCACTGAAGCAAGTACTGCGCCGCGTGCAGTAAGCTTCAAAAATACAGTCAGTATCAAAAACACAAATAACGAGAGGTGAATGAGCAATCATTCACCTTTTTTATTGTCGGTAAGTTTTAACTCTCTTTATGATTGAGAAACGAACTTAACTAAATGAGATGGAAAGAGAAGCATGCATTTTTTGATTTTTCTAGGTTCGGTGAGAGACAGCACGCCACCAAGACCAGCCCGTTTAGGAATGCGAGTCAGTAGAGCGTGTGAAAAACTCATCGTGAGTCAGCATTCGCAACATACTGTCGAAATCATTGACCCATTGGACTATGACTTTGGCGATGTGTTTAAGCCCGAGTTTGCTTATCACCGCTCTAAAGTGCCAGAGCACCTAAGCGAGTTGGCAAACAAAATCAAACATGCCGATGGGTATGTGATGGTTAGCCCGGAATACAACCATTCGATGAGTCCAGCCTTGGCAAACATGCTTAACCATTTTGGCAGTTCGCTGTTTTCCTATAAGCCAAGTGCGATCGTGACCTACTCTGCTGGGCAATGGGGTGGTGCTCGTGCTGCAGTGTCGATGCGTACTTTCTTATCTGAGCTGGGGTGCTTGCCTGTGTCGGCAATGATCCATATTCCGAAAGCACAAGAGGTGTTTGATGAACAGGGCGTTGCTGCGGATGAGTCGGATCAGGTGCAGTGGGACAGCTATATGAATCGCACTATGTATCAATTGATTTGGTGGGCAGAAGGGGCGTCACTGCAAAGAGATAGGCTTGATCCAACCTCTTTAGCGCAAGCGTTTCAGAAAGATCCTTCGCAAAGAAATGCACCTTAGAGGCGAGTTGCTTTCCATTATAGAAAGGGTTTAGAAGGATTCTGAAACAAAAAAAGCTTGGTCATTGCTGACCAAGCTTTTTAAATTCTAGCGAGCTAGTTTACTGAGAGATTATAGAGTCTCAGTAAAAGTACGAGCGATTACATCACGTTGTTGCTCTGGAGTTAGCGAGTTAAAACGTACTGCGTAACCAGAAACACGAATAGTTAGTTGTGGGTATTTCTCTGGGTGTGCAACTGCATCTTCTAGTGTTTCGCGTTTAAGCACGTTCACGTTTAGGTGTTGGCCGCCTTCGATACGAGGAGCAGTTTCGATTGCAACTTCACGGCTTTCGTATTCACCTAGGTCGCTGATTGCGATAACTTGGTCTGCTTCGTAGCCAGCAGTTGCAGCAACACAGCGAGCTTCATTTTTTTCGCTATCTAATAGCCAGATAGAGTTTAGTAGGTCGTCGTTTGCCGCTTTTGTAATTTGGATACCTTGGATCATCACTATCTCCTAGACCACTTACGTGGTGATTATTGGTGTTAATTTTCGAATTTTCGTTGAGCTGAGTATTATATAGCTAATATCCACTATTTTAATATTGATTTAAGTCAAAAAACAACCAAAAACATTATTTTTATTAAGGTAATTTTATTGAGTTAAATCAATAAAACCTTTGAAAACAAAATAATTACAATTTATTTGATAATATAAAAAATATTTAATAACTGGTTTTGTTGTAAATTTACTACAAATTGAGATTAAAGTTTAAACTGGTTAACGCAACTATCTGTATTTAGGTAGCAATACTGAAAGTCTAAAGTGATTAAATGACAAACATGAAAAACAAGCTTGGGAATAAACTCATTGGTGCACATGTCTCTGCTGCTGGTGGGGTCGATCAAGCTCCGTTGAGAGCTCGTGAAATTGGCGCGAATGCCTTCGCACTATTTACAAAAAACCAACGCCAGTGGGTGGCGAAGCCTTTAGAAGCAAAAACCATCAGTGCGTTTAAAGCGAACTGTAAAATGCTGGGTTTCGGAGCAGAGCATATTCTTCCCCATGATTCTTATCTGATTAACTTGGGTGCGCCGGAAGAAGAAAAGCTGAATAAATCCCGCGCGGCATTTATTGATGAAATGGAGCGTTGTAATCAGTTGGGGCTGACTTTGCTTAACTTCCATCCGGGTAGTCACCTAAAGAAAGTCTCTGAACAGGAGTGCCTCGCGATGATCGCCGAGTCGATCAATCTTGCGCATAAAGCGGTGCCGAATGTGATCGCTGTTATCGAGAATACGGCAGGTCAAGGCACTAACTTAGGCTGGAAGTTTGAACACCTTGCTGAAATCATCGAGCAAGTGGAAGATAAAGATCGTGTCGGCGTTTGTATTGATACCTGCCATACCTTTACGGCTGGTTATGACTTACGTACAAAAGAAGATTGCGAGCGCACCTTTGCAGAGTTCGACCGTATCGTAGGTATGCACTATTTAAGAGCAATGCATCTAAATGATTCAAAAGTAGAGTTTGCCAGCAAAGTAGATCGCCACCATTCGCTAGGTAAAGGAGAGATCGGGTGGGATTGCTTTGAGTACATCGCGAAAGACCCTCGTTTTGATGGTATCCCTCTGATTTTGGAAACAATTGATCCAGATATTTGGCAGCAAGAGATCAACACGTTGCGTCAATTCCATTTAGCGGCCATTGCCAGTTAATGGCGTAACCACAAAGTTGGCACCTTTCTTTCTTAGTCATTGAACATCAATCTCTGAATTAGCAAAGAAGGATGCCAACATGTCTCGACCACTCTCTTTTACTCCTTATGCTTTCACTCGTCGCGTGCTTCGCTTACCGATTCCTAATCGTCACATTACCGGACAGGGGCATTTTCGAACGCCACAGAAGCATTAGTCTTTTATTGCTTGTCTCAAGTTCGTGGTAAGTTTTTGTTTGTTTGAGTTTCGCTCGTTAGAATAGAAGCAAAATTTAGGACAGGAACTTTCCATGAATCAGTCACCCACTTGGCACGATGTGATCGGCGAAGAGAAAAAGCAGAGCTACTTTGTAGACACCTTGAATTTTGTTGAAGCCGAACGCGCCGCAGGCAAAGCTATTTTTCCTCCCGCAAAAGATGTCTTTAACGCGTTTCGTTTTACCGAGTTCAAAGACGTTAAGGTCGTGATTCTAGGACAAGACCCATACCACGGCCCAAATCAGGCGCATGGCCTGTGTTTCTCTGTACTTCCTGGCATTAAAACGCCACCATCTTTGGTGAATATGTACAAAGAACTGGCGCAGGATATTGAGGGTTTCCAAATTCCTCAACATGGCTTTCTACAAAGCTGGGCTGAACAAGGGGTGTTGCTACTCAATACCGTATTAACAGTAGAGCAGGGCAAAGCACACTCACATTCGAAAACTGGCTGGGAAACCTTTACTGACCGCGTTATTGAGGCCATTAACCAGCATCAAGAAGGTGTAGTGTTCTTGTTGTGGGGGTCACATGCACAGAAGAAAGGTCGTTTTATCGATCGCAATAAGCACCATGTGTTAGCTGCCCCACACCCATCGCCACTCTCTGCACATCGAGGCTTTTTCGGTTGTAAGCATTTCTCTCAAGCAAACCAGTTACTTACATCACAAGAAAAAGCACCAATCAACTGGCATTTGCCATTAACGGTATAAATGAAGAGACAGCGATCATGGATGCTATGATCGCTGTTTTTTTGAGCACGCTCGAGGCTGATAGTAAATTTCTCATGTACACTTATTAAAAGTAGGTGTTAAGGAGAGACGCTATGATGATCGAAAGAATTCGACGCGAACATGGTTATATGGTTCGTCTGTTGGCGATACTGCGCCATAAGCTTAATGAGATAAAAAAAGAACGTGTAATCAACTATGCGTTAGTAAGCGAGATTGTTGATTACCTCTCTAATCATTCGGAGAAAGTACACCACCCGAAAGAAGATATCCTCTATCACCACTTTCTTGAACACTATGGTAAGCAACAAACCATGGAAAATTTAGAGAAAGAACATCTAGAGTTAGCGAGTAAAACCAGAGAGTTTTCATCCGTGATAGAGATGATCCTTCAGGATGCTGTTGTGCCACAAGACATGTTTGTCGCTCACCTAGAAGATTTCATAGAATCGCAAAGGCACCACTTGGAGCTAGAAGAGCGAAAAATTTTGCCTCTCATTGAAGAGTTATTTACCACAGAAGATTGGCAGCATGTCGAGAGCTTATGGAGCGTCAGTGAGGATGATCCTGTGTTTGGTGACACGATTGCTGATCGTTATAAGCAGTTGGCCGAACGTGTTCGTCAAAGTGATACTGAGTATGTTTAAGCCTGAGTGATGAAACCTGAGCGAGCGAAAGCCGTCTCTCGGGTTTGTGAGATACATTTCTTATTTATTGGGAATCAACCGAAAATTTAGTGTGCATATTTCTCGGCAAAAAGTACGGAAGATTCTCATTGAGTAATAATGGTATTCATACTTAAACCTTGGTACATAAACTCACGGTGTTTACGGTCACTGTAAACAAAAAACAAAAGGCACCTGTAAGGTGCCTTTTGTTTGAATTAGAGTTTAATGTCTTCCAAGTTATAATCGGTACAGACATCAAGTTCGCGCAGCTCTTTAAGCAAATTGCGTCTGTCGTTCATCTCTTCTATTTCACGCCACTTTCGCTTTACTGGTTTGGCACGAGATTTGGTTGTTGAGGTAGTATCCAGATTAAAAATGTCATCTAGTTGAAAGCCTTCCATAAGCCACCTTTACCTTTCTTAAGCTAAACTGTTGTAACCAGTCCTTGTGGAGTTTTTTAAGTACCACAATAGCCGTGAGAATAACCATGATATATTTCGCATTTGTGTCGGTAGCATGACATTTTCGTGCAAAAATATTCTCAAAATCACACTTTTTATTGCAACGATGTGGATAAAAAATGCACAAACGATCTCAAGAAAACGATTAAATAGAGAGATTTTCTATGTTAATTCGATTTGATGAATGGGTGTACTGCGCAAAGGTTAAAGTTGCATAAAATCAGTTTGATGAAATAGTGTTCAATTAGATGGTAAGTCACTAGCGTAAATTTATGTAACACCTTGTGAATACTAGCTTGTTCTTGTTTATACGGTTTACCATTCCATTTAATGAAGAATAATTATTTATGTTGGTGTTTGGTAATTGAAATGTTGCGCAGTTTGAGTGTTAAGTCTTCTATTTATGTTATTTTTTGGTGACTTTATAGTGAAAAATAACAATGTTATTCCTGTTGTTGCATATTGATTTTTGCGCTCCTAGGTTGCATTATCCGCCCGTCAAAAAATACGCTGGTACGTAAAATGGATGCATGAAGCGACGTTTACGATTCTAGATTGCCCATAAACATTACTTAAAAAGCTAAGCACACTTTGACACTTAGCAGGCAATTTGGTGGATGGCTAGGACGCATAGACTGGCGCAACTCACTTTGAGGTACACATGACAGACTTAATCAATTTGATGAACGATCTCCTCTGGGGTTCGATTCTGGTTTATCTTCTTGTTGGTGTTGGTATTTACTTCACCGTTCGATTAGGGTTCATTCAGTTCCGCCATTTCGGCCACATGTTCTCTGTTCTTAAGAACAGCCGTAAAGCAGACAAAGCTGGTATTTCTTCTTTCCAAGCGCTTTGTACTAGTCTTGCTGCACGTGTTGGTACAGGTAACATGGCGGGCGTTGCAGTTGCATTGACTGCGGGTGGTCCTGGTGCGATCTTCTGGATGTGGCTGATTGCAATGCTTGGTATGGCAACATCGTTTGCTGAGAGCACACTGGCGCAGCTATACAAAACCAAAGATGATGATGGCAACTACCGTGGTGGCCCTGCCTACTACATGGAAAAAGGCTTGGGCATGCGTTGGATGGGCGTGTTGTTCTCAGTTTTCCTAATCATCGCTTTTGGTTTGGTATTCAACGCCGTACAAGCTAACTCAATTGCCAATGCAATGAGCAACGCATTTGGTTGGAATAACCTGTATGTCGGTATTGCCGTTGTTTTACTGTCTGCAATTGTTATTTTCGGTGGCATCAAGCGTATCGCAAGAGTTGCTGAGATGATCGTTCCGATCATGGCACTACTTTATCTAGCCCTAGCGCTGTTCATCATGTTCTCTAACCTAGAGAAATTACCTGATGTATTGATGCTTATCTTTAAGAGTGCATTTGGTCTGCAAGAAGCAGCAGCAGGTGGTCTTGGTTACGCAATTGCACAGGCAATGATTAACGGTATCAAGCGCGGTCTATTCTCGAATGAAGCAGGTATGGGTTCGGCACCTAACGCGGCGGCTTCAGCAACACCTTACCCACCACACCCAGCGTCTCAAGGTTACGTACAGATGCTAGGCGTGTTCATGGATACGATCGTTATCTGTTCTGCAACAGTGGCTATCATCCTGATGTCTGGTGAGTATGTCGGTCAAGCAACAGAAGTGACGGGTATCGAGCTAACTCAGCGAGCATTGAGCTCACAAGTTGGCGATTGGGGCGGCATCTTTGTTGCTGTGGCAATCTTCTTCTTTGCGTTTACTTCAATCATTGCAAACTACTCGTATGCTGAAACGAACTTAATCTTCCTAGAGCACAATCATAAAGCGGGCTTAAGCATTTTCCGCGTTATTGTTCTTGGTATGGTGATGTTTGGTGCACTAGCTTCGTTACCAGTCGTATGGTCGCTTGC
The DNA here is from genome assembly GCF_033340555.1 of Vibrio sp. 1069. Taxonomy (NCBI): domain Bacteria; kingdom Pseudomonadati; phylum Pseudomonadota; class Gammaproteobacteria; order Vibrionales; family Vibrionaceae; genus Vibrio; species Vibrio sp. 1069. The sequence goes on from NZ_JAWOWP010000017.1 coordinate 42,617, forward strand.
TGATGTCTCTATGGGTCTGATGGCGATAGTTAACTTAGTGGCGATCATCTTGCTATCTGGCATCGTGATTAAACTGGCCAAAGATTACAACCGCCAGCTTGGTGAAGGCAAAGTGCCAACATTTGATGCGAATGATTTCCCAGAGCTGAAATCTCAGCTTGAAGAAGGCATTTGGTACAACGATAAAAAAGACTAAGTGAGCTATCACTCATAGTTGAAAGCTATTAGTACGATGTAAAAAGCCATGCAGACAATGCATGGCTTTTTTTGTACCCTATTAAAAACAAAATTAGAGAAGGGAAAGTCATGCTTATCGTAGTTTCTCCAGCGAAGACTCTTGATTACGAGTCTCCGTTAGCGACAGAAAAATTTACTCAACCTGAGTTGGTCGAATACTCAAAAGAGCTTATCGATGTTTGCCGCAAACTGACTCCTGCTGATGTTGCCTCTTTAATGAAAGTGAGCGACAAGATTGCCGATTTAAATGTGGGCCGATTCCAAGAGTGGAGTGAAACGTTTACCACGGAAAACTCACGACAAGCCATTCTTGCATTTAAAGGTGACGTTTACACCGGGCTAGACGCCGAAAGTTTATCTGAAGCGGACTTCGAATATGCTCAAGATCATCTGCGTATGCTATCGGGTCTTTATGGTTTACTAAAACCACTTGATTTGATGCAGCCATACCGCCTTGAAATGGGTACCAAGCTTGCAAACGACAAGGGTACGAACTTGTACCAGTTTTGGGGCAATGTTATTACGGACAAGCTTAACGAAGCGATTTCTGCTCAAGGCGATAATGTCCTTATCAACCTTGCATCAAATGAATACTTTAAAGCGGTTAAGCCAAAGAATTTAGATGCGCAAGTGATCACGCCAGTATTCAAAGATTGTAAGAATGGTCAATACAAGGTCATCAGTTTTTACGCGAAGAAAGCGCGCGGTATGATGGCGCGTTACATCATTGAGAACCGTGTTGAGAGCGTGGCAGACCTGACTAAGTTTGATACGGCGGGTTACTACTTTGTGGAAGATGAATCGACGCCAACAGAGTTAGTATTTAAACGCGAAGAGCAAAAATAAAGCTGATTGAGACGTAGTCTACGTTAATCTCTATCAGCACAAACGAAAAAGGGTTGGCATTGCCAACCCTTTGTTATTTTTTAGCTTGAGCTACTTCGCCCCAACAAGGTTACTTCTTCTTAGCGGTTTTCTTTTTCGCTACTTTTTTATTGTCGTCTTTTTTCTTTTTCTTCTTAAACACAGGCTTTTTGTGTTTAGGACGCATCTCTTTCACGAAACGCTCTTTGATGTCTTCTTTCACGTAGCGCGCAACGCGATCCATCATTGGTTGGTCGTGTGCTTCTACGATTGAGATAGCGTTACCTTTTTTACCCGCGCGAGCCGTACGGCCGATACGGTGAAGGTAAACATCAGCCGTGCGCGGCATGTCGTAGTTGATAACGTGTGATACATCCGGAAGATCGATACCACGCGCAGCAACGTCCGTCGCGAGCAGAACGTTCACAGTTCCATCGCGGAAGCGAGAAATCGCATTGTTACGACGATCTTGCGGCATTTCACCTTGAATCCAAGAACATGGAATCTGTGCACTTTCAAGCTGCGCTCGTAGCTCAGCCAAACGCTCACGAGTCTTTAAAAAGACGATAGTGCGCTCAGCTTGCTGAGTAATAATGTGTTTTAGTAATTCTAGTTTGTGTTCAGCATCATCAGCTCGGTGATACCACTGAGCAATTTTCTTACGCTCACGCAGAGGTGATTTTGCATCGATCTCTGCTGGATCATTCAACAGATCAGCGGTAAAGCCTTCTACGCCTTTCCCTTCTAACGTTGCTGAGAACAGAAGGGTTTGCTTACGCCAGCGACATTCGTTAGATAGGCGATCGACAGTAGGAGCAAAACCCATATCTAGCATACGGTCTGCTTCATCAAGGATTAACCATTCGATTGCACGACAATCAAAACGTTCTGCATCAATGTATTCTTTTAAACGGCCAGGTGTCGCAACCACAATGTCTTGTGTTGTTGCAAGGATGTCGGCGTGCTCTTGGTACTGAACACCACCAGTGATGGTGAAAATGTTGAGTTTGGTATTTTTTGCCAAAGCACGTGCTTGATCGGCAATTTGCATCGCCAGTTCGCGAGTAGGCGTTAGGATCAAAATACGCGCAGGCCCAGGCTTACGACGAGGGAAGTCTTGCAAGTATTGCAATGCTGGCAGGACGAAGGCGGCCGTTTTACCAGTTCCTGTTGGCGCTGACGCTAGAATGTCACGACCGTCCAACGCTTGTGGAATCGCTTCTGCCTGAATTTTTGTTGGGCGTTCGTAACCCATCTCTTCAATGGCTTCAAGTAGGTTTTGGTCTAGATCAAGTTCAGCAAAGGTTCTGATCACAATGAGTTCTCCACAAGCAAAGCTTGGTTAATGGTTCGCCACAACAGCATAGAATACAAAAAGGTCGCACATTATAAAGTGATTGGTGATAAGGATCACATGTTATTTCACATCTTAAGATAAAACTCGCGGGTTAACTGGATGAAATCATCACTATAGCCGTCATTTGAACGGATAATTAAATGTGACGTCTGCAAATCGCAAGGTCGTTTTGACAGTTCAAATAACAGTCGGTGTACTGGTTTCTTTTCTGATGGTTGCACACGACAGATCCGCGATAGATACCAACTTTGGTTTAATGCTAGCTCAATGAACTGCTCGCCTTCGGTGATTGGCAACACAAAACTAGCTCTCCCTTCGTCATCAAGCAAATGATAGCAACGCTGTAGCAATGCGTTATGGCCTAGCGTATCAGTGTGCCTCGCGGTTGCACGTTGACTGTGTTTCGATTGCTCGCCGCTGTTGAAGTAGGGCGGGTTACAAATGATGCGTTGGAATGGATGTGTCGGCGTAAAGTGCAGTATGTCGGTGTGATGCACACTTACACGATCTGACCAAGGAGACTGGGCCATATTTTTTTGCGCGGCAGCAACGGCTGTTAATTCGATATCGACCGCGGTTATTTGAGCTTCTGTAAAGCGTTGAGCACACATCAGGGCAAGCAGGCCAGTGCCAGTGCCAATATCGAGAATTTTAGCGTCGTTAGGGCTTTGAATCCAAGCACCAAGCATTACCCCATCTGTGCTGACTGGCATACCACTCTCGCCGCCCTCAATACAAAATTGCTTAAAATTGAAGCCTTTAGTTTTCAGTTTTTTGTTCTTCATGATTGTTTTATATTTGCTCAATAATTAAGTGGATTGCTCTATTGTTTATTAATTGTATAGATTGTTGTTTTGTTGGTTACTAAATTGTATTGTTAATTGATCGAGATAAAGAACTGGTCTGTTATTTGGATCTGGTTATATCCACTGCTTTTAAGTTTGAAAACTAAATTAATATGGTGTTTTTTTCTTAAAGGTTGCCAAATGATGAGTCTTTCGTCATTATGCGGCGAAAATTTTATAGATTGAACCACGTGTACTTATTGACTTTAGGTATACAAAAAGTGGTCTAAGCATACACAACATTCATTAATTAAAAGACAAGGGTTATCTGTGAAGCAGACGTTAAAACTAACAGATATTATCGCAGTAGGCTTTATGCTATTTGCGTTCTTTTTAGGTGCGGGCAATATTATCTTTCCACCTCTAGCGGGTCAGTTAGCGGGTGAAAACTTAATGCCAGCTATGTTTGGTTTCTTGCTAACAGCGGTAGGTCTACCTCTTATTACTATCGTTGCTATTGCTGTTGCTGGTGGTTCTTGGGATCACTTGACGCAAGATCTTCCGAAAAAAGCGGCAGTTCTTATGGCTGCACTGATTTTCATCATCATTGGTCCTGCGTTTGCTGCGCCTCGTACTGGCCTAGTGGCTTACGAGATGGCGGTGAAACCTTTCTTCCTTGAAGCGTCACAAACGCATCTCACTGCATTTTCAGTGATCTTCTTTATTGCGGCGATGATGTTCTCATGGTTCCAAGGCCGTTTGATCGATCTTATCGGTAAAGTACTGACACCAGCATTGTTCGTTGGTTTGATCATTCTTGCTGTCGCTGTCTTCCTTGATCCTCAGGGCGATATGATTGGCGCGCACGGTGAATACCTAACGCAGCCTCTGACCAAAGGCTTCTTAGAAGGCTACAACACAATGGATACGTTCGCGTCATTGATGTTTGGTATGCTGATGGTTGATGCACTGCGCGGTAAAGGCATTACTGAGCGCTCTGCAACTACTAAATATCTGATCTATGCAGGTTGTATTGCTGCTGCTGGTCTTGCGTTTGTTTACATCTCACTATTTTACTTAGGTGCGACGAGTGCAACGGTTGCTGCTGGTGCTGATAATGGTGGCCTAGTGCTTAGCCAATACGTTCAAGCGTTGTTTGGTCCATACGGTCAAATCGTTCTGTCTGTCATCGTATTGCTAGCGTGTCTGACAACCGCGATTGGCTTGATTTCTGCGTGTTCAGATTTCTTCAGCTCGAAAACACCACTGTCATACAAGCAATGGGTACTGATTAATGGTTCTGTTTGTGCATTGGTTGCAAACGTTGGTCTTGCACAGCTGATTTCTCTGTCAGTGCCAGTATTGTTTGCGCTGTACCCTGTGGCGATTGCGTTGGTTGCACTAACATTTGTGCGCAGCAAACTGCCAAATCCACGTTTTGCTTACCGCGCGGTACTGCTTGTATCTCTGTTGTTTGCGTTGGTTGATGCGGCAAAAGTATCGGGTATTGATGTTTCTGCGTTTAACATGTTGCCATTATTCGAAGTCGGCATGGGCTGGGTGCTTCCAACATTTGCGGCTATCGTGTGCATGTTCTTCATCGCGAAACCTCGCCCAGAGCTAGCACAAGAAACCGCGTAATCACTTCGCGTTATCAAGATAATAAAAAGCCCGATGAATTACTTCATCGGGCTTTTTACTTTTTAATGATGACGTGTTTGCGCTATTAAAGCGTGTCGTGGAATTCCACAAGAACTTGTTCACACCATTTTTCGATGCGTTCATCACTCAGTTCGTACTGTGAGTCTTCATCTAACGCAAGTCCAACAAACTTGCTGCCATCTTCGATCAATGCTTTTGATGCTTCAAATTCGTAGCCTTCATTTGGCCAGTAACCGATAAAGGTTGCGCCTGTGGCTTGCAATTCATCGTGAAGTAAGCCCATCGCATCTAAATACCACTCTCCGTAACCTTCTTGGTCACCCAGACCAAACAGCGCTACAACTTTGCCTTTCAGTGGTGTGGTCGCGATGTCTTGCCAAATCGCGTTCCAATCTTCTTGAATTTCACCAAAATCCCAAGTTGAGATGCCAAGGAGTAATAAGTCGTAGTCCGCCATTAGTGATAACGGTGTCTCTTTCACATTGTGAATGTCGACAAGGTCTTCACCAATAAGGGTACGAATTTTCTCTGCTGCCATTTCGGTGTAGCAGGTCGTTGAGCCGTAAAAGAGTCCGATTTTCATTATATTCGTCGTTATTTGTGTTGCTGTTGTGGAAGATTCTAACCATAAATTGAGGAAGATTGCAGCGAATATCCTATGTGGGATGATTTTTTATGGTATTGGATTGGCAGGTGCTTTAATCTAAATACTGTAAATATAAACAGATAAGGAAGCATTCATGACGGCACAACAGCCTGTCAATCAACAAGATTTTTCGCTTGTTGAGCAATTCTTAGATGCGATGTGGATGGAGCGTGGTCTATCAGAGAACACGTTGGCTTCCTACCGAAACGATTTAATGAAGCTGCTCGTGTGGATGGAAAAACATCGATACCGTCTTGATTTTATCAGTTTGTCTGGCTTGCAAGAATATCAAAGCCACCTTGTAGACTTAGATTACAAACAGACGTCCCGTGCGCGTATGTTGTCGGCTATTCGTCGTTTATTTCAATACCTGCATCGTGAGAAGGTGCGTGCTGATGACCCGAGTGCGCTCTTGGTTAGCCCTAAACTGCCACAACGTTTACCCAAAGATATTAGTGAAGAGCAAGTGGACGCGTTGCTCGAAGCGCCAGACCCGAATGACCCTATAGAATTGCGCGATAAAGCGATGCTAGAGCTACTCTACGCGACAGGGTTGCGTGTGACAGAGCTCGTCAGTTTGACCATGGAAAATGTTAGCTTGCGCCAAGGGGTGGTGCGCGTGACTGGTAAAGGTGGTAAAGAACGCCTGGTTCCTATGGGGGAAAACGCGGTCGATTGGATCGAGACGTTCATTCAACAAGGGCGCCCTGCGTTACTTGGTGATACATCATCTGATATTGTTTTTCCTAGTAAACGCGCAAGACAAATGACTCGTCAGACGTTTTGGCACCGTATTAAGTACTATGCTTTGATAGCAGGGATTGACACGGATCAGCTGTCGCCGCACGTACTGCGTCATGCCTTTGCCACGCATTTATTGAACTATGGCGCAGATCTCAGGGTCGTACAGATGCTTTTAGGACATAGTGACTTATCGACCACGCAAATTTATACTCACGTGGCGACTGAACGATTGAAGCAGATCCACAGTCAACACCACCCAAGAGCATAACAATGGTTAGATTCATCCATGTCTTCTTGGAAAAACGATTTTACATTAAGGTGAATTTCATGAGCGTATTACGCCGACTAACTCTGCTGACTTTACCATTTTTTGTTACCGCTTGTGGTGCAGAAGAAAGTCAGGCTCAAACGGAGACTCCTGCGCAACAAGTGGCGCCAGCTGCACAAAGCGGCTTTGATGAAGCAGCATTAAAAACTAAGTTCTCAAAGCTTGGTTTATCTATCGTTGATATTCAACCATCAGACGTCGCTGGCTTATTGGAAATTCAAACCAATGGCGGGATCCTGTTTGCTTCAAATGATGGTAGCCATTTTATCGCCGGTACGCTTTATGCCATTAATGATGATGGCAGTTACAAAGATGTCATAGCAGAGCGTCAAGCGCCGCTTAACGCCGAGAAAATTGCGCAGTTCTCCGATAGCATGATCGAATACAAAGCCGACGATGAAAAGTACGTTGTGACCGTATTCACCGATATCACCTGTGGTTACTGTGTGCGTCTGCATAGCCAAATGCAAGGCTATAATGATCTAGGTATTACAGTGCGTTACATGGCTTACCCTCGCCAAGGTGCAACTGGCCCTGTAGCGGAGCAAATGGCAACGATTTGGTGTGCTGAAGATCCGGCGTCGGCAATGCACAACGCGAAAGTGAATCGTACATTTGATAACCCTGCGAAAGACTTGAAACAGTGTAAAGAAACCATCCAGGCGCATTACAATCTAGGTCGCCAATTGGGTATTTCTGGTACGCCAGCAATCTTCTTACCGAATGGCGAAATGGTTGGTGGCTACCTACCACCTGCAGAGCTATTGAAACGTTTAAAGCAACTATAATCCATTAGGAGCAGAGCCGGCAAAGTTGTCGGCTCTTTTAAGCATGATAGAAATTCAACGACGTCCTGAACCTGATCTTTCCCTTCTTCCTGATTCCATTCCTCCGATTCTTAAACGTATCTACATCAACCGTGGGATAACGGATCTTTCACAATTAGAAACGTCGGCCCGTGGGTTGCATTCATATCAAAAACTCGGGGGGATTGAGCAAGCTGTCGATCTTTTGTTTCAGGCGATAAAAGAACAAAAACGCATCATCGTTGTCGGTGATTTTGACGCTGATGGCGCGACAAGCTCAGCATTATCAGTGCTCGCGCTGCGTATGCTTGGTAGTCACAATGTGGATTACCTAGTGCCAAATCGTTTTGAAGACGGTTATGGGTTAAGCCCAGAAGTCGTTGACCAAGCCTTAGAGCTTGGCGCTGAGATGATCATGACGGTGGATAACGGCGTCTCATCAATCGAAGGCGTGCGTTACGCAAAAGAAAATGGCATTACTGTGCTTGTTACCGATCACCACTTGCCAGGACAAGTGTTGCCTGATGTGGATGCAATGGTGAACCCAAACCTTGAGAGCTGTAGCTTTCCATCTAAAGCGCTTGCGGGTGTAGGGGTCGCGTTTTATCTCATGATGGCACTATGCGTTCATATGCGAAAACACAATTGGTTTGCAGAACAGGGGATGCAAGAGCCCAAATTGATGGAACTGATTGACCTTGTTGCACTGGGTACCGTCGCCGACGTCGTTCCATTGGATGAAAACAACCGCATTCTTGTACACCAAGGCTTGCAACGTATTCGTGCTGGCAAAGCGCGTCCCGGCATCCAAGCATTAATTGAGGTCGCGAAGCGCGATGCGCGTCGTTTAGTTGCGTCTGACTTTGGCTTTGCTTTAGGTCCACGTATTAACGCTGCAGGTCGTCTTGATGACATGTCTTTCGGTGTTGAACTGCTGATGTGTAACAACATCCACGCTGCTCGTCGCATGGCAAGTGAATTGGATGGCTTGAACCAAACTCGTAAAGAGATTGAAGAAGGCATGAAGCAAGAAGCGATGGCTTTCTGTGAGCGCCTTCAGTTTGGTGAAGGCAATGAGCTTCCTTATGGCTTAGCCTTATTCCAGCGTGATTGGCACCAAGGTGTGATTGGTATTTTGGCTTCGCGCATTAAAGAGAAGTTTCACCGTCCAGTCATTGCATTTGCTGATGGCGGAGAAGGGACGATTAAAGGCTCGTGTCGTTCTATTCCGGGGCTACACATGCGCGATGCGTTGGATTTCATCGACACACAAAACCCGGGTTTGATCATCAAGTTTGGTGGACACGCCATGGCAGCAGGCTTAACGATTAAAGAGCAGGATTTTGAGCGTTTCAGTCGTTTGTTTGATGAAGTGGTAAAAAAGGAACTCGATGAAGCGGCGCTAAAAGGCGTGATCATGTCAGATGGTGAACTTAAGCCGGAAGAGTTCTCTATGCATGTTGCTGAACAGCTGCGATCGGGTGGCCCTTTTGGACAAGCTTTCCCAGAGCCAATCTTTGATGGTGAGTTTAAAGTACTGCATCAAAAGCTGGTGGGTGAGAAGCATCTTAAATTGATGTTAGAGCCGCTTTATAAAGGTCACCCTACCAATGTGATGATCGACGGCATTGCATTCAATGTTGATCTACGCCGATGGCCAGATGCATCGGTTAAAACAGTACGTCTCGCGTATAAGCTGGATGTGAATGAATTTCGTGGTAATCAATCATTGCAATTGATGATCGACCATATCGAAGCTAAGTAATACCTAGATTAACCTTTCTTATAGAGTACGGTTGCCCCTAAGTGGGCGTAAAATTTTATGACCGTGCTCTCTCTCACCGCAATCTGATTTCTCATCCGAAATTTTCCTGTATCTCGGTCACATTTTTCAGTAGAATTTCTCGGTTAAATTCTATTCTAAAATGTTGAGTAAACATGTTTGAAATCAATCCAATTAAAAACCGTCTGCAGGACGTGTCTCAGCGCACAAATGTCCTGAGGGGGTATCTTTGACTATGACGCGAAGAAAGAGCGTCTAGAAGAAGTCAACGCAGAACTTGAACAACCAGATGTATGGAACGAACCTGAGCGTGCGCAAGCACTGGGTAAAGAGCGTGCATCACTAGAAGCGGTTGTTGAAACCATTGATCAACTAGAGCAAGGTGTGGAAGATGTAGAAGGTCTTCTTGAGCTGGCTGTAGAAGAAGAAGATCAAGAAACATTTGACGAAATTGAACCAGAACTTGCTGAGTTGGAAGAGAAGCTAGAAAAGCTTGAATTCCGTCGTATGTTCTCTGGCGACCACGATAGCTCTGATTGTTACATCGATTTGCAAGCAGGTTCTGGTGGTACAGAAGCACAAGACTGGACTAACATGCTGCTGCGTATGTACCTACGTTGGGCAGAAGCGAAGGGCTTCAAAGCTGAAGTGATTGAAGTCTCTGAAGGTGAAGTCGCGGGTCTTAAGTCGGCAACAGTTCGCATCTCTGGTGAGTATGCGTACGGTTGGTTACGCACTGAAACGGGCGTCCATCGTCTTGTTCGTAAATCTCCGTTCGATTCAGGCGGTCGTCGCCATACGTCATTTGCTTCTGCGTTCATCTATCCAGAGATTGATGAAAACATCGACATCGACATTAATCCTTCCGACCTACGTATTGACGTTTACCGTGCGTCAGGCGCAGGTGGTCAGCACGTAAACACCACAGAATCTGCGGTACGTATTACGCACGTACCTACGAACACAGTGGTTCAGTGTCAGAATGACCGTTCTCAACATAAGAACAAAGATCAGGCAATGAAACAGCTTCGAGCGAAGCTATTTGAGCTTGAATTGCAAAAGCAAAATGCGGAAAAACAAGCTAATGAAGACGCTAAGTCTGACATTGGCTGGGGTAGCCAGATCCGTTCTTACGTATTGGATGACTCACGTATTAAGGACCTCCGTACGGGCATTGAAAACCGTAATACTCAAGCGGTTCTTGATGGCGATCTGGACAAATTTATTGAAGCTAGCCTGAAATCAGGTCTATAAAGCTTTTCACCGACAAAAACAGGATACATCGAAAATGACTGATGCTGTTCAAAACGAAACTGTACTAGAAGAAAATAAGCTGATTGCTGAACGCCGCGCTAAACTGGATGCAATCCGAAAGAGCTGCAAAGCGAACGGCCATCCAAACGACTTCCGTCGTGACGCACTAGCGGGCGACCTTCAGAAAGAGTTCGGTGAAAAGACGAAGGAAGAGCTAGAAGAGCTTAACCACGTAGTAGCAATCGCTGGCCGTATCATGGCTAAACGTGGTCCATTCTTGGTAATTCAAGAAACTTCTGGCCGTATCCAAGCTTATGCTGACAAAGCGGTTCAAAAAGTACTTAAAGAAAAATACCAAGGTCTAGATATCGGTGACATCATCGGTGTTAAAGGTGCACTTCATAAGTCTGGTAAGGGGGACCTATACGTGAACATGGAAGAGTACGAGTTGCTAACCAAAGCACTACGTCCACTTCCAGAAAAGTTCCACGGTCTAACTGACCAAGAGATGCGTTACCGCCAACGTTACGTTGACCTGATCGTTAACGAAGACTCTCGTCAAGCGTTCGTAGTACGTTCTAAAGTAATGTCTGCAATCCGCAACTTCATGATCTCTAAGCAGTTCATGGAAGTTGAAACGCCAATGATGCACGTTATCCCTGGCGGTGCGAGTGCGCGTCCATTCATCACGCACCACAACGCACTAGACATGCCAATGTACCTACGTATCGCGCCAGAGCTATACCTGAAGCGTCTAGTTGTTGGTGGTTTTGATCGCGTATTCGAAATCAACCGTAACTTCCGTAACGAAGGCCTTTCTCCACGCCACAACCCAGAATTCACAATGATGGAATTCTACATGGCGTACGCAGACTACAAAGATCTGATGGACCTAACTGAAGAACTACTAAGCTCAGTGGCGCAAGAAGTCCTAGGTTCAACGTCAATGCCTTACGGTGATGAAACGGTTGAGTTTGGTGGTACTTACACTCGTATGAGCATGTTCGAAGCAATCAAGCACTACAACCCAGACCACGCGCAAATCCAAGCGCTAACAGAAGAAGACCTACAAAACCGTGATCTAATGGTTTCTATCGCGAAATCTGTTCACGTTGAAGTAGAACCTTTCTGGACATGCGGTCAGCTTCTTGAAGAGATCTTTGGTGAAACAGCAGAACCTAAGCTAATGCAGCCTACGTTCATCACTGGTTACCCAGCAGATATTTCTCCGTTGGCTCGTCGTAGCGATGATAACCCGTTCTTTACAGACCGCTTTGAGTTCTTTATCGGTGGCCGTGAAGTAGCGAACGGTTTCTCAGAGCTTAACGATGCTGAAGACCAAGATGCACGCTTTAAAGCACAGGTTGAAGCGAAAGAGTCTGGTGACGACGAAGCAATGTTCTACGATGCAGACTACATCACTGCTCTAGAGCACGGCCTACCGCCAACAGCAGGCCAAGGTATCGGTATCGACCGTTTGGTTATGCTACTGACTAACACGCACACTATCCGTGACGTGATCTTATTCCCTGCAATGCGCCCGCAAGCGTAATTCGATAGGATGAGTAAAAAAACCACCTTCGGGTGGTTTTTTTTTGCCTTTTAGTTAAGGTAATTCAAGTTGTTGCACTTGCCTTTTAATGGGATATGCAGATAAACATTCGCCAAATCTCAATCTATTGCATAGTCTTAATACTGAGACAGACGTGAGGGGGCGGAGTCTCGATAATGTTACCCGCTCGCAAAGATAAGTTTGTGGCACAAAATTTCTATTAACAATGAAAAAGGGTTAGAGAATGGCTGGGCAGTTTAAGATGGATTCCATCCCGGGATCGCTTGTGGTAGTTGGCGGTACTTATGAGCCTTGGTTATCGGTACTGGAGCAAGTGGGCTGGAAGTGTCATCAAGTAGGTGACTTACGCAAAGCTAATACGCTGTTAGAAGATATTGGTCCATGTATCGGTATTGTTGATCTCAGCCATGACGAGTTCAGCTTGAATGGTTTGGCGAACTTAGTCAGCTCTCACAAACACGTACGTTGGTTAGCGTTTATTCGTGAATCTCAGCTTGGCACTGACACCATATGCCAGTTCATTGTTAACTTTTGTATCGATTTTTTCACAGCGCCGATCCCAGATGCACAGTTATTAAGCACAATAGGTCACCAGCTTGGCATGCTTAAATTGGAGAAAAAAGTTTGGCCTAGTTTTGGTAGCAGTTTAGATATGGGTTTGATCGGTGAATCTATCCCGATGAAACGTTTACGCGATCAAGTGAAGCGCATTGGTCCAACGGACGTCAGCATTCTGATTTCTGGGGAAAGTGGGACTGGTAAAGAGGCGGTTGCTAGGGCCATCCATAAAGTCTCTTCACGCTCTCATAAACCGTTTATGGCAATTAACTGTCGCGCACTCAATGAACAACGTTTCCAAGCTGAAGTATTTGGTATTAACGCCGATGAAGATATGGAAGCATGCCTGCTTGAACAAGCAGATGGTGGCACCGTGTTGTTTAATGACATTCTTACCATTTCAAAAGAGCAGCAAATGAATCTGCTGAGATTCTTGCAAGAAGGCACCATTGATACCAAAGATGGCGTAAAAGCGGTTAACGTGCGTATTCTTGCTGCTAACTCGTCGGATGTTGAAAAAGCTTTGATTGACGGTGACTTCAATGAAGAGCTTTACCATTACATCAACGTTCTGCGCATCAATGTCCCTAGCTTGAAAGAACGTGCGAGTGACATCGCATTGCTGGCTCGTTTCTACTTACAAGAGTTCTCAAAAGAGTACAACTCGCAAGCAAAAAGCTTTTCTGAGGATGCATTCAAGGCACTGACACGTTATTTCTGGCCTGGAAATGTGCGTGAGCTGATGAACCAAGTGAAGCGAGCGGTATTAATGTCCGACAGCGTAATGATTGAAGATCATCACTTAGATTTACCTCAACGTAATGACTCAAAGCGCAGCTTGAAATCAATCCGAGAGAAGAGTGAACGTGATGCGTTGCTGGTTGTTTTGGAATCTCATTCTGGTCAAGTTTCAAATGCGGCGAAAGAGCTCGGAGTTTCGCGTGCAACCATGTATCGACTACTTAATAAACATAACTTGATTTCCGAACAAGCCATGTAGTTGGCCTTTCCCTGTGTTAAATAGGCGAATAAATACAATAAAAGAGAGTGGCCACAGAGCCGCTCTTTTTATTTTTGTTTGGTTTGATTTATAAAATCCGCAAATTTATATATTCCTCAGGTGAATATGTTATACATAAAAGTATATGAAACTAAATTGCGGTGTATTGATTTGTTTTTAATCAAAAAGGCAAAAAATGTTTGATATATATTCATCAAAGCTTACAATTTAACCGTAACTCAATGAGTTATACCTTTCATAAACGGATTAATTTTTAGCTAGGAGGCGCAAGATGAAACATTACGTTGTTAACACCACTGCTTGCGCTGATCGTATGCCTATCGCTCCGATAACCCTTAAATCGGATGATACCAATACCACTGGCTCACAAGATAAAAATTAATCCGTAACCTATCATATTTATTACTAGGCTGCGGGAAAGTAGCGGCTTAGTATCAACAGAATATTTCTGTTCATTTTACGCACTATTTTTTCCCAGTCGAATACATCGATAATCGGAGAAAATATTATGCGTCACTCTATTTACCTACAATTGGCCACTTTGCTATTGAAAGCAGACCTTAAACGCGAAGAAAAACAATGGCAGCGTACCATACGCCGAACTGCTCATGATATTCCATGGACGAATGTTCATCTATTGAGGGATATTGGTTTAGATCGCGATGGTCGTTCTACACGTGCCAATGTTCCGGATGCAGTAAAAGTTGAACGTCGAGTTCGTCACCTTCGTCGAGTCTTAACGTCGCGAATAATGACGTAATGGTTAGCGTGTTGGACTGACTGAGTTGCTAACGAGTCATTCAACACGCTTAACTTTTTATATGAAGTATGACTTCATTGGATAAACAGCTGATCTTGAAGATCAGCTGTTTTCGTTTGAAGGGAGCTTTACTGTTAAGGGCAAGGATTCGAGTAAGTTGTACCTATTGCTTGAATTTCAGTAAGTAGCTCGTCGCTAAGTTGCAAATCAATACTGTCGATATTGGCTTTTAATTGGTCTAGGTTTGTTGCTCCGATAATGTTAGAAGCAACAAATGGACGCTGATTGACAAACGCGAGCGCCATTTGTGCAGGGTTTAGACCATGCTCTTGAGCTAAATTGACGTAAGCTTCGGTCGCTTTAACACCTTGTGGAGTGAAGTAGCGCGCAAAACGCTCCCACTTAGTGCATCGAGCGCCTTCAGGTTTTGCCCCGTTTAGGTATTTACCACTCAGGCAGCCAAATGCCAAAGGAGAGTAGGCAAGTAACTGAACGCCTTCGTAATGGCTGATTTCAGACAAGCCAACTTCGAAGCTGCGGTTCAATAAGTTATATGGGTTTTGAATGGAGACAATTCTTGGCAAATCGTGCTTTTCTGCCAAACGCAGTAGCGACATCACCCCCCACGGCGTCTCGTTGGATACGCCGATATAGCGCACTTTACCTGCATTCACTAATTCAGTAAGCGCTTCCAACGTTTCAATTAACGTGACTTCTTCTTGTTTGTCAGGGTATGGGTAGTTGAGTTGACCAAAGCAGTTGGTTTGACGCTGCGGCCAATGTAGTTGGTACAAATCGACATAATCGGTTTGTAGACGATTAAGGCTGTCATCAATTGCTGTATGGATGTGGCGACGATTAAGGCTCATGTTGTCTCTAATGTGAGGAACATTGCGAGGGCCTGCCACTTTTGTTGCCAGTACTACTTTCTCTCTTTTGCCGCTTTTTGCTAACCAATTACCGATGTATTGCTCGGTGAGCCCTTGTGTTTCCGAGTTTGGCGGTACAGGGTACATCTCTGCGGTATCGATGAAGTTCACCCCATGATCGAGGGCAAAGTCGAGCTGTTCAAAGGCGTCCTTTTCTGTGTTTTGCTCGCCAAACGTCATAGTGCCGAGGCAGATTTTACTGATCTCAAGTGATGAGTGCGGTAGTTTTGTGTATTGCATATCACGTCCTTGAAGAGTTACCGACTAAATAAGTGACTCCAATATAGGGGATTTTTAGCCGCAATCGCAAATGATTTACGTATAAAGGAAGAGCAAACTCGAAAGCTACAGTTAGCCTAACTACACTTAAATGATCGTGTGAAGGAGGTATGTTATGCAGAAGCATCAATTGGACATGTGGCTACATGGTCCACATAAAGATACTTATAAAACTCCCAAAGTATTTGTGATTGGGTGTTCTGATGTCTCTGACTATCTTTTAGCTGTGGAGTACAAGCATCAACTTGAGCCGATTAAAGACGGTGAAGACCCGATACATTTTGGCTCTCTAGACTTAGTAAAAGAAGAACTATTGAGGCTAGGGGTCGATAAAGCGTATTTAAGGCTGCGCAATGCGTATGACGAATGTGGCACTGAAGAGGCGGCCTCATACTGCGATATTGAGTTATCGCTCGTGACGCACTAAATAGCTGATATGGTTTTATTCTGGTTGAGTGTTAATGTAGTGCTTGAGTAAGATCTGTTCAGTAAACTGTGTTCTAAGGTAAAAGCCTCGGGGCAGAGTTTTCATCGGCTTACCATTTGAGTTGTATGCTTCGGTGAGCGCTTTTGCATTTGCGGCTTTAGGGCGAAGATGCAGCGCTTCTCCGTGTCTGGCGGAAATTTGATCAAATCTTCCCAAGACGATCATCTCCATTAACTCTTCCCAGTCATTTCGCAAAATCCGTTCTTCTTCTTCATCTGGTGACCAAATTAGTGGACTGCCCACACGTCTTTCAGGGAGTGGGATTTCTCGTTCTCCTTCTACGGGTACCCAAAGGACACGAGATAGCTTGTTTCGAACATGACTTGTTTCCCATGTAAGACCATGAACACCAGTGAGGGGGGCCACAGAAACAAAGGTTGTTTCTAAAGGTTTGCCAGAGTAACTGATCGGAATACTTTTCAACTCGATCCCTAGTTTTGCGAAATCTTGTTGAGGTTTACTGCCAGCTGGAGCGCCCAAGTGCCATTCGAGTAATTGACCCACCCAACCTTTATCACGTTTTAAGTTTTCAGGAACAATCATATTCGCCTCGGCGGCCAACTCAGCAAAACAGAGTCCTGCCATATCATGCGCTCGTTCCAATAGCTCTGCTTCTGTTTGTGGTTCTGGTTTCATAGTTACAAGGTGGTATTACAAAAAATATAGTTTATCAAACTCCGACCAAATCTACTGTTTAAGATTTCACCGAGGCGGTGTAAGAACGATCAATTCATAACTTATCCACAGGTGGAGGAGGTGTTGATAAGATCCTGGCGGGGTCTGTATGAATAAACAGGGGTTAAAATGCATTTTTGGGGTTGATTTTGTTGTAATCATCTAAACGAATAGCAGGTGAGTGTGGATAAATAGCCTGTTGGTGGATCTTTGACCGATCTGAGTTTGGTGAAAAGATCATCAAGAAACTGAAGATCGAATTATCGTTGTTTTTAAAAATAAATACTTTTTTATCAATGTTTTATGTTTATTTTTTTGTTTCTTCATCTGTTTTGCTTTTGATGGGATTGAACTGAATTACTCATTTGAATTGAATTCTTCACAAAGTTATTCACAGAAAAGGTGAATAAATGTGGGCAATGTCTCACTCTTGTGTTGATAAGGTATGGTTTGATTAAAAGATATCCAAAAATGGTGAAAAGGTAATAAATCTTGCTCATATCACATCAGTAAGTTTGCTAGTAATGGGGATATGTGGAAAAATCACGGTAATAAAAAATTTATTCATAGAGGTTAGCCAGTGATAGATGGCGATGGTTACCGACTTAATGTTGGTATTGTGATATGTAATAACCATGGTCAGGTCTTCTGGGCTAAACGATACGGGCAACACTCATGGCAATTTCCACAAGGTGGGATTGACGAAGGTGAAACCCCTGAACAAGCCATGTTCAGGGAGTTATACGAAGAAGTCGGTTTAACGAAAAAAGACGTTAAGATCATTGCAACAAGTCGTCATTGGTTAAGATATAAGCTACCAAAGCGATTGGTGCGTTGGGACTCCAAGCCTGTTTGTATCGGCCAAAAACAGAAATGGTTTCTGCTGAGATTAGAATGCGATGAGTCTCGCATTAATATGCAACGCGGAAAATCCCCTGAATTTGATGGTTGGCGCTGGGTAAGTTACTGGTATCCAGTTAGGCAAGTTGTTTCTTTCAAGCGAGATGTTTATCGACGAGCGATGAAAGAATTTGCATCCTTGGCCATGCCTTTTCGAGAGAGAAAAGCGAAAGGGAAAAGAAAAAAGCAACGTAGAGGATAATCATGCTCAGTCAGCTAAGGGAAATAGTTGAGAAAGTCTCCAGGGTCGATGATGTGCATCTGGCACTCGATATATTGGTGAAAGAGACTTGTGCTGCCCTTAGTACTGAGTGCTGTACTATCTATCTTGCTAATGAAGAAATGCAGCGCCTTGAGTTAATGGCAACTCAAGGCCTTATTTTTGAAGGTGATAGTATTCATATCAACTTCAATGAAGGCTTGGTTGGGTTGGTAAAACGAAGCGCTGAACCCCTTAACCTTGCCGAAGCCTCAAAACACCCCGAGTTCAAATTCTTTCCTCAACTCGGCGAACAGATTTACCACTCTTTTTTAGCTACTCCAATCATTCATCGTAAACAAGTTTTAGGTGTGTTGGTGATCCAACAAAAAACGCCGCGCTTGTTTAGTGAAATGGAAGAATCGTTTCTTGTTACCTTATCCGCTCAGTTAGCGGTGCTCATTGCACATGCGCAGAATCTTGGGCATTGGCAGTTAGCATCTAAACCCACGGTATTAAAAGGTTTGCCTGCGTCTACTGGTGTCGCGATTGGAGAGTTTTGGTTCGACAATACCCAGCCGAGTTTATCGGATGTTTTCCCTTCGTCCACGTTAGATAAGGAACGCGAGCACGAGACATTACTAGTGGCCATAGAGCGAGCGTTAAATGACTTTCGCCGTATGCGGAAAAAGCTGGACAGTGAAATCAACAAAGATGCGCTTGCGATCTTCGATCTGTTTACTCACTTACTGAATGATCCGATGCTTCGCGGTGATTTGAAGAAGCAGATTGAAAAAGGAGATAGGGCAGACTGGGCGTTACGCCAAGTTGTAGAGTCATACTCGAATCGATTTGCCAGAATGTCGGATGTATACATGCGTGAAAGAGCGCAAGATATCCGAGAGTTAGGGCAAAGGCTGCTCTATTTTCTACACAACAGCGAGCAAGAAAATTCTGCAATTGATCGTCCCATTATTTTGGTGGCGAATGAACTCACTGCCACCTTGCTCGCTTCTGTACCTAAAGAGTTTTTGTTAGCTGTCGTATCATTAGAGGGAGGCGCAAACTCTCACGCTGCCATTTTATCTCGAGCTCTTGGGGTCCCTGCAGTCATGGGCGCCAACATTAATCCGGATGTGGTTAATGGCAAACTCGGGATAGTCGACGGCTATACGGGTGAGATCTTCTTAGAGCCAAACCGCCAGTTGTTGCGAGAGTATCGCAGCTTAGTAAGCGAAGAGTCTGAATTGTTTGCCATGGTAAACAAGGACCTCGCACTCCCTGCGGTTACGCAAGATAATCACCATATCGAAATTATGCTGAATGCGGGACTCAGTGCAGACAGTAATATTGCCATCAACACAGGTGTTGATGGTGTTGGGTTGTACCGAACTGAGATTGCATTTTTACTTCAGCATCACTTTCCTTCGGAAGATGAGCAGTATCATCAATACCAAGCAATACTTAACAGCTATCCGAATCAACGAGTAGTGATGCGTACTTTGGATATTGGTGGTGACAAACCTTTGCCGTATTTGCCCATCGAAGAAGATAATCCGTTTCTAGGCTGGCGTGGCATTCGTTTTACATTGGATCATCCAGACATTTTCTTGATCCAGCTGCGTGCAATGTTAAGAGCGAGTGCAGAAAGCGGAAACTTAAGTATCTTATTGCCAATGGTGTCAGGGGTAAAAGAGCTAGACGATGCCATTAGCTTGATTAATCAAGCTCACAGCGAAGCCGTTTTGCTTGATGATAGAATTCAATTCCCACAAATTGGGGTCATGATTGAAGTACCATCGATGGTGTATCTGTTGCCAACGATCGCTCACCGTGTTGATTTTGTTTCTGTCGGGACAAACGATTTAACTCAGTATTTATTAGCGGTAGATAGGAACAATTCGCGCGTAGCGGATGTCTATGAATCTATGCATCCTGCGGTACTGTTAGCGCTTAAGCAAATCCATGACGTGTGCGATAAGTATCGGGTGCCAGTGTGTATTTGTGGTGAGTTAGCTGGCGACCCATTTGGCGCTCTTCTCTTACTTGGGTTAGGGTATACCAGTTTGAGTATGAACACCTCCAACGTGGCTAAGGTGAAATATTTGATTCGTCATAGCCAACAAGAAGAATTAGAAAAATTAGCGGAGCAAGCAATGACAAAGTCCTACGGGGAGGACATTCATCAAATGATGCATGACTTCTTCATCCAACAGGGTTTTGCGGGCTTTATCCGTGCAGGTAAAAAGTAGGAAATCGTGACCGTCTCTTTATTTTTGTTATTGTTGGCGCTAGGCGCTTTTGTGGGTGTGATGGCGGGGTTACTCGGTATCGGTGGTGGTTTGATTGTTGTTCCTGCCTTGTTGTATTTGCTTCCTCTTGCTGGGATCTCTCCAGAAATGAGTATGCACATGGCCTTAGCCACTTCGTTAGCGAGTATTATTGTCACGTCTGGCTCATCGGCGATGAATCACCTTAAGCTCGGCAATGTCGATATGTTTGTCGTAAAATGGTTGATGCCTGGTGTGGTCATTGGTGGCTTTGTTGGTGCCAATATTGCTGAGTGGATCCCTACACACTATTTGCCGAAAGTGTTTGGTGTCATTGTTCTTTGCCTGTCAGTACAAATGTTTCGTTCCATTAAAGTTACGAGCAGTAAACCTATGCCGAGCAGCCCTGTGACTGTAGTTTACGGCACGGGAATTGGTGTCGTATCAAGCCTTGCTGGTATTGGTGGTGGCTCACTGTCGGTACCATTTTTAAATAAACATGGGATAGAGATGCGTAAAGCGGTGGGCTCATCCTCCGTTTGTGGTTGCGTGATTGCTATTTCTGGTATGATCGGCTTCATCTTACATGGCTATAAAGTGGAAGGCTTACCTTCATACAGTATTGGCTATGTTTATCTTCCCGCTTTATTAGCGATTGCTATGGCCTCGATGCTCACAACAAAAGTGGGTGCGAAGCTGGCAACTAACCTTCCAACTGCGGTATTAAAAAAGATATTCGCGGTGTTCTTAATGTTTGTTGCAGCGACCATGCTGCTCTAAGTTTGTACCCAAGTCATTCTCGCTGAACCAAGCATCTAGAGGTTACTTGGGTATATTTATTTTGTTGTGATAAGAAGAGAATGATTTATGTCTCAGGGATATATTGAATTTCCCAATATTGATCCGGTTTTAATCTCTATTGGTCCTGTTTCGGTTCGTTGGTACGGTTTGATGTACCTTGTGGGCTTTATGTTTGCTCTATGGTTAGCGAATCGACGTGCGGATAAGCCTGGAAGTGGTTGGACACGAGAGCAGGTTTCTGATTTGTTGTTCGCAGGCTTCCTTGGCGTGGTGATTGGTGGCCGTGTAGGCTACGTGCTTTTCTACAATTTTGAGCTCTTCCTGGCTGACCCTTTGTATCTATTTAAAGTGTGGACCGGTGGTATGTCTTTCCACGGGGGCTTACTGGGTGTGATTACCGCGATGTTCTGGTATGCACACAAAAACGGGCGAACTTTCTTCGGTGTTGCTGACTTTATCGCGCCGCTTGTGCCATTTGGTTTGGGTATGGGGCGTTTAGGTAACTTCATGAACAGCGAGTTGTGGGGCCGAGTAACGGATGTGCCTTGGGCGATCGTTTTCCCAAATGGCGGTCCACTGCCACGTCATCCATCGCAGCTTTATGAAATGGCGCTTGAAGGTATCGTCCTTTTCTTCATTTTGAATTGGTTCATCAAGAAACCTCGTCCTCTAGGTTCTGTTTCAGGACTCTTTCTTGCGGGTTACGGAACCTTCCGTTTCCTAGTAGAATACGTGCGCGAACCAGACGCTCATTTGGGTTTATTCGGTGGCTTTATTTCCATGGGACAGATTTTATCCCTGCCAATGGTGGTTATCGGTGTCCTCATGATGGTTTGGGCATACAAACGTGGTCATTACAAAGACGAATTACCACAAAAGACGAAGTAAGGTATTGGTGTGAAACAGTATTTAGATTTGTGTCAACGCATCGTTGACCAAGGTGTTTGGGTTGAAAATGAGCGTACAGGCAAGCGCTGCCTGACCGTAATCAACGCGGATTTAACCTACGATGTTGCGAACAATCAATTTCCGTTGGTCACCACACGTAAAAGTTTTTGGAAAGCAGCCGTTGCAGAGCTATTAGGGTATATTCGTGGTTACGATAATGCGGAAGATTTTCGTAAGCTGGGCACGAAAACCTGGGATGCCAATGCCAACCTAAATGATGCCTGGTTGAATAACCCATACCGTAAAGGTGAAGACGACATGGGCCGTGTCTATGGGGTTCAAGGGCGCGCCTGGGCGAAACCTGATGGTGGTCATGTTGACCAGCTACGTAAGATAGTGGATGACTTAACGCGTGGTGTTGATGACCGCGGTGAAATCTTGAACTTCTACAATCCGGGGGAGTTCCACATGGGGTGCTTGCGTCCTTGTATGTACAGTCACCATTTTTCATTGCTGGATGATACGCTTTACCTGAATAGTACTCAGCGTTCGTGTGATGTACCGCTTGGCTTAAACTTCAATATGGTTCAAGTTTACGTATTCTTGGCGATTATGGCGCAAATTACGGGCAAGAAACCTGGTCAGGCATTTCATAAGATTGTGAATGCTCACATTTATGAAGACCAGCTTGAACTGATGCGCGATGTTCAGTTGAAGCGTGAGCCATTAAAAGCGCCGACGTTCCATATCAACCCAGAGATTAAATCTCTAGAAGATTTGGAAACATGGGTCACACTGGATGACTTTTGGGTTGAAGGCTACGAGCATCACGATCCTATTCGTTATCCATTCTCAGTGTAACGAGTATCGTTCTTCAAGATATAGAAAAAGCTCCGAATGGAGCTTTTTTCTTTTTTGTACTTAGAAGGTATTATTTTAGTGCACTGACAATATAACGGTGAATTGGGTTGGTCTGCATCGGTGTGGACAGTGCCGGGCTAATAAACTTAGGTTGAGTGAATATTTCTTTACTCACTAATGAACGGATAAGCTCAAAGTACTTCAGCTCTGTTTTCCCGCACAACAATAGTGAAAAGTCATCGCCCAATTTATCATAGGCATTGAGCACCTCTCGGAATCCTCTAAGATACAAGTAATCCTTCGTTAAACCTCCACCTCGATAGACTCGGGCAGTCGTTGTAAATGCTTGAAGATCAGAAGCTTTATACTGTTCTTTTAATAGCATGAACGTATGGCGGAAATCGCGATCCTTGATCATCGACTCTACTGCCAGAACTCGTAAGGCTAAGGTTCTTAGGCGCTTGATACTGAAATGTCCTGACAGATACTCACATAATATAGCCAGCCCTTCTTGAGTGTTGGTATTGGCAGGACAACCTAAGCTCAGGACTTTTAGCGGTTGTTGACGACCGTTAAGCGTAGTTAGGAGATGTACTCCCATTTCATGATGTGCAAGAGCCTCCAACTCATCAGTGGTGATGTACGCCGCGTGGTTAATTTTGACTCGAGATCCTGAAACTAGTGCGTTTGCTAACATCCCGTCCAACACCTGTATTTCACATTCATACCCATTGCGTTGAGCAAAATTTTGCATGAAACGTGCTATTGCACGGCTATCGTGCTGAGGTTCTTTTTCTTCTTCTGTAGGAAGGTGCAATATGAAATGGGCGTTGGCAATATCTTTGGCGCTCGGTTCCCCATAATAGCGTAAGGAGTTATAAAGAAACTCTTGAGTACCTATGGTATTCACTTGATCCAGTTTATCTGCATAAGACTGAATTACATCCGCGTACAGCCTCTGCAGTTGGGTGTCTTGAATGTTTTCTAGAGGTAGCTCATATAGACGTCGCTTTGCGCTGTGGGTATCTACGTTAGTAATTGAATATTGAAAATTAGGCTCTTGAGAATATTTGTTTTTAATGAAACGTTCTCTTTCTTGAGCATAATTAAGAGGATTCACGCTACTGAGGATATCAATATCAGCAACCAGTTGGGTTAGGTTTTCGTCTATTGCGAGTAGCTGATCAGAAATAGCGTCATTAAGCTGCGTCATGTTGTCGACTCCAAATGAGATAGCTCAGCATAAGCATGCTGATGTGGCTCAAATTATCACCGGACAATCGATTTGAACAGTTTAATTATCATAAAAAAGGCTCCACGATGTGGAGCCTAAACAATAAGCGATGGTATGTCGTTGTTGTTACGTTGTTAGGGCTAGAATTGCACCTGGTAGAATAACGAATACTGACATTAGGTAACCACCAACAACTGCTTTATTCTTAATAGCCATTTCAGAAATCATCTCAGCGCCTTTAACCGGAATCTCACGTAGGAATGGAATTCCAAAGATAAACAGCGTCGCCATGATGTTAAATACTAAGTGGACTAGAGCGATTTGTAGTGCGAATACTGCGAACTCTCCAGATACCGCTGTCGCTGCTAGTAGTGCCGTAATACAAGTACCAATGTTAGCACCCAGAGTGAAAGGGTAGATATCTCGTACTTTCAACACGCCAGTACCAACCAACGGAACCATTAAACTTGTCGTGGTTGAGGAAGATTGTACTAGAACAGTCACGATTGAGCCTGATACGATGCCGTGAATAGGACCACGACCGATGGCGTTTTTCAAAATTTCACGTGCGCGACCAACCATTAGGCTCTTCATCAATTTACCCATCACTGTGATTGCAACGAAGATAGTCGCAATACCCAAAGCAATAAGCATGACGCCGCCAACAGTATCACCGAAGGTAGAAAGTGGCTCTTTAATTGCGCCTACGACTGGCTTTGTAATTGGTTTAATAAAGTTGAAGCCCTTAATGCTCATATCACCAGTAGCAAGCAGTGGAGAAACAAGCCAGTGAGAAACTTTCTCTAAAATGCCGAACATCATTTCCAACGGAAGGAAAATAGCGACAGCAAGCAAGTTGAAGAAGTCGTGAATGGTTGCACTTGCAAATGCACGTTTGAACTCTTCTTTACAGCGCACGTGGCCAAGAGACACAAGCGTATTGGTCACTGTGGTACCAATGTTAGCACCCATCACCATAGGGATAGCGGTTTCTACAGGTAAGCCACCTGCAACCAAGCCTACAATAATAGACGTTACAGTACTTGAAGACTGAATTAAGGCTGTTGCCACCAAGCCGATCATTAGACCTGCAACTGGGTGTGCGGCAAATTCAAATAGCACCTTAGCTTGATCGCCAGTTGCCCATTTAAAGCCACTACCAACCATAGATACTGCTAGAAGAAGCAGATATAACATGAATGCCAAGTTAGCCCAGCGTAACCAACGAGCTGTGCTCGAAATTGGTGCCACTGTTGAAGTAGCTTGGTTCATCATAATTTTCTCCGTTGACCTTTCAGTTCATTTTTCGGTCTGTAGTTGAATCTGCGGGCGATGTTAGAGAACAAATATTTCATTAATATTACAAATTTCTTGCTGTGAGAGATTTTTATTGTTCTTTTTGATAATGGCGTGAAAGAAGAAGAAAATTAATTTTTAACCTATTGATTTTAATGGTTAAATTTTGATTTCGTTTTGTTTGGTTTTTGCGCTTTTTTTGTAGAGAAAATGCGCATCAGTTCAACTTTTATGACAGTATTGACTTTATACTTTCGGTAAAACTTATGCTTTTGTAAGGTATTGTATGGTTTTGTCGAGTTTATTGTTTGTCTCTGTCACATTTGGTATAAAAAGTATCACTTTCTTTTCGGGACTCGATCATGTCACATCTAAACTACAACCATCTCTATTATTTCTGGATGGTGTGCAAACAGGGCTCTGTAACTAAGGCGGCTGACGCGCTCTTCCTGACACCGCAAACCGTGACAGGACAGATTAAAGCGCTTGAAGAGCGCATGAAAGGAAAGTTAACCAAGCGCAATGGTCGTACAGTTGAGCCCACTGAGTTAGGTCAGCTTGTGTTTAAGTACGCCGACCGGATGTTCGGTTTGAGCTATGAGATGTTAGATATCGTCAATTACAGCCAGCACTCGAACATTCTATTTGAAGTTGGTGTAGCAGATGCATTATCTAAACGCTTGGTCAGTAAAGTACTGATGACGACCGTCCCGGAAGATAACAGTATTCATTTACGCTGTTATGAATCGACCCACGAACTGCTACTTGAACGCCTTTCTCAGCACAAGCTAGATATGATCCTTTCGGATTGTCCCGTTGATTCTACTCAAAGTCCTGGCCTTTATAGCAAAAAGTTAGGTGAAAGTAGCATGAGCTTTTTTGCTTCTTCTGAAATTGAAAATGTGCGATTCCCTGAGATCTTGGAACAAAAAAAACTTCTGATTCCCGCGAGCCGAACGGCTATGGGGCGTAAAGTTATTCAATGGTTTGATCGTCAAGGCCTTCAACCCAATGTGCTGGGGGAGTTTGATGATGTTGCGTTGATGAAAGCTTTTGCTCGGTACCACGATGATGTGATTTTCTTGGCACCGACCGTATACATGTCGGAGATTGAAGACGACCGAAATTTACAGCTAATTGGCCATGTCGATGGGCTAAAAGAAGAGTACTACGTGATTTTTGCGGAACGAATGATCCAACACCCCGCGGTAAAAAATGTTTGTGATGCTGATTTCAGTCAAATGTTTGAGTAAACCCGTATCGTTGCGTAAATAAATAGATTACTATCAATAAAAATATAATTCTAAATAATATCTAAGTAAGCAAGATACTTGTTTTAGTGAGCAAAACTATTAATTATTGATGGCGCACCAATTAAAATCCTTGGTGGATAATATTGGTGTATCACTAACAACTAAATTAGAGGTTCTAATAATGAAGACTCTGGAAGTGTATCTTGATTTTCTTAGATATATAAATCAGTGCAACACAACAAGCTGGCCAGGGTTGGAATAAGTAAGTTGTAGCTAGAGGTCCAACACATGAATCTACAAGAAATGGAGCAGAACTCCGCAAAAGCCGTCGTGTTGCTCAAAGCGATGGCAAACGAGAGACGCCTACAAATCCTTTGTATGCTGCATAACCAAGAGCTGTCCGTGGGAGAGCTGTGTGCAAAGTTAGAGCTAAGCCAGTCGGCATTATCTCAGCATCTTGCTTGGCTTCGCCGTGATGAGTTAGTCACGACAAGGAAAGAAGCACAAACGGTGTACTACACATTAAAGAGTGATGAAGTGAAAGCGTTAATAAAAACACTGCATAGTCTTTATTGTGCTGAGAGTGCTCAACATTAATTAAATAGTCCTAATATACTGCTCATCTTAGAGTGTGAATCTAACTTGTTGGAATATTTGAGAGTGGCGTTAAACTTTTGATGATAGGGTACTACTCATCGATCAATTTGCTTTGTTCTCAAGTGTTTTATTAGTGCTTTCTAGTATGAGCGTTATATGGGTAATGAATAAGCTGATGTCTTTAAATGGGACATTCAGAAAAAGAAAAGCTGGCATTGCCAGCTTTTTTTATTAAGAAAATTTTGTAGATATAAAAAAACCGACACAAGGTCGGTTTTTTCTTCACTGTAAAATCAGGACTCTATTAAAGAGCTTTGATTTGTGCAGCGAAACGAGACTTATGGCGAGCTGCTTTATTCTTGTGAATAAGGCCTTTAGTTGCCATGCGGTCTAGGATAGGTGTAACTACAGCGAATGCAGCAGTTGCAGCTTCTTTGTCGCCTGCTTCGATAGCAGCAACAGTTTTCTTCATGTAAGTACGCATCATTGAGCGACGGCTAGCATTGTGCTGACGACGTTTCTCAGCTTGGATAGCGCGCTTCTTAGCAGATTTACTATTTGCCAAGGGTCTAACTCCCAAAAACTTAGTTCTGTGACAATTTAAGGGCGAGGAATATCCCTCATTTGCGCTTAAATGTCAAATGATTTGTGCAAAAACCGATCTAAGCCAAAACAAATTTTGGTAAGAGAGGTTATCGCGGTTAAGATGGCGGGGATTCTAACAGCATTTTTATACCAATGCTAATAATTATCCGCGAAAGGCACACTTATTCCTTACAACCCGCGGATAGATTTTTGACGTCTATTTACAGCACCTGTCAGAGAAACAGTATAGGGTTAGCTGTCTTATGGTGATATTCCGAGGTTACAGTGAGTAAACGACTACTCAAGTCTGGCATGATCGTCAGTGCTATGACATTTATTTCCCGCGTTCTTGGCCTAGTTCGTGATGTTGTAGTGGCAAATTTAATGGGGGCAGGAGCAAGCGCAGACGTCTTTTTCTTCGCCAATAAAATTCCTAATTTTTTACGACGTTTGTTTGCTGAAGGTGCTTTTTCCCAAGCGTTTGTTCCTGTTTTAACGGAAAGCCATGCTCAAGGCGACATGGATAAAACTCGGGAGCTCATTGCTCGTGCGGCGGGTACATTAGGGGTGATAGTCTCAATTGTTACCATCTTAGGTGTTCTAGGTTCCGGAGTGGTGACTGCACTGTTTGGTTTTGGTTGGTTCCTAGACTGGATGCATGGTGGTCCCGCGGCTGAGAAGTTCGAACTTGCTAGCGTGATGCTCAAGATTACCTTTCCTTATTTATGGTTCATCACTTTTGTTGCCCTATCGGGAGCCATTCTCAATACACTAGGTAAGTTTGCGGTTTCTTCTTTTACTCCCGTCTTCCTCAATGTGATGATCATTTTGGCAGCATGGTTTATCTCGCCGCAGATGTCACAGCCAGAGATAGGTCTTGCCATCGGTGTTTTCCTTGGTGGTTTGGTTCAGTTCTTATTTCAAATCCCTTTCCTTATTAAAGCGGGGGTTATGGTTAAGCCGAAATGGGGCTGGCGCGATCCGGGCGTGGTGAAGATCCGAACCTTAATGATTCCTGCTTTGTTCGGTGTGTCGGTAAGCCAAATCAACTTGTTGTTTGATACTTTTATTGCCAGCTTTCTGCAAACCGGTTCGATCAGTTGGTTGTACTATTCAGATCGTTTGTTGGAATTCCCGTTAGGTCTGTTTGGTATTGCGATCGCAACGGTGATTTTACCAGCATTGTCACGCAAACATGTTGACGCACAAAATGAAGGATTCGCACAAACCATGGACTGGGGGGTGCGCATGGTGATCTTACTTGGCCTTCCGGCAATGCTTGGTTTGATGGTACTGGCAAAACCTATGTTGATGGTGTTATTCATGCGAGGTGAGTTTTCGCCACAAGACGTACATCAAGCCTCTCTCTCTTTATTAGCGTATGCTTCTGGTCTGCTTAACTTTATGCTGATTAAAGTGCTCGCTCCGGGGTATTACTCGCGTCAAGACACCAAAACGCCAGTGAAATACGGCATCATTGCGATGGTGACCAACATGGTATTTAATGCAATTTTTGCGTACTTCTATGGCTACGTTGGCTTGGCTATCGCGACAGCACTATCGGCATTTGTGAATATGGCACTGCTGTATCGTGGCCTGCACATCGCAGAGGTATACCAAATCACTAAGCGAACCGTCTTCTTTATTATACGTTTAGCTATTGCTGGCGCGGCGATGGTGGCGGCAATCTTATGGCAACTGGAAGATATGTCAGTATGGCTGGGCTGGAGCTTTGCTCACCGAAGCGCGGTGCTAGGGATGTTGATCGGTTTAGGAGCCGTGGTTTACCTAGTGGTTCTATTTTTAACTGGTGCGCGTTTAAAAGACCTAAAAGCTGGGACAGACTGAGGGTGATTAGTATATAATCCGTCAGTTTCACACAGTGTAAAGTTAAACAGAGGCAGAAAGCAGTATCCAATGGAACTGATTAGAGGCATTCACAATATCAACCCGCGACATCATGGTTGTGTGCTGACTATTGGCAATTTCGATGGTGTCCATAAAGGCCATCAACAAGTATTGCAGCAAGTGTCTGAGCAAGCGGACAGGCTATCCTTGCCTTCTGTTGTGATGACCTTTGAACCTCAGCCTATGGAGCTGTTTGCCAAAGACAAGGCACCTGCAAGGTTGACGCGATTACGCGATAAGTTCGTGCAATTGAGTAAGCTCGATATTGACCGCTTACTGTGTGTCAATTTCAATCGCCATTTTGCAAGTTTAACCGCGGAAGAGTTTATCCGTGACTTGTTGGTCGAGCGTTTGGGTGTTAAGTTTCTTGTCGTTGGTGATGATTTCTGCTTTGGCAAAGGCCGTACAGGTAACTTTGCAATGCTACAGGAAGCAGGGGAAAAATACGGCTTTGATGTCGTAAGTACCCAGAGCTTTTGTTTACAACAATTACGTGTCAGCAGTACGGCTATCCGTCAAGCGCTGGCGCGTGACGATTTGCATTCCGCGCAACAGATGCTGGGAAGAAACTACAGCATCAGCGGTCGTGTTTCTCACGGAAGAAAGCTAGGTCGAACCATTGGGTTCCCTACTGCAAATATTCCTTTGAAACGCTGTGTTTCTCCGGTTTCCGGAGTCTATGTTGTTCAAGCGCTTGGCTTAGGAAATAAGCCAGTTGGTGGTGTTGCTAATATTGGTCAAAGACCAACCGTCAATGGTGTTCGCCAACAGTTAGAAGTGCACTTATTCGACTTTCATGCCAATTTATATGGCAAGCAACTAGAAGTGGAACTTTTGCATAAACTTCGAGATGAGCAAAAGTTTGAGTCGTTTGAAGCACTTAAACAACAAATCGAATTGGATGCTGAAGCAGCAAGGGTGTGGCTGCGTCAGCTTAAGCGTTGAGCGGTTTATTCCACCGTTCAACATAATGTCTAATTTTCGCCCAATATAACGGAATTAAGAATCGATGAGTGAGTATAAAGATACCCTGAACTTACCTGAAACAGGGTTTCCAATGCGCGGCAACCTGGCCAATCGTGAGCCAGAAATGCTTAAGCGTTGGTACAAAGAAGATCTTTACGGTGAAATCCGTAAAGCTAAGAAAGGCAAAAAGTCATTCGTATTGCACGATGGCCCTCCTTACGCAAATGGTGACATTCATATTGGTCACGCACTAAACAAGATTCTTAAAGACATTATTATTAAATCCAAAACACTTTCAGGTTTTGACGCACCTTACATCCCAGGCTGGGACTGCCACGGTCTACCAATCGAATTAATGGTAGAGAAGAAAGTAGGTAAGCCAGGCCAAAAAGTGACAGCAGCGGAATTCCGCGAGAAATGTCGTGAATACGCAGCTGGTCAGGTTGAAGGTCAGAAAGAGAGCTTCAAACGCCTTGGTATCATGGGTGAGTGGGACAAGCCATACCGCACTATGGATTTCGCAACTGAAGCGAACATTATTCGTGCTCTTGGTAAGATCGCAAGCAATGGTCACCTGCTAAAAGGTTTCAAACCTGTTCACTGGTGTACAGACTGTGGTTCTGCTCTTGCTGAAGCGGAAGTAGAATACAAAGATAAAGTATCACCATCTATCGACGTTCGTTTTAAAGCGGCTGACGAAACAGCACTGCTATCTAAATTTGAACTGACAGAAGGTCATGAAGGTCACGGTGACGTATCTATCGTTATCTGGACAACAACACCTTGGACACTGCCTGCAAACCGCGCAGTATGTCTACGTGATGATCTAGAGTACGTGCTTATCCAAACAGAAGGCGACAACGCTGAGCGTATCATCGTTGCTGCTGAGCTAGCGAAAGACGTAATGGACCGTGCGGGTATCGAGCACTTCCACAACCTTGGCTTTGCTAAAGGTGCGGACCTAGAGCTTTCTCAATTCCAACACCCATTCTACGATTTCACTGTACCGGCGATCCTTGGCGATCACGTTACGACTGATTCAGGTACTGGTGTTGTTCACACTGCTCCTGGTCACGGTCAAGAAGACTTCGCGGTTGGTAACAAGTACAACCTAGAAGTAGCAAACCCAGTTGGCTCAAACGGTGTTTACCTACCAGATACAGAGCTATTTGCTGGTCAGCACGTATTTAAAGCGAACGATGCAGTAGTAGAAGTACTAAAAGAAAAAGGTGCACTACTACACCACCACGCTTATGAGCACAGCTACCCACACTGTTGGCGTCATAAGACTCCAATCATCTTCCGAGCTACACCTCAATGGTTCGTTTCTATGGACCAAGCTGGCCTACGTGCTAAAGCACTAGAGTCAATCAAGAACGTAGAGTGGATGCCTGAGTGGGGTCAAAGCCGCATTGAAGGTATGATCGAAGGTCGCCCTGAGTGGTGTATCTCTCGTCAACGTACTTGGGGTGTGCCAATTGCTCTGTTTGTTCATAAAGAAACAGCAGAACTTCATCCAAACACGCTAGAGCTGATCGAGAAAGTCGCTAAGCTGGTTGAAGAGAAAGGTATCCAAGCATGGTGGGATGTAGATGCCGCTGAACTACTAGGTGCTGACGCTGACCAATACGAAAAAGTGCTAGATACGCTAGACGTATGGTTCGATTCAGGTGTCACTCACTTCTCTGTTGTTGATGCTCGTGAAGAGTACAACGGCAATAGTGCAGACCTATACCTAGAAGGTTCTGACCAACACCGTGGTTGGTTCCAGTCTTCTCTAATTTCATCTATCGCGATGAAAGACGAAGCGCCTTACAAACAAGTACTGACACACGGTTTCGTGGTTGACGGTCAGGGTCGTAAGATGTCTAAATCTATCGGTAACGTGGTTGCGCCAAAAGACGTAACCAACAAGCTAGGTGCTGACATTCTTCGTCTATGGGTTGCTTCTACAGACTACACTGGTGAAGTTGCGGTTTCTGATGAAATCCTAAAACGCAGCGCAGATGCGTACCGTCGTATCCGTAACACAGCGCGTTTCTTCCTTGCTAACCTAAGCGGCTTCAACCCTGAAACAGACATCGTTCCTGTTGAAGAGATGGTTGCGCTAGATCGCTGGGCGGTTGGTCGTGCACTAGCAGCACAAGAAGAGATAGTTAAAGCATACGAAGAGTACAACACACACGGTGTAACTCAGCGTCTAATGCAATTCTGTTCAATCGAAATGGGCTCTTTCTACCTAGACGTAATTAAAGACCGTCAGTACACAGCAAAACGTGGCGGCAACGCTCAACGTAGCTGTCAGACAGCACTTTACTACATCGTAGAAGCGCTAGTTCGTTGGATGGCGCCAATCATGTCGTTCACTGCAGATGAAATCTGGAACGAAATGCCAGGCGAGCGCGACAAGTTCGTATTCACTGGTGAGTGGTTCGACGGTCTATTCGGTCTTGCTGAAGGTGAAGAGCTGAACAACGAATTCTGGACTGAGATCCAAGCGGTTCGTGGTGCAGTAAACAAACTTCTAGAAGATGCGCGTAAAGAGAAAACCATTGGTGGTGCACTACAAGCTGAAGTGACTCTATTTGCTGATGACGCACTAGCGGCGAAGATCAACAAACTTGAAGATGAACTGCGCTTTGTTCTACTAACATCTGCTGCGAAAGTTAAGCCTCTAGGTGAGAAGACGGATGCAGCACAAGCGACGGATATCGAAGGCTTGTTTGTAGAAGTAGCAGCAGCTGAAGGCGAGAAGTGTGACCGTTGTTGGCACCACACGCCAGACGTAGGCACAATTGAAGGTCACGAGAAGATCTGTGGTCGTTGTGTGTCTAACGTAGACGGCGAAGGTGAAGTACGTAAATTCGCGTAATTGCCTAGAACGACTGAACTTTTTTTAAAATTAACAGCCCCAGTATTTACTGGGGCTGTTTGTAGGTAAAGTAATGAGTGAAAAAGCACTGACGTTAAAGCAATCTGGAGTTCGCTGGCTGTGGTTAGCAATTCTGGTATTTATTGCAGATATTGGCATCAAATTGGTGGTGATGGACAACATGGGCTACGGATGGGCAAACCGAATTGAGGTGTTGCCATTCTTCAACCTACTTTACGTTCATAACTACGGTGCCGCTTTCAGCTTCTTGAGCGATCAAGCTGGTTGGCAGCGTTGGTTATTTACAGGTATCGCGTTTGTTGTGACGGGTCTTTTGACCTACTGGATGAGCAAGCTTCCAGCAAAAGAAAAATGGAACAACATTGCTTATGCACTGATTATTGGTGGTGCAGTGGGCAACGTGTTTGACCGCGTCGTTCATGGCTTTGTTGTTGATTACCTAGACTTCTTCTGGGGTAACTACCACTGGCCAGCATTCAACCTTGCTGACATGGCGATCTGTATTGGTGCGGCAATGATTATTCTGGATGGCTTCCGTAAAAAAGACGCTAACAAGTAACCTTTTGCGATATATCGAATAACCCTAAGCGTCGTCCGTTGATTCGAGCGACGCTTTTTATTATGTTGGAGCGCCAATCAGCATATCAATGTATAAAAAGACCAAGCTGACAGCGTAATAACCCAAGAACAAGGAAGCATTAACGTGACAACAATAACCAATGAATCGGTAGTAACCCTTCACTTTACGATTAAAATGAAAGACGGATCGGTTGCAGATAGTACTCATAACATGGGTAAACCAGCGAAGTTTGTTATGGGTGATGGAAGCTTGAGTGAAAACTTTGAGCAGTGCTTGATAGGCCTCGAAACAGGCGCACAAAAAGCGATTGAGCTAAAGGCAGAAGACGCGTTTGGTATGCCAAACCCTGATCATATTCACTATATGGATCGCACTAAATTTGTAGGTGATGCAGAAGTGGAAGTTGGTACAATCATGGCCTTCAGTGGCCCTGATGGCATGGAAATCCCGGGCATTATTACAGAGATTGCAGGCGATTCAGTCACTGTGGACTTCAACCATCCACTCGCGGGACAAGACGTGACTTTCGAAGTCGAAATTTTGTCAGTAGAATAGCGAACCAAATAAAAGATAACTTCCATGAGCAATGAAATGAAAATCCTGTTAGCTAACCCACGTGGTTTCTGTGCTGGTGTTGACCGTGCGATTAGCATCGTAGAGCGTGCGCTAGAGATGTATCAGCCACCGATTTATGTGCGTCATGAAGTGGTGCATAACCGTTTTGTGGTTGAAGGGCTAAAACAACGTGGTGCTATATTCGTTGAAGAGCTGCATGAAGTGCCAGACGACAACATTGTGATTTTTTCTGCTCATGGTGTATCGCAGGCAGTTCGTCAGGAAGCCAAGCTGCGTGATTTGACCGTATTTGACGCAACGTGTCCTTTAGTAACTAAAGTGCATATGGAAGTGGCGCGTGCGAGCCGTCGTAATATGGAAGTGGTTCTGATTGGTCACGCAGGTCACCCTGAAGTCGAAGGTACGATGGGGCAATACGCGAGTGAAACCGGTGGTATGTACTTGGTTGAAACTCCAGCCGATGTTGAGAAACTGAAGGCGATTGTGAAAGATCCATCCGATCTTCATTACGTAAGCCAAACGACGCTTTCTGTCGATGAAACTGCCGATGTTATCGAAGAGCTACGCCGCGTGTTCCCAGATATCCAAGGTCCACGTAAAGACGATATCTGTTATGCGACACAAAACCGCCAAGATGCCGTACGTGAATTAGCTGGTGACGTAGATGTGATGGTTGTGGTGGGCTCTAAAAACTCATCAAACTCTACACGTCTTAAAGAGCTAGCTGAAAAGCTAGGGACACCTGGCTACTTAACCGACTGTCCGGAAGATATCAAACCTGAGTGGTTCGAAGGCAAAACAAAGGTCGGCGTGACTGCGGGAGCATCTGCTCCGGAAGAGCTCGTTAATCAGATTCTAGAGCGAATCAAAGAACTCGTTGGTGCCGAAGCGGTTGATGAAGTACTTGGCCGTGAAGAGAATATGTTCTTTGAAGTACCTAAAGAACTGCAAATCAAGCAAGTGGATTAGTCTCCATTTATCGAATATTCAAAAGGCGACCTGTGGGTCGCCTTTTTTACATCTCTCTTAACTCATTTAGGTAATCACGAATTTGGTCTTTTCCTAAACCATCGATAATCATATCAGACATCTTCGTGATTCTTCGCTCAAGCGATTGAGCAACCTTTTCGCAATGTGCGTACATGTCTTCATCAGAACCATCGGTCGGAAAAGCATCAACTTGCCAGTTTACTCGAACACCACCTGCAAGCCACTGAGGAGCGGTTTCTTTATGTAAAGAATCACAGAGAATAATAACGATGTCGGGAAGAAACTGAGTTCGCTCCTCCCATGAATGCGTGTGGATATGCGGAATGGGGAGTTGGTGGTCATCTAAATATTTTTGTACCACTGGGTGCACCTTGCCTGTGGGATGTGAGCCTCCACTGGTGACACTAAAATCTGCTGGCAGGATATTGGTTGCGATTGACTCCGCGAGGACGCTTCGTCCAGCGTTGTGCTTACATATGAATAAAACTTTATACATCATCGCCTCGTCTTTTCAGAGCGTCCTATTTATACGCTAGCGGAAACTCAGCGATGATGTGTGAAGTTTTTGTGTTAGTGGCTAATGCCGAGCATCTCTTTGAGCACCTTTAAGTAGCGGCGGCTTACTGGTATCTCAAAGCCTGTTTTGGTAATGATTTCCGCTAACCCATTTTCCAGTAACTTGATTTCGCTAATCGCTTTAATACTGACTAAGTATTGACGATGGCAGCGGACTAGAGGGGTTTTCTCTTCCAACGTTTTTAATGTCAGTTGGGTGCTCGCGGTTTGGCTGGTGGAGCGTACATGCACGCCGCTGATATCACTGTAAGCACATTCCACCGTGTCGGTGGCCATGATAACGATGCGGTTGTGTCCGATGCACGGTATCTGAGCCAACGTGTCAGGTGTAATAGCAGACAGTTGTTGCGTTAGGGCGGATTGGCTAATGACTTTGTTTAGTCGTTTGACCGTTTTAGTTAACCGGCATGGGTCGACAGGTTTGAGCAAGTAATCAAAGGCATTGTCTTCAAATGCTTGAATCGCATACTGATCATAAGCCGTGACAAAAACCACATAAGGCATGGTTTCTGGATCAAGCATCCCAAGTAGTTCAATCCCCGTGACTTGAGGCATTTGGATATCGAGAAACACTACATCAGGCTTAAGTTCATTGATTTTTTTTAGGCCAAGGATTGCGTTTGAGGCATCGCCCACGACCTCAACTTGGCCTGTTTCATCCAGTAACTCTGCTAGCTCTTCACGAGCAAACTGTTCATCATCAATGACGAGTGCGGTTAACATCCAACATTACCTTTATTGCTTCAGCGTGCTTTTATGATTTTGGGGGAATGATAAAGCTCATTTTAGTAAATTGATGTGGCTCGCACGTAATTTTTAGCGCTGCATCACGTCCAAATTGATTAGTGAGACGTTTGTCGACAATTTCTAAACCTAGCCCTGAGTGGTTTTCTTTTGGCGGTTCAAAACTGCCTGCGTTGTCTTCGACGGTAATCAAGTGACCTTGTGGGTGTGCTTCGCTGTATATATGAACTTTACCACCTTCAAGCATGTTTGAAATGCCATGCTTAATGGCATTCTCAACCAAAGGCTGGAGTGTAAAGCTTGGTAATTTGATGTCCAGCAATTCAGGTTGAATATCGATTTCAACCTCTAAGCGGTCCGTAAAACGCGCTTTTTCGATGCTCAAGTACGAGTTCACATGTGCAAGCTCTTCCTTTAGCGTCACGGTATTAATGTTCTGCTTTAAATTGCTGCGGAAGAAGTGCGATAAATTTTGGATTAGCTCGCGCGCTTTGTCAGGGTCACGACGAGTAATCGCACTAATAGTATTGAGTGCATTAAACAAAAAGTGTGGATTCACCTGAGCGTGAAGCAATTTTATTTCTGCTTGGGCGAGTAAGGCTTGTTGTTGTTGGTAATCGCCATAAAGGATTTGGCTAGATAGAAGCTGGGCTATTCCTTCCGCCATCGACATGTTGGCCGTCGAGAACAATTTACGCTTCGGTTCATACAGCTTTATGGTACCAATGACCTCTTTCCCTGCACGCAGTGGGATGATCAGCGCAGATCCGAGCTTGCAATCTTTTGCAATGGAGCATTGGTATGGACGCTCCGCACCATCAAGATAAATGATGTCGTTTTTCTCCATGGAGTCTAATGTGCTTTGCGATGAAATCGGCGTGTTCGGTTTATGGTGATCATCGCCAAT
Source organism: Vibrio sp. 1069 (assembly GCF_033340555.1). NCBI lineage: Bacteria > Pseudomonadati > Pseudomonadota > Gammaproteobacteria > Vibrionales > Vibrionaceae > Vibrio > Vibrio sp. 1069. Next base: position 80,389 of record NZ_JAWOWP010000017.1, read on the forward strand.
GCCCACAAACGCCAAGATCTTTTCTTGGTCAGTAATCGCGACAGCGCCCACTTTGGTTTCTTCGTAAATAATACGTGCGATTTTCTCTGCGTTTTCGGTGTTGAAGCCGTTGCTTAGAATTCCCACTGAGCGATCAGCAATGGTGAGCGCTCGACGCGAAAACGTCGCAGAAAACTTTTCAAAGATTGCTTTTCTGTCTTGCAGGATACTCATGAACAACGCTGCACCAAATGAGTTCGCGATGATCATAGGCGCTGCAATAGCGGACACCAGTTCATAGGCTTGATCAAAAGGTTTCGCGACGGCGAGCAGCAAAATCATTTGCACCACTTCTGCAACAAACGTGACGCTGAATACGACGCTTGGATTAAACAGCAATGCGCCTTTATTTCGCTTGATAAGGTAAACGTGGAGCAAGCCACCAATTACGCCCTCGGCGGTGGTTGAAATTGCGCAGGCTAGGTCAGTAAAGCCACCAAGAGAGTATCGATGGATGCCACCAGTAAATCCGACGGCGAAACCTACAACAGGTCCACCAAACAGCCCGCCCATAACTGCGCCGATCGCACGAGTATTGGCAATAGCATCGTTGATGTGCAGACCGAAATAGGTGCCGAGAATACAAAAGCCAGAGAAGAGTACGTAACAAATTAGGCGGTGGCTTAAGCGCGAAGAAATACTCAGCAAAGGTAAGATGATTGGCGTTTTACTTAGCATGTAAGCCAAAACTAAGTACACACACATCTGTTGTAAAAGGGAGATGACCAGTTCCATAGTGAACCTAACCTAGAATCAATGTTGTTATTGTATACCTAAGTAACCTCAAGATGCTTGGCTCAGATAGATAAGAACAGCTAAGTAAATGATGCTGCGCTGTGCTTTCTGAACCTTAAAGTGACTTGGGTATAAAACAAAAAGAGCCTGCAATTGGCAGGCTCCTATCTTAGTCACTCAGATGTGACGAGTATTACGCTGTTTCTGATACGGCTTGTGGTTTCTCTTCGTCAGCCAGTTCAGTTTCACCTTTACCCTTAGAGGTTTTGATAACGTAACCTGTCACAGCTAGGGCAAACACAATACCTACGATAGTTGATAGTTGCATTGGCAGACCAAAACCTAGCGAGCTGTTGTTTAAGATGAACGTGACACATACCGTGGTCATGAAGATAGCTGGGATAGTGGTAATCCAGTGCAGCTTGTTGTGACGCAGTAGGTAAGCGGACGCAGTCCAAAGCATCATTACCGCTGTTGTTTGGTTTGCAAAACCGAAGTAGCGCCAGATAATGCCGAAGTCTACTTGAGTTAAGATACCGCCGATAACGAACAGTGGAAGTGCCATCAGTAGACGGTTACGTAGCGTTTTTTGTTCCATGTTGAAGTATTCAGCAAGGATCAAGCGGCTTGAACGGAACGCTGTATCGCCAGACGTAATTGGTAGGATAACCACACCCAGGAACGCAAGGATACCACCGAACACACCTAGCAGACCAAATGATGCGCTGTATACCACGTTACCAGGGCCACCGTTTTTCACAGCTTCTGATAGAGCGTCTAGAGAGCCGAAGAAAGACAGAGCGATAGCACACCAAATTAGCGCGATAACACCTTCACCAATCATTGCACCGTAGAATACGAAGCGACCGTTTTTCTCATTTTCCATACAACGCGCCATCAGTGGAGACTGAGTTGCGTGGAAGCCAGAGATAGCGCCACATGCGATAGTGATGAACAATGCAGGCCATAACGGCATGTCATTTGGGTTGAGGTTAGAGAACATGTCCGAAACTTGGAAGTCACCCATTACTGTGTGTTCGCTAGAGAAAGCAACGGCTGTCATTAGGCCAACAGACATAAAGATAAGTAGGGCGCCAAACAGTGGGTAGAAACGACCAATGATTTTATCGACAGGAACAATCGTCGCAATGATGTAGTAAGCAAAGATAGCAATAACCATTGTAGTCATGCTTACGCTCAAGCTTGTTTGATCATTGATGAGGTTAGTAATCATGCCAGCAGGGGCTGAAACGAACACTACGCCAACTAGAAGCAATAGGACAATGGCAAAAATATTCATAAAGTGTTTTGCGCCATTACCTAGGTAGCGACCTGTAATGGTAGGTACAGATGCACCGCCGTTACGCACTGAAAGCATGCCTGAGAAGTAATCGTGTACTGCACCAGCAAAAATACAACCGACTACAATCCAAAGCATCGCCGCAGGACCGTATAGTGCCCCCATGATCGGGCCAAAAATTGGACCCACACCTGCGATGTTAAGTAGTTGAACTAGGTAAACTTTCTTTGTTGACATTGGAACGAAGTCAACACCGTCCGATTTGGTGTGAGCTGGCGTTTGGCGTTTTTCATTGATGCCGAAAATCTTCTCGACGAAAGCGCCGTAGATGAAATATCCGCCGATTAGGGCTGCGACACAGGTTAGAAACCACATCATAGCAATTGTCCTTGGTCTTAGTTGGGTAGGGTAATTTTTTAATCTCAGGATGCATGTTATGCGTCACTTGTGTTAAATGCATTCGGTTAGTAGATGAGTGGTCGAATAGAGCACTGAGTGGTCGATATGCTGCTTGAGCGGTTTTTAAAAATGGCGAAAGGTTGATGACAGTCTTGAGCGGCTGATTTGAGTCATCAGTGGTTAAATCTGCAAGCTCAGCGGCAAGCGCCAATAATTAGTGGTAAGCTTATTTTTGAAAACAATTACTTAAGGAAGAACCATGAAAAAGGTAACGGTAGGTCTGGCACTGGCTTTACTTGCAGGATGCACAGCAACGACAGCAGATCTTGCCAAGTCGGGAGATTGGCATCAGATCGGATATCAAGATGGCATAACCGGACACACATCGCGCACGATGAGCGAGCTTCGTGAGTTGGGTAGTGTTAAGCAAAGTGACTACGACCAAGGTTATTTAGAAGGTTTACGTGAGTACTGTAATCCTGCTTTTGCGTATCAAATGGGGTTATCTGGTCAGTATTACGAAGGGGTTTGTGAAGGTACTGAGCAATCGCAAAAATTCCGCATGGAATGGCAACGTGGTTGGAATGAATACTCAAATTAATAGTCAATAAAGCCGTTGTTACACTGTCTGCATCACATAAATGTGGCAAAATCTTCCTTATTAAACTATGTTCATATTGCTTGATAGTGAGCACAGCAAAAAAAGGAATCACATTATGTCAACGCAAATGGCTGGTGGCTGGAGTCCATTTCATGAACTCACAGCAGAGAATAAAGAAGTATTTGCTAAAGGTATCGAGGGGTTTGTCGGTGTCAAATACTCCCCTTTGGTTGTGGCTACTCAAGTCGTAGCCGGACAAAACTATGCGTTTTTCTGTAATGCAGAAGTTGTCTACCCTGGAGCACAACCATACCCAGCAATGGTTCATATGTTCAGTGACCTTGAAGGTAAAGTCGGTATTACTCACATTGAACGATTGAACTACTAAATTAAGCCATAAAAGGCGCCTGACTTTTAAATAAGTGAGGCGCTTTATTGATTAAGATTGATTAGTTTGCGCGATCACGACTTTTCTTAAATATCCTTGCTTGGCGTTCAGTTGCTCAGTCGCGCTTTCTCTATCCAGCCCGGTTAAAATCATCAAAATCGCTAACTTGGCGTCGTAGTCCGTTTCTTTGAGCGCCGTTTTAGCCTCTTGGTTAGTACAATCTGTTGCTTGCATAACAATACGAGCCGCTCTTGCAACTAGCTTTGCATTCGTCGCTTTCACATCTACCATTAAGTTCTGATAACTTTTGCCCAGGCGAATCATGCTTGCGGTAGTGAGCATGTTTAGTACGAGTTTTTGTGCCGTCCCTGATTTTAAGCGAGTGGATCCCGTTAACGCTTCAGGTCCAACAACGGGGCTAATCGCAATATCAGCAATATCTGCAATCGGAGAGTCAGGGTTACAAGATAGTGCTACAGTGGTGGCACCAAGCTCGTTCGCATACTCTAAGCCACCAATCACGTAAGGTGTTCGTCCACTTGCCGCAATACCAACGACGACATCGCGTTGTGTTAGCGTATTCTCTTTAAGATCTTGCTCGCCTAATGTAGGGTCGTCCTCCGCCCCTTCTTTTGCACGGAACATTGCCTCTTTTCCACCGGCAATAATACCAACGACCATCTCTGGATCTGTGCCAAAAGTTGGTGGGCATTCTGAAGCGTCCAAAACGCCAAGTCGACCACTGGTACCCGCACCGATGTAAAACAACCGACCTCCGACCTTAAATGCTTTCGTGATCTTATCAACGGCTTCAGCGATCTCAGGCAATACTTTTTCAACGGCAAGAGGAACGAGTTTGTCCTGTTGGTTGATGCGTTGAACAATATCGAGAGAAGGCAGCAAGTCGATGTCCATGGTGTCTGGATTTCGCCCTTCAGATACCAGATGGGATAAAGCTGCGATAAGTGCATCGTTCGTCATAATGAATTAAGCCTTTTTGTTTAGGATCTATTGCCCTTAATTTTTTGAATAGAGTACACCCAGTGAAGCGAGACGACTTGCCCCCGTAACTTCCGGTAAGTTGCTAGGGAGGCCGTGAATATGGCGCTGCGCAAGCCAAGCAAACGCCATTGCTTCCATGTAGTCGCCATCAACACCTTTTTCTGCCGTTGTCGCAACGCTCCATTGTGGCAATAACTTGGCCAGTCGTTGCATCAAAAGCGGGTTTCTTGCTCCACCGCCACAGACCAATAGTTGAGGTGTGATGCCATGAGAAAACTTGTCGACTTCGTTGGCAATGGTAATTGCAGAATACTCGCAAAGTGTACGTTGTACGTCTTCGATTGGTAAATTGTGATGGGCCAGTTGTAGATGCAGCCAGTCAATATTGAACAGTTCTCGCCCGGTACTTTTAGGGGCAGGCATGGCGAGGTAAGCTTCTTTGAGTAATTGAGTCAACAAAGTAGCGTTTACCGTTCCTTTAAGTGCAAATTGTGCATCTTCGTCGAAGCTTTGCCCAGTATGCAGCGCACACCATGCGTCCATCAACATATTGCCCGGGCCTGTGTCATAGCCAATGACTGGTTGTTCTGGATGCAGTACCGAGATATTGGCAATGCCTCCAATGTTAAGTACCACAGTTGTGGAATCCTGCATCGCAAAAATGCTTTTATGGAAAGCAGGGACGAGTGGGGCACCTTGTCCACCTAGCGCCATGTCTTTACGACGAAAATCCGCTACCGTATCAATGCCTGTCTTGACCGCGATAATGTTGGCATCGCCCAATTGAGTGGTAAACGGCAAGTTTCCGGTAGGCTGATGGAACACTGTTTGACCGTGATTACCAATCGCACGAATTTGCTCTGCGACGTAACCAGACTTATTGAGCAGCTGTAACACGGCATCTGCAAATAGGTGGCCGAGCTGGTGGTCAAGTTCACCTATGGCTTTTAAATTTGTTGCTTGACCGGTACAAACAGATAACAGCATGTCTTTTAGTGCTGCGGGCATTGGGTAGTCGTCGTGCGCAATCAGGCGAACGTGCTCATCGCTTATTTCAACTAGAGCGGTATCAACACCATCCATACTCGTTCCAGACATCACACCAATGTACAGTTCGTTAAATTTCATAGCCGATCTCGTCAATTCTTCATTCACTTATTGTAAAGCAAATCTGAAGCGAATAACCTCATCGAATACGAGATATTCAGCCGATTTTGAGGAGAAAACATGGGACCGTTATGGGTTGACGTTGCGGGGTATGAACTGACCGCTGAAGACAAAGAAATCTTGGAGCATCCTACGGTTGGTGGCTTAATTCTATTTGCCCGCAACTATCATGATAGCGAACAGCTTCAAGCACTTACTCAATCCATCCGAAAGGCGGCTAAGCGCCCGTTTTTGATCGGTGTGGATCAAGAAGGCGGCCGAGTGCAGCGCTTTCGTGAAGGTTTCTCATTAATTCCTGCTGCTGATGAGTACGCTAAACATCAAAATGGTGAAGAGCTTGCTCGTATGGGCGGTTGGTTAATGGCAGCAGAGCTGATTGCCCATGATATTGATTTAAGCTTTGCCCCGGTACTTGACCAAGGCCATCAATGTAAAGCGATCGGTAACCGTGCATTCGGTGAAGATGCCGATACCATTCTTCGCTATAGCACTGCTTATATGCAAGGAATGAAGAGTGTTGGCATGGCAACGACAGGCAAGCACTTCCCTGGACATGGTGGCGTGATTGCAGACTCACATCTAGAAACACCATACGACGAGCGCAGTGATATTTTTGAACAAGATATGGCGATCTTCAAAGCGCAAATTGATGCCGGTATTTTAGATGCCATGATGCCTGCTCACGTGATTTTCCCACATTATGATGCTCAACCAGCCAGCGGTTCTGAATACTGGTTAAAACAGGTCCTGCGTCAGCAATTGGGTTTTAAAGGTTTGGTTTTTTCGGATGACTTGACCATGGAAGGCGCTGCGATTATGGGCAGCCCAGCCGAGCGAGGTGCTCAAGCATTGAGAGCTGGTTGCGATATGTTGTTAATGTGTAATAAACGAGAAGCGCACGTTGAGGTATTAGACAACTTACCGGTTTCAACCGTGCCACTCGCGGATGGATTACTGAAAAAACAGTCATTTTCTCCAAGCGAACTTAAGCTATCTCAAGAGTGGAAAGCGGCGAGTGAAGCGATGAAACGCTTGACTAGCTAAACCTCTTGTAAAAGATTCAAAACAGCGATGAGAAGCCAAAGTTAATTATACTTTGGCTTTTTATTTGACTGTAAACCTAAGTTTACACTAAATGTTTTTTATTGTGTACGCTTGTTTTTCTTTTTTAGCCTGTTATCTTGTCGTTAAAGCTTAGTTGTCTCACCAAAGGTTTGGTTGGGTGTAAAAATAAATATACAGGTTAGAGTTATGCAGAAAAGTGAGTTGAGCAATATTAATATTATCGAAGAACAGGTTCTTATTACTCCGGAGGAACTAAAAACCAAGCTTCCTTTGAGTGAAAAAGCACGTCGCTTTATTCAAGAGTCTCGTCAAACTATCGCTAATATTATTCACAAGAAGGATCACCGCCTGCTTGTTGTATGCGGTCCATGTTCTATCCACGACGTAGAAGCGGCGAAGGATTACGCAAAGCGACTTAAAGCACTCTCTGAACAACTAAGTGACCAACTGTATATTGTTATGCGTGTTTACTTTGAGAAGCCGCGCACCACGGTCGGCTGGAAAGGCCTGATCAATGACCCACACCTAGACGGCAGTTTCGATATTGAACACGGTCTGCATGTTGGACGCGAACTTCTGGTGGAGTTGGCAGAGATGGAAATCCCGCTCGCGACTGAGGCTCTAGACCCAATTAGCCCACAATACTTGGCGGATACTTTTAGCTGGGCAGCCATCGGTGCTCGTACGACGGAGTCACAAACTCACCGTGAAATGGCAAGCGGCCTGTCTATGCCAATCGGTTTTAAGAATGGCACCGATGGCAGTTTGGCAACCGCAATTAACGCGATGCAAGCTGCGTCCTCTAGCCACCGTTTTATGGGAATTAACCGTGAGGGACAAGTCGCACTGTTGACCACCCAGGGCAATGCTAATGGACATGTGATCTTACGTGGCGGCAAGCAAACTAACTACGATTCGGTATCAGTCACTGAGTGTGAGCAAGAGATGGCGAAATCTGGTCTTGATGCTTCATTAATGGTGGATTGCAGTCACGCCAACTCACGTAAAGATTACCGTCGCCAGCCATTAGTCGCGGAGGATGTGATTCATCAAATCCGTGAAGGCAATAAATCTATTATCGGTCTTATGATTGAAAGCCATATCAATGAAGGAAATCAATCTTCTGACTTAGCTCTTGAAGAGATGAAATACGGTGTATCTATCACTGACGCATGTATCAATTGGGATTCAACTGAGGCACTATTACGTCATGCACATGAAGAGCTAGTGCCTTTCTTAGAAAATCGTCTAAAGGCTAATTAATACAGGATTTAAGGAACATCAATGGCAGTTGAACTTAACGCATTACGCGATCAGATTGATGCAGTCGACAAGCAAATGTTGGAGCTATTGGCTCAGCGTTTAGCGCTCGTAGAGAAAGTTGGGGAAGTAAAAAGCGAACATGGTTTGCCAATTTATGCTCCAGACCGCGAAGCGGCGATGTTAGCTTCTCGTCGCGCTGAAGCTGAAAAAATGGGAATTCCTCCACAGCTTATTGAAGATATTCTGCGTCGAACAATGCGTGAGTCTTATGCCAGCGAGAAAGATTCCGGTTTTAAGTGTTTGAACCCTGATTTACGCTCAGTTGTTATTATTGGTGGTAATGGTCAATTGGGTGGCCTGTTTGGGCGTATGTTCAAATTGTCGGGCTACCAGGTCAAAGTTCTCGGTAGTAAAGACTGGGATCATGCGGATGAGATTCTAGACAACGCGGGTTTAGTCGTGGTCACGGTGCCGATTCATCTAACGGAAGGGGTGATCGAAAAACTGGGGAACTTGCCGCAAGACTGTATTCTGTGTGACCTGACTTCTATCAAATCGAAGCCTCTGCAAGCAATGTTGAATGTGCACCAAGGTCCTGTAGTTGGTTTACACCCAATGTTTGGCCCAGATGTTCCGAGCCTTGCCAAGCAGGTTATTGTGTACTGTGATGGCCGTGGTCACGAGCATTACCAATGGCTATTGCAACAGTTTGGGATTTGGGGCGCAAGCTTGTGCCAAATCGATGCACAAGAGCACGATCATGGCATGACGTTGATTCAGGCGCTGCGCCACTTCACGTCGTTTGCTTACGGTATGCACCTTAGCAAAGAGAATCCGAACATCGATCAGTTGTTGAAGTTAAGCTCGCCAATCTACCGCCTTGAATTGGCGATGGTGGGACGACTGTTTGGTCAGGATCCGAACTTGTACGGTGATATCATTTTCTCTTCTCAAGAGAATATCGATATGATCAAGCGATTCCATCAGCGTTTAGGTGATGCAGTAGCGATTCTGGATAGCAGAGACAAAGCGCGATTCATCGAAAGCTTTAAGCAGGTGAGTGATTGGTTTGGTACTTATTCTCAACAATTTATGAATGAGAGCCAAAACTTACTCAAACAGGCGAATGATAATATTCATCGCGGCTAATCACGGGTCATTTAGCCGTGCAGAGTCCGAAACAAAAAGAGCAGCGTAAGCTGCTCTTTTTCGTGTTGATGGACAAATCAGTTCGTCGCAGTATTACTCGTATCTTCACTTGATACTGTGTTGATACTGGTATCGCGATAGGGTGAATTGGTTAAATTGACTTGTAGGCGTACAACGTTATCAATCAATTGAACCAAAGGTCCCCATTTCACTTTTTTCTCTTTTTCAAAGACGTCATTGAAGTTTTCTGGCGTCCACTCCATTAAGTATTGAGGGTTGAGTGCTCGTCCGAGGAAGCGTACTTCATAGTGCAAGTGTGGCCCCGTGGAGTTGCCAGAGTTACCGCATTGAGCAATGATGTCGCCTTTACTAACAAACTGACCGCTTTTCACTTTGAAGCGTTGTAGATGAGCAAAGGAGCTCATAAAGCCAAATGAGTGACGAATGGTGACATAGTTACCATAACCACGATTGCTCGGGCGAACGGTTTCCACCACACCGTCAGCCGGTGCCAGGATCTCTTCTCCTCTTTTACAAGTCAGATCGATACCAGTATGAACATGCCTCTTACCTGAAATCGGATTAATACGACTGCCGTAAGAAGAAGAAATACGTTGGTATGTGACTGGGCTGTCATTTGGTATCAAACGGAACATCGTCGCGCGAACAGCAGAATCGATAGCGGCTGCGTCAATTCGCTCCTCTAACCCCATGCTGTTCTCATCGATCATCAACTCTTCGTCTGCGAGACCTAAAACCGATTCAACGTCGAATACCCGTTTGCCCAATAGCTGAATTTGATTGTTTTTGTCCGTCAAAGACTGGGAAAGCGAATGATTGGTATCAAGCTGTTCTTCGTAAAGAGCCGTCACTTCGGCCTTTTCACTTTCCAGTTTGGCGATGATTTGTGTTAGTTCGTCTTTATTGTGCATCTGCTGCTGATTAAGGTACCACGCGCCACCAACGACGGCGGGTAATGCCAATACTGAAGCAAATACTGCTAGGACCGAACTGCGGCCCAAATAGAACTGCTGATCGCCGTCTTTCGTCGGGATCTGCATGATGATTTTTTTAGACATAGTTATTGTTACTTAAATAGGCGTTCATTTATTTTTCTCCTAAAAACCTGAGAGGTGCTCTAACTCTCGATTCAGAAGGTCGTTATTGCCTACATTCAATTCTATAAATCGTTTTAGTTGGCTAATGCTTTCGATGTCTATCTTAGCGATCTTCAACCTAATCTCACACTTAGAGACATTCACAATTTGCGCTTTAACGTAATCACTTGTTCGGATTGATCAAATGAAAAAGTCACATGGACTGGAAGGGTTGGATCCAAAGCCTCAGTCTCTTCCACTTTCATGAGTAAACCATGCAAGGAAAGATCTTGAATCCTAGCTTCAATTGCCAAGTCACGTTGTTCTATCTTAGCTGGAGCTTGATGGAGAATACGTGAAAAGCGTCGTCTCTCTGTCATATGAATATTCTCGTCAGGTCGTCAAACAGAATTGAATAGTATATCAATACGAACAAAAAATGTTCGATTGTTGTTTGAAAAGTGTCGAGGTCGCTACAGAGTGACGTAAGTGCTATGTCATGTTCTTAACGAACGAGACGGGCTAATGAGCTCTTTTTATAACAAAGAAAACAAAGGCCGCTATGATAGCGGCCTTTGTACAAATTACAATCAAACTTTGTGGGTTGCGATTACTTCGCAATACGCTTGTATTTGATACGGTGTGGTTCTGCGGCTTCAGGACCCAATGTTTTCTTCAACCAATCCATGTACTCTGTGTAGTTACCTTCGTAGAAGTTAACTTGGCCTTCGTCACGGTAGTCAATGATGTGGGTAGCGATACGGTCAAGGAACCAACGGTCGTGCGAGATAACCATTGCACAACCAGGGAACTCTAGTAACGCTTCTTCTAGAGCACGCAGTGTTTCAACGTCAAGGTCGTTGGTTGGTTCGTCGAGTAGCAACACGTTACCGCCCGCTTTAAGCAGCTTCGCAAGGTGGACACGGTTACGCTCACCACCCGATAGTTCACCAATAATCTTTTGTTGGTCACTGCCTTTAAAGTTAAAGCGTGAACAGTATGCACGAGCTGGGATTTCGAAGTTGTTGATCTTAATGATATCAGCACCTTCAGAGATCTCTTGGAATACGGTTTTAGAATCGTCCATGCTGTCACGGAACTGATCGACAGATGCTAGTTTTACTGTATCGCCCATCTCAATTGTGCCCGAGTCTGGTTGTTCAGTACCACTTAACATCTTGAATAGCGTCGATTTACCTGCGCCGTTAGCACCGATGATACCAACAATTGCACCTTTAGGGATGCTGAATGACAGGTCATCAATTAGAACTCGACCGTCAAATGACTTAGTCAGGTTCTTCACTTCAATAACCTTATCACCTAGACGCTCACCAGGTGGGATAAACAGTTCATTGGTTTCATTACGTTTTTGGTGATCAGAGCTTTGCAGTTCTTCAAAGCGAGCCATACGTGCTTTTGACTTCGCTTGACGACCTTTAGGGTTTTTACGTACCCACTCAAGCTCTTTCTCGATAGTCTTTTGGCGAGCACTCTCTTGGGAGGCTTCTTGTTGTAGACGAGCGTCTTTTTGCTCCAGCCATGAGGTGTAGTTGCCTTCCCATGGGATACCTTCACCACGGTCCAGTTCTAAGATCCAGCCCGCAGCGTTATCTAGGAAGTAACGGTCGTGGGTGATGGCTACTACGGTACCTGTGTAATCCACTAAGAAGCGCTCTAGCCAAGCCACTGATTCTGCATCTAGGTGGTTGGTAGGTTCATCAAGCAGTAGCATGTCTGGCTTAGAAAGTAGCAAGCGACAAATAGCCACACGGCGGCGTTCACCACCTGATAGGTGCGCAATTTTTTGGTCCCATTCAGGTAAACGTAGTGCGTTTGCTGCACGCTCAAGCGCATTTTCTAGGTTGTGGCCATCTTTCGCTTGGATAAGGGCTTCTAGCTCGCCTTGCTCTTTTGCAAGTGCGTCGAAGTCTGCATCTGGTTCAGCGTATGCTGCGTAGACTGCGTCCAAACGTTTCAGAGCGTCAGCAACGTCAGCAACCGCTTCTTCAACAACTTCACGAACGGTTTTTGATTCGTCTAATACTGGTTCCTGAGGTAGGTAACCTACGTTTAGACCAGGTTGTGGACGCGCTTCACCGTCGATATCCGTGTCGATACCTGCCATGATACGTAGCAGTGTGGATTTACCTGCACCGTTCAGACCTAAAACACCGATTTTCGCACCAGGGAAGAAGCTCAGAGAGATGTCTTTAAGAATTTGACGCTTAGGTGGCACAATTTTGCTCACCCGCGACATGGTATATACGTATTCAGCCATTGCCGATCGTTCCTAAATTAACTGTCATTCAAACCCATCATTTTATACCAAGTGCTTTGTTTTTGTTACCGCATTGCAAGAATTTCCCTAACGAATGGATTTCTTATTTTGAGCTGACCGGAAACTTACACGGTTAGGGTATACACTTTTGTTATTCGTTAAGAATGACGAAGTGTTTTCTATGCGAGTTAGAAACGCTTTGTCTCCATCGTCTTAAAAGTTTGACGAGTACAATTTTTAATACACTAAGTTGCTTTACATGGACATCTGCATTCTGTGTAAATAGATGCATGTGTGAAAATTGCCTTAACATCACATGAACTCTAACAAAACTAGGCTTTAGGGCAGTATATGTCTGGGGAAAATGACACAAATGAGATTCAACGTATCTGAATTGGCTAAAAACGTATGCTGCGCCGCCGCGTTGTGTGCTATGAGTTTGAGTGCTAATGCCGCGCTGAGTTTGGAAAAGCAGCGCGAAGTATATGAGCAAGCTCAAGATTTATTAGATAAAAATGACATCGACGGATACCTTTCGATTCGTCCTAAAATTTCTGACTATCCACTAACGCCTTATGTGGATTACCGCACTTTTATTAGACAGTTACCGGAAAAGTCACCACAACAGGTGAACGAGTTTATTTCTGAGCACGAGTCTTTTCCATTTTCTCGTCGAGTTCGCGCTCCATACCTCAATCATCTTTATAAGCAAAAAGATTGGAAAACCATTACTGAGTTTCAAAAAGTCATTCCTAGTGGTGAGCGTTACCAATGTATTTTCTACGTCGCTCAATTAAAGCAAGGCAAGAAAGTCGCGGCGTTTAAAGGGGCTGAACATATGTGGTTACGTGGCATCAGCATTGCTGATGAGTGTGACCCATTATTTGAAGCATGGGACAAGGCGGGTGAGCGTACCGATGAACTGATTCTACAGCGTATGTTACTGGCGTTTGATGCTCGTAATGGCGGTTTGATGAGTTACTTGCTCAAACTGCCTAAATCAGCGCAGGCAAAGCAACAAGCCAAAGAAATGAAAGCGTTGTTTGATAATCCTTCAAGTGTTGCGGAATTCGCGAAGAAAAAACCTGCGAATGATTTTAATCGAGCGCAAAGTGAATATGCGTTAGAAAAGTTGGCTCGCATGAACACTAGCCAAGCACAAGGTGCGTACGATGCTGTCATTAAAGGACAGAAGTTTTCTCCAGAAAAAGCGCAAGAACTTGCCGACTATATTGCATTTCGATTGACTCGTACGGAGTCTGAGTCATTAGCTAAATGGCGCGATGATAAAACGAAAACCAGTCAGTACTTACCATTGATTGAAACGCGCATCCGCTTAGCGATTCAAAATGCAGATTGGAAAGGCGTACAAGAGTGGATTGCTGTTCTAAATAAAGAAGAACAAGCCACGCTACGCTGGCAATATTGGCTTGGAAGAAGTGAAATAGCGTTAGGTGATGACATCGCGGGGAAACAGCGTTTAGCAACTCTGCTTGGGCAACGAAACTTCTACAGTGTGGCTGCCGCCAATGCAATCGGGCAATCAATCAAATACCCAACGCATACGGTTAAGTTGGATAAGAAAGTTGTTCAACCCTATCAAGACTCGTTAGCTCGTATCGAAGAGTTGATCGCGACGGATAAAATCGCAGCAGCGAAGAGTGAATGGGCACACTTACTGCGCCGCGTAGGGAAAGATGAAAAGGCGATGTTGGCGGCTTATGCATCATTTAAACGTTGGCATAACCTAACGGTGACCGCGAGTATTCAAGCGCAGATGTGGGATAATATCGAACTTAGGTTCCCAATAGCACACCGCTGGTGGTTTAACTTTTATGCGAAAAAGCACAACATTGATCCCGTCACGATGATGTCTCTCGCTCGACAGGAAAGTGCGTTAGATGTTGAAGCCCGCTCTCCAGTTGGCGCTCGTGGTCTTATGCAGATCATGCCTGCGACGGCGAAGTACACGGCACGTAAATATAAGTTGAGTTATCAAGGTACGCAGGATCTCTACAATGTAGGAAAAAATATCGAAATTGGTAGCCATTATTTGCAAGGTTTATTAGAGGATTACGATAATAATCGTATTTTTGCTCTTGCTGCTTATAATGCAGGTCCTAACAGAGTAAAAACGTGGCGAGAGCGTACCCAAGGAAAAGTGGATGCTTATGCCTTTATTGAGGCAATTCCATTTAAAGAGACGCGCGGTTATGTGCAAAACATCTTGATGTTTGAAACATACTATCGTGATCTTTTGGGTATCGATGGCGCGTTCTTGAATCAACATGAGATCAATACCAAGTATTGAGTGAGGTAACTTGATGTCGCACGAACCCGAGTACAAAGACTGGCAACAGATTATTGAGCTAATTCGAACAAGTATGGGCACCCAGCAAGATGACATGCTGTTAACTATGCTGATGTCACGTGATGAGAGAGAGTCATTAATATCACGCGTTAATATAATTAACGAACTTCTTAAAGGAGAATTATCTCAACGTCAGATCAGTCAGATGCTTGGTGTGGGCATTGCCACCATTACTCGAGGCTCTAACGAACTAAAGTCGAAATCTGATGAAGAAAAAGACAAGTTGAAAGTCTTGTTAGAACAAGTTGCGGTATCTAAGTAGACAGTATATCCAATTTGCTTTTAGGCCTTGGTGTTACAATTGACTAAGATAACGTATTGCAAAGGGCGGAAATATCCGCCCTTTTGCGTATCTAGAGAATAGGCTGAGTGTTATAAATTTGAAGGAAAGTGCTCAGGGTTTGTGAATGGAATTAAAGCCAGAATCAAGGCTTGGTGATAGACCGAGCTTCGAGTTAGCTGGTTTTGGGTTAGCAGGCTAATAGCGCCACCTTTCTGTTTGATATTATCAGTACCAAACACTTCGTCCATTACATCTCCCAATTCATTCGCATCCTTGAGTTTTTCCAAGACTTTTGGCGGCAACATTAAGCTTGCAGAACGAGATTCACCGCGGTGAGTCTCTGACTCAACCACCATCCAAGCAAACGTCACGTTTGCTTCAATTCCCGCTTCGAGACCGACATAGTAATCCGCGTTTGGCATCTCTACTTTTGCGTTTTTAACGCGGTTTAGCGCACCACGATGAGTTTCTTCATTCGTCATGGGCTGATCTGCAACCTCACTCGGTACACTGATGCCAACGAAGTTGAATTCTTGATGCGGAAATGCATTACGAAATGCACTTTGAACTGCATTAATTTTGGCTGGGTTTAGCGATGCGATTACAACTTTTTGGGTTGCCATGATCTTTTTTCTCACTGGTGTCTATTAACTCAATTTTACTTGCGTAGGCTTTACGTTCTCACTCGGGTAACAGCCTAATACTTTCAAGTGCTTAGTGATTTTTGTTAGCTCTTCAAGTGCCTGTTGCATTTCTGTCGAAGCAAGATGTGATGTCAAGTCTACGTAGAACATCTCCTCCCACGGGTTCCCCATAATTGGGCGTGATTCTAGCTTGGTCATATTGATGCCGTAACGTTGCAGCACTAATAGTGTTTCAACCAATGAACCTGCCTCTTGGGAGGTCGACATGATCAATGTGGTTTTTGCTGGAATCTGAGTAGAAACTTCAACCGGTTTACGAGCAACCACGATAAAGCGAGTATGGTTTTCGGTTTGGTTTGCGATGTTGCCTTGAATTGCTTGCAAGCCATATAGCTTACCGCTTGATGCATTACCAATTGCAGCCACATCATCACGATCCATCTCTTGGACTTTCTGCATTGCATCTGCTGTGCTCGCGCAGGACTCCAGCTTTACCCCTTTCATACGGCTTAAAAACTCACTGCACTGTTGGTGTGGCTGAGGGTGAGAATACAGCGTTTTAATATCTTCCAGACGAATGTCTTTTTTCGCAACCAAGCAGTGTTCGATTGGTTGAGTCAGCTCTCCAACGATGTAAAGCGTCGTGTGTTGTAGTAAGTCATACACTTCATTAATAGAGCCTGAGCTGGTGTTTTCGATTGGCAGAACGCCATAATCAGCATGGCCAGATTCAACCGTTTGAGTCACTTCTTTAAAGTGCTCGCAGTTGAGCTCGATAAGCTCCGTATTTTTACGACTGAAGTATTCGCGACTTGCCAAGTGCGAATAAGAGCCTTTGGCTCCTAAAAAAGCGACGCGAGCAAGTGGCTTACGGCTTTGCTGTGGGTTAACGAGATTTTGCAGATAACTTTGTTGAAGCAGAACTGAGTCTTCAATGATGGTATGGAAAAGCTTGGTGATGTACTGCGCGTCAAGTTCGTATTTATCTTGGCCATTAGAAATTAGCTTGACCAATAATTGCTGTTCACGGACGGCGTCGCGAACAGGCTTTGAGGTTTGTACTTTGCTTTTGGCTACTTCAATGCTGAGTTTACGGCGCTCAGACAACAAGCTGAGAAGTTGGTCATCCAACTCATTCAAGCGTAAACGAATTTCTTCGAGGGAAATAGGTTGGTCAGTCATCAATTCTTTCCTTATAAAAAAGCCTCCCGATTTGGGAGGCTTTCTGTTTGTTTTTGACTTTTCTTTCACAAACGAGTTCGCCCCTCCAACTATGGGAGGAAAAAGAAGTCAAAAATAAACAGTGAGGTTAAATGCATAAATAGTGCTTAATTTATGAGTGTTTAAACACAATAAGCAAGGCTGGGGAGAGCGTCAAGCAAAAAAATAGCGCCTTTCGGCGCTATTTCCTCAATCTGTTCAGTTTACTCTTCTTCTTCCACTAGCTCAGGCTTACTTGCACGTCGAGCTTCAGGTTTGTGGGTCAGCTTGTTCAATTGTCGTTCTAGTTTTTGCTCCACTTCGTTGATAGCTGCGTAAAGATCTTCGTGAGTTGCTGAGGCAATGAGCTGGCCTTTAGGAACTTTGATAACCGCTTCGAATTTCTTCTGTTTGTTTGGTTCCTCACTGAAAGTTGCTTGGCAACCAATTAGGTCTACTTGCCATTTCTCCAGTTTTTTAAATTTGCTCTCAATATGAGCTCGGATTGCAGAGGTGATTTCGATGTTTTTGCCAGTGATATTCATTGTCATAAGTGTTTTTCCTCTGTTGCATCCCTCATGGGTTGAGTTCAGATTACCGCTTTAAGCATAAAAAAATGTGATTCAGATCATTATTTTGCTCGGGTTTTTTATGATGAAAAATGAATGTGATCT
Source organism: Vibrio sp. 1069 (assembly GCF_033340555.1). NCBI lineage: Bacteria > Pseudomonadati > Pseudomonadota > Gammaproteobacteria > Vibrionales > Vibrionaceae > Vibrio > Vibrio sp. 1069. The sequence continues at coordinate 98,044 of NZ_JAWOWP010000017.1, forward strand.
CACTCAAGAACTTCTGAGATTTATCGTGAAATTGCTTGTTATCGGTTAGTAAATCCGTAGATTGGGTAGAGTACTCAGCTGAAAACGGCCTCGTTTTTAGGGAAGTTTTACGGCCTAATATTTGAGGTGGTTAAAATTTAACTACACGTAAGGTGTGATGACGATCACTGAGTCTTTCCAATGAATCCATTTAAAAAGCCGCTTACTGTACAAGCGGCTTTTTACTGTCTGGCATTTGGCTGACTTTTCGTAGCGGTATCATGAAAATGGGGTCTTTTGGGGCTAGTGAAACCCTTTCTAGACTTTTGACTTGGTCCAAGCTTTCTAGTTGTTTGTATATTATGTAGTAGCGATTAATGCTTGTGACGTACCCAACCGTTGAGCTTAAACTTTTCCGCATAACGACTTCCACGTTATTAAACCAAACATTAGGATCGTAACCTTGTTGGGCTGCACGCTTACGAATACGCTCTACATTGCCGGGGCCCGCATTGTAAGCCGCCAATGTAAAGTAGAGTTTATTTTGTGCAGTAATATCAGGATCACTGAAGTACTGCTTACGCAAAAAAGCTAAGTATTTCACTCCAGCATGAATGTTGTTTTCTAATTGTCGAACATTTTTGATATTGATATTCGGATCTTGAGCGGTGCTGGGTAGGACTTGCATTATGCCAACGGCACCTCGGCTTCCAACTAGGTCGTTATTAAATCCTGATTCCTTGTAAGCGATTGCAGCGATCAGTAAATAGTCGATATCGTATTTCTCACCATAGCGTGAAAATAGCGCTGCGAGTTTTTCTAGTTGAGCAATTTTCTTAGGGTTAAGAGCTCTGTTCAACCATCCCGTGTTATCGATGTATTTACTGTAAATAACGTTACCGAGTAGTGTCCCAGAGCGAGACTTCTGGATGAACTTATTCACGACGGCTTTTAATTTGGGACTATTTTCTCGCATTGCCCAAGCAATTTTGCCATTTTTGCGGATAGGGATTTTTTTGTGAACCCGAATATCATCCATCACTTTCAGCCAAAGCTTGGCTTTATGGCTATCGAGAACAATGGCTTTGACGTAACCATTGTTGAGCATTCCGACCAGCTCATAATCTTGAAGTGTTTCTTCAATAAAGTGCACGATAACAGGCGGTAAGCCTTTTTTGTTTAGTTTCTTATTTAGTGTCTGAATGCTTTCAAAGTAGCTAGAGCTGGCGCGCACCCAAATCTCTTTGCCGCTCAGTTGTTCGATTTTCGTCATCGTTGGTGTGCTTTTGTTTGTCACTACCCACTCTTGAATGTCAGTGAGAATGGGTGAACTGAACTCCACTTTCTGTTTGCGCGTGTCGGTAATAGTCAGGTTGGCGACAACTAAGTCACCTGAACCGTTTTCTAAGGCTGGCAGTAGCTGGTCGCGGGCAACAGGAATAATTTGTACGTTAAGCTTTGGTTTGAGTTTACGAAGGTCTTTTTCGAAATGCGCCAGCAATTCCGCGCCTATGCCTTTTGGTGTGCCGCCCTCAATGTAGTAAAAGCCTAAATCAGCAGAAACTAAGACGCGCAGTACATTCTTCTCCTTGATGACGTCGAGGTCCCCAGTATAAGGAGGCTGTTTGAGCGGCGAGATTTGCAGTGCGCAAACGGAAGCAGACAATAGGAGCAGCATAACTGCGCAAAGCTTAGATATCGTCACGTTCACATCCTTTTTATAAAGGGGGGAGGAGAACTTTAAGCATATGTGGAGCTAGGAAGATCATCAAGAAAGGGCTGAATACACTATTGAGAGTAATAAAAAACCGCCACGGTAAAAACGGTGGCGGTTCAGTTTAAAGCAAGTTCAATTACTTCACAGGGTTGAGCTCTATAAGCTTTTCAGTTCTTGCTACGGCGTCTTCCAAACCAAGTTGCTTGTAGGCCTCTAGCTGGATAGTCAGTGACTTACGTGCAGCTTCTGTGTCTGGATACGCTTTTTGTAGCTCTTGGCTGCGATTAATAGCAGCGACCCAAGCTTCACGGCGAAGGTAGAAGTCAGCAGTCGCTAAATCATAGTTCGCTAGACGGTTTTTCAGCGCGACCATACGTTTTTGTGAATCTTCTGCATATGGGCTATTCGGGTAACGTTGAAGTAGTTTTTTGAAGTCATCAAACGCTTTTTTTACCGGTTCAGGATCGCGATCGCTTCGATCTACGCTGAATAAATCATGCATAAAGTTACGATCTTGCGCCATGTGGCTTAGACCTCGCATGTACAGCACCCAATCCATCTTTTCATGGGTTGGGTTTAAACGCATAAAGCGAGAAATGGTTGCCAAGCCCAAAGCAAGGTCGTCGTTTTTGTAGTACGCATAGATTAGGTCAAGCTGCACCTGTTCAGAGTAGGCACCGAATGGGTAACGTGAGTCTAATGCTTCCAGTTTCTCAATTGCAGAAAGCCAATTACCACTTTGAAGAGAAATCTGTGCGTCTGCATACAGTTCCGAAGGCGGCACATCAGGAACGATTTCTTCTTTGCTTGCACATCCAAACAGAAGGGATACCGCTAAAAGGCCTGTTAAAGTCTGACGTTTCATATCAGGAGTCTGTTCCTTGAATCTAAATATTTCTTAAGCTGCCGTTACTTTCTTTCCAGTAACAGATACAATGACGTAATAGTCTATTTTTTCACAGTCGTGAGCATTAGTCTCACAGTTTTTAAAAAAGTTCGATATGGCTCAGCAGATTGTATTAACAAATACCGTAAAAGATAGCCAGTTAGGTCAACGTTTAGACCAAGCTATCGCCGAATTATTCGCGGACTTCTCTCGCTCGCGCCTAAAAGAGTGGCTGCTTGATGGGAAAGTTCAAGTTGATGGTGAAGTTGTCACTAAACCTCGTACCAAAGTAATGGGTGGCGAGGAAATTACATTGCAAGCCGAGTTAGAAGATGAAGAACGCTGGGAAGCGCAAGATATCCCGCTAGATATCGTCTATGAAGATGAAGATATTATCGTTATCAACAAACCTCGTGACTTTGTGGTTCATCCGGGCGCTGGTACGCCTGATGGCACTGTGCTTAATGCGTTGTTGCATCATTACCCTGATATTGCAGAAGTACCTCGTGCAGGTATCGTGCACCGTTTGGATAAAGACACAACGGGTTTGATGGTGGTGGCGAAAACCGTTCCTGCACAAACTCGTCTGGTTCGCGCACTGCAAAAACGTAATATTACTCGTGAGTACGAAGCGATCGCTATTGGTCGTATGACTGCGGGCGGTAAAGTGGATCAACCTATTGGTCGTCACTCTACTAAGCGCACGCTTATGGCGGTGGCACCAATGGGCAAACCAGCAGTAACGCACTACCGTGTTGCTGAACGCTTCCGCGAACACACGCGTATTCGTTTGCGTCTAGAAACGGGTCGTACGCACCAGATTCGTGTGCACATGTCTTATCTTCAGCATCCGCTGCTCGGTGATATTGCATATGGTGGACGTGCTCGCATCCCGACAGGTGCGTCTGAAGAGCTAACGGCAATGATCCGGGGCTTCGATCGCCAAGCATTGCACGCAGTAATGCTGCGCTTTGAGCACCCAATTACGGGCGAAGTTCTTGAGTTTCATGCTCCAGTGCCTGATGACATGGTTGTGATGACTGAAGCGCTTCGTCAAGATACAGAAGAGCACGGCTTACCGGAAGAATTCTAATATGAAGACGATCATTCCGAACTGGCCAGCGCCTAAAAATGTCAAAGCTTTCGCCTCAACACGCATAGGCGGATTTTCGACAGGCCCTTACCAAGGGCTAAATTTAGGTACTCACGTTGGGGATGATTTGTCTTTAGTAGAGAAGAACCGAGCTTGGTTGGCGCAACAGGCAAGCATGCCAAATGCGCCAATCTGGTTAAACCAAACGCATTCAACCGTTGTGGCTCAAGCAAATGAACCAACAACACAGGTGCTTGATGCGGATGGTGTATTTACTTCTTCAAGCCATGTTGTTTGTTCAGCGATGACCGCCGATTGTTTACCTGTATTATTGACTAATACACAAGGTACGCAAGTAGCCGCTGTTCACGCAGGTTGGCGCGGCTTAGCAAATGGCATTGTCGAAAATGCGTTAGCGTTGTTTTCTGGTGAAGTGATAGCGTGGCTTGGCCCCGCCATTGGCCCTCAAGCCTTCGAAGTGGGTGAAGATGTTCTGCAAGCTTTTGTTGATTTTGATTCACAGGCGAATCAAGCATTTGCTCCACGCGATATCGGCGGTAAATGGTTTGCTGACATGTCGGTGCTGGCAACGCAACGTCTAAACCGGGCTGGTGTGACACAAGTGTTTGATTCTGGACTTTGTACTTACCAAGATAAAGCCTCTTTTTACTCTTATCGCCGTGATGGTAAGACTGGTCGACAAGCAACCTTTATTTGGATCGAAGACTAGCTATAAGCACCAAAGTGCTAAGATGCATACTACTATTTTTGCAAAGCTATCTTTATTCATTCACTCCCTTGAAATTCCCCACCCGAGTATCCATCTTTCTAACTGTCAAAAGAATTTCCTTTAGTTGAGGTTAGGAAGGTAGATATGCGTCTTGATCGATTCACAAGTAAGTTTCAAATCGCTATCTCTGATGCTCAATCACTAGCGTTAGGGCGCGATCATCAATATATCGAGCCAGTTCACCTCATGGTGGCTTTGCTTGATCAAAATGGCAGTCCAATTCGTCCATTGCTTACTATGCTGGATGTGGACGTAACGCATTTACGCTCTAAATTGAGTGAAATGTTAGATCGATTACCAAAAGTCAGTGGCATCGGTGGGGATGTTCAGCTCTCTAGCTCGATGGGCACATTGTTTAACCTGTGTGACAAAGTGGCGCAAAAGCGTCAAGACTCCTATATCTCGTCTGAAGTCTTCCTGCTTGCCGCTTTAGAAGACCGCGGACCATTGGGGCAATTACTCAAAGAGATCGGTTTAACAGAGCAAAAAGTCAGCCAGGCAATCGAAAAGATCAGAGGTGGTCAAAAGGTCAATGACCCGAATGCAGAAGAGCTTCGCCAAGCATTGGAAAAGTTCACCATAGACCTTACCGAGCGTGCAGAGCAAGGTAAATTAGATCCTGTTATCGGTCGTGATGATGAAATCCGTCGTACTATCCAAGTATTGCAGCGTCGTACTAAAAACAACCCAGTGATTATCGGTGAACCAGGCGTAGGTAAGACAGCAATTGTTGAAGGCTTAGCGCAGCGCATAGTTAACAATGAAGTACCTGAAGGTCTGCGTGGTCGCCGTGTGCTATCACTGGATATGGGCGCACTGGTTGCTGGTGCTAAATACCGTGGTGAATTTGAAGAGCGTTTAAAATCAGTATTGAATGAACTTGCTAAAGAAGAAGGCAACGTCATCCTCTTCATTGATGAGCTACACACTATGGTCGGCGCTGGTAAAGGTGAAGGCTCAATGGATGCGGGCAACATGCTAAAACCGGCATTAGCTCGTGGTGAGCTGCACTGTGTTGGCGCAACAACATTGGATGAATATCGTCAGTACATCGAAAAAGATGCAGCATTAGAACGTCGTTTCCAAAAAGTGCTGGTGGATGAGCCGACCGTTGAGGATACCGTGGCGATTTTACGTGGCTTGAAGGAGCGTTATGAGCTTCATCATCACGTCGAAATTACTGACCCAGCGATTGTTGCTGCGGCGAGCTTGTCACATCGCTATGTCTCCGACCGTCAGTTGCCGGATAAAGCGATCGACTTAATCGACGAAGCGGCTTCAAGCATTCGTTTACAAATTGACTCTAAGCCAGAGTCCTTGGATAAGCTTGAGCGTAAAATTATCCAACTCAAAATTGAGCAACAAGCACTAAGTAACGAGCACGATGAAGCGAGTGAAAAGCGTTTGAAAGCGCTTAATGAAGAACTCAATGAAAAAGAGCGAGAGTATGCTGAGCTAGAAGAGGTTTGGAATACAGAAAAAGCAGCTCTTTCTGGCACTCAACATATTAAGTCTGAGCTTGAACAAGCTCGTATGGACATGGAGTTTGCTCGCCGTGCTGGCGATCTAAACCGTATGTCGGAGCTTCAATATGGTCGTATTCCTGAACTTGAGAAGCAGTTAGATCTTGCAACCCAAGCTGAAATGCAGGAAATGACGCTATTGCGTAATAAAGTAACCGACAACGAGATTGCAGAAGTACTTTCTAAGCAAACCGGCATTCCGGTATCCAAGATGCTAGAAGCGGAAAAAGAGAAACTACTTCGTATGGAAGACGTGCTGCATAATCGTGTGGTAGGGCAAAGCGAAGCGGTCTCTGTTGTATCGAATGCCATTCGTCGTAGTCGAGCTGGGCTTTCTGATCCAAACCGACCAATTGGCTCCTTCTTATTCTTAGGTCCAACTGGTGTGGGTAAAACAGAGCTTTGTAAGACACTTGCGAGCTTTATGTTCGACAGCGAAGATGCGATGGTCCGTATCGATATGTCTGAGTTCATGGAGAAACACTCAGTGGCAAGATTGGTGGGTGCGCCTCCAGGCTATGTCGGATATGAAGAGGGTGGTTACTTAACGGAAGCGGTTCGTCGCAAGCCGTATTCGGTAATTTTGTTAGACGAAGTAGAGAAAGCGCATCCGGATGTATTTAACATTCTGCTGCAAGTTCTCGATGATGGGCGTTTAACGGATGGTCAAGGTCGTACTGTTGACTTCCGTAATACGGTTGTGATCATGACATCTAACTTGGGTTCATCTCGTATCCAAGAGAATTTCGCAACATTAGACTATCAAGGTATCAAGAGTGAAGTGATGGATGTGGTTAGCAAACACTTCCGCCCAGAGTTCTTGAACCGTGTTGACGAAATCGTGGTGTTCCATCCACTTGGTCAAGAACACATTAAGTCCATTGCTTCTATTCAATTGGAACGTTTGGCGAAACGACTAGAGGAGAAAGGCTATCAACTAGAAGTTTCCGACAAAGCGCTCGATTTGATCGCTCAAGTTGGTTTCGATCCTGTGTATGGTGCGCGTCCTTTAAAACGTGCAATTCAGCAGAATGTCGAGAATCCGTTAGCCAAATCAATTCTGTCTGGTGAAATCGTTCCAGACAAGACAGTGCAGCTAATTGTTACTAATGACCAAATTTGTGCTCATCAATAATTGTATGGATACAGTAAAATTGAGATAAAAATCACACTAAAGGGGCCGTTTGGCCCCTTTTCTATAGTTTTTTAGAGTCTTTTGTCTGTTTTCTATACGAATAAACTAAAAAGGTGAGTTTTTTTAAAAAATGCACTTGTGTTCTTTAATGAACTCCCTATAATTCGCCTCCGTTGTCACGGGAAAGCAAGTGAAGCGGAACCTAAACAACTACGGTTAGTGAGTTAAAATTAACTCGCAGATAAATAACTTAAAAAAGTGTTTGACACGATAAGTTATCTAGCTAAAATAGCCGTCCACTTTGAAGAGAACTTCGAAGTGTGCTCTTTAAAAATATAGACCTATCAATCTGTGTGGGCACTCGTTGATGATAATCCAATTAGAAGCTTAGGCTTAAAATTAGGTTTCAATGATACGAAGTGACCATTGAATCGAAAGATTCAGCACAGTCAATTCAAACATTACTTCTGCTATTTATTAGCGAAAGGAATGTTCAGTATTCATTGAGCCGAACAAAATCTTAAATTGAAGAGTTTGATCATGGCTCAGATTGAACGCTGGCGGC